>NZ_WNKT01000050.1 GCF_009720725.1 Allochromatium palmeri
TCTACAAACTTCATATCGTAGGCATTTGCACCCGGGTTTTAGGGTCATAAACCCATGCATCCAACGCCCCCCGCCTTCTGTACTTCTGTTCGCATTGAGACCCGCTTTTGAGGGGATTAAGACCTTCTAACCCTTTCTTACCATAGATAAGAAGGTTCGCATTGAGACCCGCTTTTGAGGGGATTAAGACAGAGATCGCTGCCCGCTCCATGACCCTGGACACCGTTCGCATTGAGACCCGCTTTTGAGGGGATTAAGACAAAAAAGCGAGGAGGGGGTCGATGGTGTGCTCGCGGTTCGCATTGAGACCCGCTTTTGAGGGGATTAAGACTGTGATGACAGTGTTCAACCGTGACGCCGTATATGTTCGCATTGAGACCCGCTTTTGAGAGGTTGGAAAGAAAAAAGAATCGTTGTCATTAAGTTTGCTTTGTGTTTTGATAGAGGCTCTCTGAAAACCGTTAACAGAAAAGGCCATGTCGACACAAGAAGAACTCCAAGAACTGCTTGAGCAAAAAAGACTGCTGGATGAGAAGATTGAAAATGCACGCAAAGCGGCACGCGGACAGGCCATCGAGCAAGCGTTGAGTCTGATCACAACTTTCAATCTGACGCCGGAAGACTTGTTCGCCAGCACGAAGAAAGGGAAAGCCAAGTCAAAAGCCCCACCGAAGTATCGCGATCCCGAGACCGGCAAGACCTGGACGGGTAAGGGGCCGACTCCGGGTTGGCTCAAGGACAAGAACAGGGACGACTATCTGATCGTCCAAGACGCGGCCTAACGCATCTGGCTATCGGCTGAAAGGCGGGAAGTCTCGCCATCCTGATCGAACGCCCGCTTGCCTATGCCGCGCTCGGACTCGGTGCGGCTCTGGCGATTCATCAATGGAGCACGATCCAGTCTGGGTCCGGCACGCATTCTCCCGCTGCGCTTCTGATCGCGGCTCTGTTCGGAGCCGTGGCGGTATTTCTCTGTGTCCGACTGGCCCAATCTGAGAGCGTGCAGCCGATGTTGGGGCGGCGCTTCTGGTGCTGCTCGCCTTCCTCTATCAGTGAGTGTCGTCAGATCCAGTCCGGTGGTGGTCAGGATCAAATCAGCGTCGGTGAGCATCGTCAGCCATTCGGAGAGATCCACCCGGCTCCAGTCGACCTCGGCCAGGGCCGCGACCGGGATCCCGGCGCAGTTGGGGTGCTTGGCGCGTCCATAGCCGCCGAGTCCGGCCGGTCCGCGCAGCTGCTCGTTCAGGATCCGCGACAGCGGCGAGCGCAGCGTCTCCCAGGCCCCGAAGGCGGGGTTGGACACGCCGGCCTTGACCAGTGACATGGTCACACTGTCGAGCTCGACGGTGCGCTCGATCCCGGTGATCTCCTGCGTGGTGCCGCAGTCATAGACCAACTGATCGACATAGCACACCCCGGAGCGCCCGGTGGCGGCCCCGGCGCACTGGCGGCTGACTTGGCGGCAGTTCGGATCGGCCTCAAGCGCCGCACAGTTGTCCAGATCGCCCGGATTGTCGGGACAGCGCTCCACCCCGTCGGGATCGTTCCAGCACTCCATCCGGCCCTGGTTGAAACTGGTACAGTCGAGCGCAACGCTGACCTGCATACAGGCCGCACCAATGCCGGAGAACGGCTCCCAGGGTTCGTGGCCCGTCTCCCCCCAATAGGGCGGCGCCACCAGCTCGCTGCCGCACAGCTCCCCGCCAGACACGGCGACACAGGCCACGTCGGGATTGGCGGTGCAGGTGGTGGTGCTGCGGCAGAAACCGTCCATCAGGCGGGTGTTGACCGTCTCCTGACAGGTGCTGGAGGCCCAGTCCCAGCGGCCGGCGCACGGCGGTCGTCCCGGTTCGAGACACTGTCTGGCGGGGCGCGAAAGGCGGACCAGGCCGCCTGACAACGGGCGATCAAGCTCGACATGCGGGCGCAAAGCAGCCTGGTCGCCGATGCACCTGAACTGGAATCCATCACCAGCAACAGCCGGCGCAGCAAGTTGTCGGACACATTGAAAGCGGCACTCACTCGGCATGTAATTGACGAGCTGGCGCCGGCATTGCATTTAGCGCTCGCTTAGGCGTTGCCCACGCAGACCCCCAGCATCGAGGTCAGTGATGACGCCGAGAAACTGTGGGTGTTCTACCCCAGCGCCGTAGAAAACACCGACAGCTACGTACGGCCGAGCATCCTGATCGAATTCGGCGGTCGCAACTCGACCTTGCCGCAAAGCACGCTGGCTATCACGCCGGATATTGCCGAACACGTCCCTGACCTGGCTTTGCCGATGGCACAGGTGTCGGTGTTATCGGCCGCGCGTACCTTTTGGGAGAAGGCGACGCTGATTCATGAGGAAAACAATCACATCTACATCAGTTCGACCTGGAGGCGATCACCCCAAGGATTCTTGCTCGACATGCCTTGGGCGACTGGGGCGATCTGGACGAGGAAGACTGCCAGGCCAACGACCTTCACCGTAATCCGTGATCCTGCTTGAAGTTAGCTTGAGACGCCGCAAGGTAGGCCGATGCATTGAAGCGATTTCCGGAAGTCAACTACCCCGCCCTGAACAGCGGGGTTTCTCGCGGAGGAAATGATGAAAAAATCCATTGTTAATTCGCTGCTTCTCGGTTCCCTGCTGCTTCCGCTGACGGCCTTCGCGGTCGATCCCGGTCTCGGCGTGGGCGCTCCAGGCCCCGGCGTGGCGCGCGGGGTCGGTGCACCGGGCGTCGGCGTGACGCCAGGAGTGGGCGTCGGCGCGCCCGGCGTGGGCGTAACGCCAGGTGTTGGGGTGGGCGCGCGGGGTGTGGGGGTCGCGCCCGGAGTTGGTGTCGGCGCGCCGGGTGTCGGTGTTGCACCCGGAGTGGGCGGGCCGATGAATCGCGGCGGTCCGGTTGATCGGGCCGGGCGGCGGTAGGGGCGATTTCAATCGTCCCTGCATAAACCGCCCCATGCTCAGCTGTGCCAAGGTAGCTGTTGCGTCCCGGCGCTTCCTGTATTTCAGCACCAAGGCGACAACCATGACAATCGCAAGCACAAGGCTTTTCCTCTCAGCTTGACTGAAATGGTGGTCGGCAGAGGCTATACTGACAGTAGTTACAGCGATCAACACGCCCAACGCTCGCGAAAGCCAGAGGTGTTTATGAGCGAAATCGGTTTACAAAGCAACTTGCCGCCGACAGGCGCGACGAAAGCCTACACGCCGCCGCGCGTTGGCTCCGAGTCTGACAGCACGACGGCCGCCTCCAACGTGTCCTCATCGACACCGGGTAGCGGTTCCACATCCATGCCACCGACGACACCGGTCGGCTCGAGCGGCGAAACAGTCTCGATTTCCTCAGGTGCCTATAGTTTGCAGCAAACCAACAACACGTCCACCGAAGCCGCCGGTTCCACGACTGGCAGTGGCATGAACTCCCAGGATGCGATGGCCCTGCTTCAGAGAGTCCAGAGTGCCAATCCGCAGAGCCTTTTTCAGGCGCAGGCCGGAATCGGCGCACAACAGGCTGGACTTCTCCTGGCTTGAGACTCCCCTGTCTCAGTCGAAGCTAAGTTATCGCTCCATGTGATCGCCTTCCTCGAAGACCCTAATCCTTGAGGACGCGGCCATCCAATTGACCAAAACAAAGCGCGGTCATTGCAACCGCGCTCTTTGGCTCAGCGCATCTGTTCCTGAATCAAGCCCAGGATACGCTGGCTGTTTGCACTGGCATCCGGCGTGCCATCGGCGTTGAGCACGGTCACGCGCGACTCGGTCTCGTTGCCGCTAACCTTGACCTGATACTGCTTGACGCTGTCGACATCGTCCTTGCGCCAGAAAGCCATGCGCGACATGAATCCGGGTTTCTTGCCATCACGGGGCGGACCACCATCCGGACCGCTTTGCCCCGCATAACGGACATAGTAGACACCCTGGGTCTGATTGCGGTCCTCGACGGCGAAGCCGGCGCGATCGAGCGCGGTTCCGGTCAGCCGCCACGCAGAGCGGAATTCCTGTGGAATCAGAATGACGGGCACACCGCTATCAGCAGCAAGACGCGAGTTGGAACCAACAGGCTGACCGGTGGTCGCGACTTCGCTCCCCGGACCGGCTGCTTTCGACTGGGAAGCGCCCAGATAGATCATGAGACGTCTTAGCATCTCGGCTTCTTTTTCGTTGTCAGAATCACTCGGCTCCCAGATGGTCCGACTGCTGTCGCCGATGCCGTCGGTGACCAGCCGCTCGGTCATGCCGCGATGGGTCATGCGGATGTCTGTGGTACCCGACTTGACGCCTTCTTCGATGCGCAGACTGTACTGATCGCGCGTCGAGGTCGAATAGATGCCCTCGGCAACCTTGCTCACCATGCGCGTGATGAAGTCCTTGCGGATCTCGGCACGGTTGTCGAGCCAGTCGGTGCGCATCACGCCGAGCGTCGGATTCTGCTCGGCCAGCAGGATGCCCTGCTCGCGCCAGAAGGCGATGAGCCGGGGCCAGACGGCCTGGGGCGTCGCCTGGACTTCGAGCCAGCGCTCGTTGCCTCGGCGCTTGAGTTCAACGTTCTGGATCTCGGGCAAGACATCACCACGGCTGGCGACCCGCTGGCGTTGCTCGCGCCCGCCCGCGTATTCGGAAAAGGTCGCCGGCCGGTTGCCAACTGGAATATCGAGCGCGTCATCGAAGCTGCCAGCCGTCAGATCCGGCGGGATCTCGAGATTCTCAGACGCCTCGCGCTGTTTCTTGTAGACGAGACGCTGATCGGGCAGGTTGTCCTGGATTTTGCTCATACTACAACCCGCCAACGCCAGCAGCGGCATGAGCATGGCGAGCGCCAAGACGCGCTTTAAACCTGGTCTCACGTTCAAGAACCTCTCAAGCTGAAATGCGGCCAGTCGGAATCGCGACGACCTGGTGGGATGCTTCAACACAGCCCGGCCTGGGTCATGGCCTGACGCACCCGTGCCTCGTGTTCCTCGGTCAGCCAGGTCAGCGGCAGACGAATCCCGCGCTGACACAGGCCCATTTCGGCGACGGCCCACTTGACCGGAATCGGGTTGGACTGGACGAAGAGATCGCGATGAAGGGCAACGAGCTGGGCGTCGATCGATTCGGCGCGCTGGCGATCGCCGGCGAGCGCGGCCTCGCACAGGGCCTGCATCAGGCGCGGTGCGACATTGGCCGTAACCGAGATGACGCCATCGCCGCCAAGCAGCATGAACTCACAGGCCGTGGCGTCGTCGCCACTGTAGAGCGCGAACTCGGATCCGCAGTCAGCCCGCAGACGTGCAACGCGCGCCAAATCGCCGGTAGCTTCCTTGAGTCCGATGATGTTGTCGACCTCGGCGAGCCGGGCGACGGTCTCAGGGAGCATGTCGCAGGCGGTGCGTCCGGGGACGTTGTAGAGAATCTGTGGGATGTCGACCGCCTCAGCGACGGCCTTGTGATGCAGATAGAGTCCCTGCTGGGTGGGCTTGTTGTAGTAGGGCGTGACCAGCAGCGCGGCATCGGCCCCGGCCTCGCGGGCGCAGCGCGTGAGCGTGATGGCCTCGCGGGTCGAATTGGCACCGGTACCGGCGATGACCGGGAGACGTCCGGCGGCGAACTCGACCGTGCGCCGGATGATGGCGCAGTGTTCATCCTCGTCGAGTGTGGCCGACTCGCCGGTCGTACCAACCGAGACGATGGCTGCCGTGCCCTGCGCGACATGGAAATCGACGAGTCGTTGCAGGCCCGCGTCGTCGATCTCCCCATCGGCGTCCATGGGCGTGACAAGTGCCACGATGCTGCCGCGAAACATGCTCCAACCCCGCTCAAACAATGCCTAAAAATAAGGCGACATAGTAGCTTGCGCGGGTTGTCGGAGACAACCGCCACCGACGGCGGCTAAAACGCCGCCTGACAGATCGTGAGCAATCCGGCCGGAAAGAGCCCAAGCGCCAGCAGCGCCAACCCGTTGAGCGTCATCGCAAACCGCACTCCGCCGCTCGTGACCAGTGCCGGCGCATCCTCGGCCGGTTTGTCGAAATAGATGAACTTGATCACCCGCAGATAGTAGAAGGCACCGATGATCGAGAAGAACACCGCGACCAGTGCCAGCCAGACCATATCGATGCGAACCACGGCCTCCAGCACCAGCAGTTTGGCCATGAAGCCGACCGTCGGCGGCACCCCGGCCATGGAGAACATGATCAGCGCCATCATGGCTGCATACCAGGCATCGCGGTCGTTCAGTCCCTTGAGATCTTCCAGCCGCTCGGCATCGAAGCCCTTGCGGCTCAGGATCAGCAGAATGCCGAACGCGCCTGCCGACATGATCGCGTAGACGATGGTGTAGAACATGGCGGCGGCATAACCCTGCTCGGAGCCGGCCAGCAGTCCCAGGAAGATGAAGCCGACATGCGAGATGGTCGAATAGGCGAGCATGCGCTTGATGTTGGACTGGGCGATGGCGACCAGATTACCCAGACCCATCGACAGCACGGCCAGGATGACCAGCATCCCCTGCCAGTCCGGGTGCAGGACGTGCAGACCATCGACCAGCATCCGCACTGCCAGCGCAAAGGCCGCGATCTTGGGCGCGCTGCTCAGGATCAGCACGGCCGGCGTCGGCCCACCCTCGTAGATGTCGGGCACCCACATATGGAAGGGCACGGCGCCGAACTTGAAGCCGATGCCGATCACCAGGAAGGCGATACCGAACACCAGTACCTTGTTCGACATCCCTTGCTCGGCGACTGCGGCGGCGACCGGTCCGAACTCGATTGAGCCGGTGGCGCCATAAATCATGGAAATGCCGTAGAGCAACATGCCCGAGCCGAGCGCGCCGAGCACGAAGTATTTCATCGCGGCCTCGGCGCCCTTGCTGGAGTCGCGGTCGAAGGCGACCAGGGCATAGAGGGCGAGCGCCTGGAGTTCGAGTCCCAGATAGAGGGTCAGGAAGCTGTTGGCCGAGACCATGATCAGCATCCCGAGTACGGCCAGCAGTCCGAGCACATAGAACTCGCCGACCAGCATTTCGCGATCCTGGAGCCAGGGGCGCGCATAGATGAAGGTCAGGATGCTGACGATGAGGATCGCGCCCCGCAGCAGGTCGGTCATGGCGTCGCGGATCAGGTTTCCGTCGAAGAACACCTGGGCCTCGCCGCCGCCGACGAGGCCGGTCAGCGCGATGGCGATCACCAGACCGAGCAGGGTCAGGCTGTGGTTGAGGCCCTTGTCCTGATCCTTGAGATAGAGATCCAGGATCAGCACCACGCTCGCGGTCACGAGGATGGCGATCTCGGGCAGGATGGGGAGTAGATTGGCGGTATCGAATGACATGGGCATTCCAACGTTTCAGTGAATCCGGACGGTGTTTTGAACCGCAAAGGCGCGAAGGCCATGAAGAATCTTGCTTCAAATATGCGCTGCTTTTTCTAAAACTTCAGACACCCATTGATTAATGCTTTTACCCTGGACTTGGGAAACAGCAGCAACCGCCGCATGAACCTCAGGATTGATACGAAGCATGAGGTCACCCGAATAAGGTTTTTGAGCCGGCCGGCCCGTTTCTTCGCTGATAGCCAAATAATTATCAACGGACTCATGAAAGGCGTTTTCCAACTCATCAACTGTTGAGCCGTGAAAGCCGACAATATCTTTGATACCTTCAAGATGTCCGACAAAAATACGATCTTCTTCATCGTATTCAATGCGAGCAATGTAGTCTTTGTATTTCATTATATTCATGGCGAGATACCTGCCTGAATCAGGAAAGATCTGGCATCTTTTACGCGATAGCGCAGTGCCTCTTTTTCCGGATGCGGTCTATGAAAATCAACGCGCACATCATTCAGGACAAAACTGACAGCGGAGCCTGCGCGTTCTGTGCGAACAGCACCAAGTGCGATAAATAACGCCTCAATCTTGCGCCATTCCAAATTGCCGTTTACCGGATCAGTGAAAATAATTTCAAGAGTTTTTCTGTGTTTGCTATTCATGACAAAATGATAGCGGAAACTGCTATCTATGCTGAGCTGACGCAGCAATAACAATTTTTACTGAGCATTTTCCTTAATGATTGGCGCCCATGGTGGAAACGTCTTTATGCCGCAGTTCGTTACGTATTCGGTTACAAATGCAAGTATGGACATTGGGACACTTGGATTTTACGTCGCGATGACGCGCTAAGATTGCGTGCCATGCTGGATAATTTTCTTTCTTCTCGCTAACGCCAGCCTCAGCCGCTGCGAGCGGTTGGGCTGGAGGCCATCGTTAGGCATACATTAGTTTTCCGCGAGGCTCTGGAATCGGACGTCCAATTTCTTGCGCGGTTTCGATCCATTCGCGGATGATTACTTCGGCGTTCTTGAGTGCCTCTTGGTAAGAAGAGCCGTCGGCTATACACCCTGGCAACTCCGGTACCTCGGCAAGATAGGCGCTATCCTCGGCGCTTCAATAGATAAGGATTTCATATTTCGGTTCCATGGCTTCTCTCAAAGTTTGTATTTTAGGATTACAGTTCGAACCTGCTTGACCTGATACGCTTTTGCCTTGGAACCGATTGGTTGTAAATTCAGAATTTATTCCACACCTTCTTTTGAGTAAATGTGGTGGTCACCTCGAACCCGTTCGACAAAGCCTAGTTTCAGCAGAAGCGAGCAAAGATCATTGAACGGAACGTTAGCGTCCGAAGTTCCGCGAAGAACTATGCTCAGTGTTTTCTCAGATTTACCCAATAAGTGCGTGACGGGAAGTCAGTGACTAACGAGCAGGTTAAACGGCTCCGCTGGCACGATTTTGCAGAAAGAGCAGTGGCCTGTCTGCGGGGGCGCTATTGAACCGCTTTTAGGCCAGGATTTACGCGATTCCTTTGTCACTGCATTCTACAGCAATCAGAAAGTCCGACCCTGGCACCTTTTCTGCTTCCCACTAAACAATATCGACATAGCCCCATTCTTTGAATTTCGCTTGCAGTTCAGGGTCGTCATTGAAAGCAAGATAAAATAAGTAGTCTGACGCCAAGTCGAACTCATCTGACCAAACAATCGTACCATGGTCTACCTTGAAGCAGGCAAACCGATCTTTATCCCTGAACTTAGTGAAAATCAATCGAGTGTCATTGAAAATTGTTTTTTCAAGATTGGCGATACCTGCTCGACCATTGTTAAACACGAGGTATACTTTATAATCACCCGCATATTTGGCATCGCAAATTTCCAACATAACTGTTGCGCCACGCTAGTCTGTTGACTCCGATTTTTAACCGCTTGTTCGGCAAGGCTTGCTGGTTATGTTGGGTTGCCAACAAAATCGGCAAACCAACCTACTCTGCTGGAAAACAATTCAACCCCGCCCCCTTTACCCCAAAGTTACGTGCTTCTTGACTTAAGCGGAAAACGTTCTGGATGCTTGATAATTTCTCTAGTCAAATCAACATCTAAATCAGGCCAATAAAAATGATCTGGCGATTGTTCTTCTACATTTACAATTGACTTGACCGCCACTTCTCTAAACCATGGAAAATCATCATATGACATGAACAATTCTTCTCCATGGGCGAACAGCCACACCCCATGCGTAGAAATATTAGTTACTTCCACTTCTGAAATACTGTTGCCATGCGCTAACAAGCTCATTGCAATAAACCTCAACGAGTGACTCTATTTCTTTCAATTGTTTTCTTGAATACTTATGGTTCCTAGCAAGCTCAATTTCAGGCTCAAGCCAAAATTTCGCTTCGCCATCGCCCGACACTACATGGACGTGCATCCTTTCCTCTTCTCTTGAGAAGAAGAAAAATCTATATGCATTTTCTTTGAATACTGTAGGACTCATTTCACCTGCTGCACATAACGCCAAACTCAGTCGAGCCGGTTGAGCGAAACCGGCTTCGACTGGAGTTCCGCGTTAGGCGATTTGGCTGATTCGATTTGTTGGGTGAAAATCAAATCGAACCTCCCCCTTTCCTCCTTAAAAAGTCTTGACGAGATTGTTCAAATGAGCAAAAGATGTAAGCCCTGCGGAAATGAGTGTTATAGGCTCAGACAAAAAATTAGCTCCCTACGCTGTGATATTTTTGTTGCCTAACAGTGCATTTAGATTGCAGCTCAGTTCTCGTGATCTAGACTGACTGCAATCTAAACACTGCGTAACAAGAACCTCAAGGCATGATCGAAGCCACCGTCTCCGGTCGTGCCAAAACACACTCCCCACGCTCCGCCTCAGGCAGCTTGCAGACGCCAACCTGCGCGACCAGGTTCTCAACCGTCACATGCATGACATTGACCAGCGGCGAGGGCCACAGCCCAAACAACAACACCACCGCCGCCAACGCCCCCAGATTGATCCGCTCACGCAAATCCAAATCCGCCAAAGCCGCGACCTTCTCGTTCTTGACCTCGCCGAAGACGACCCGCTTGACCATCCACAGCGTAAAGGCCGCAGCCAGAATCAGCGTCGTCGCCGCCAGCAACGCCCACCAGAAACTCGCCTTGAAGGTCGCCAGAATCACCATGAACTCGCCGACAAACCCCGAAGTCCCCGGCAATCCAGCATTCGCCATCGCAAAATAAACCATGAACGCCCCAAACCAGGGCATCGTATTGATCACACCGCCATAATCCGCAATCTCACGCGAATGGACCCGATCATAGAGCACCCCAACACACAGGAAGAGCGCCCCCGAGATGAACCCGTGCGAGATCATCTGCACCATGCCGCCCTCGATGCCCATCACCGCCCCACCCGTCACGCTCGGATTGAGCGCCAAGCTGAAGACGATGAAAAAGCCCAGCGTCACGAACCCCATGTGCGCAATCGACGAATAAGCAATCAGCTTCTTCATATCCTGCTGCACCAGCGCCACGAAACCGATATAAACGATCGCGATCAGTGACAGCGCAATGATGACCCAGGCCAGATCCGCGCTCGCATCCGGCGTGATCGGCAGCGAGAACCGCAGGAAACCATACCCGCCGATCTTGAGCATGATCGCCGCCAGAATCACCGAACCGCCGGTCGGAGCTTCAACATGCGCATCCGGCAACCAGGTATGCACCGGAAACATCGGCACCTTGACCGCAAACGCCAGGAAGAACGCAATGAAGATCAGCGTCTGCGCCGTCATCCCCAGTTCGAGCGCATGGAAATCCAGAATACTGAAACTGCCCGACTGGAAGTACATATAGATCAGCGCGACCAGCATGAACACCGACCCGAGGAAGGTGTAGATGAAGAACTTGATGGTCGCATAGACCCGGTTCGGCCCGCCCCAGACCCCGATGATAATGAACATCGGGATCAGCATCGCCTCCCAGAACACATAGAACAGCACCGCATCGAGCGCCGAGAACACACCGACCATGACGCCTTCCATGATCAGGAACGCGGCCATGTACTGGCTCGGCTTGTAGCTGATGACCTCCCAGCCGGCGATGATGACGAAGATGCTGATAAACGTCGTCAGCACGATCAGCGGCATCGACAGTCCATCGACGCCGAGGAAGTATTCAACGTTGAAGCTTGGAATCCAGGGCGAGCGTTCGACGAACTGCATCTCAGCCGTGGTCGAGTCGAAGCCGATCCACAGCCCCAGACTGACCACGAAGGTCAGCACCGCGAAGGCCAGCGCCGTCCATTTGGACAGCGTCTTTTCCTGATCGCCACTCGCCAGCACCACCAGACCGCCGATGATCGGCAGCCAGATGGTCAGCGTCAGCAGGGGGAAATCGTTCATGCCTAGTCTTCTCCCTTTCGGCGTCAGAGCGTCACGAAGACCGTCAACAGGCCAACCAGCCCGACGATCATCGCAATGGCGTAATGGTAGAGATACCCGGTCTGGAGCTGCCGGAAACGCAGAGCCAGACGCCCGACAGTGCGTGCCGAGCCGTTGACCATGGCACCATCGATGACGGTGCGATCACCCGTATTCCAGAGCGCGCGCCCCAGATCGCGACTGCCGCCGGCGAAAAAGCGCTGGTTGAAGTCGTCGAAGCCGTACTTGTCCTGAAGCACGCGCGTCACCGGACCGCCGAACACCTGGAGCAGTTCGTCGATACGCGGATTCCAGGCATGGAGCACCCACCACAGGAGCGCCGCCAGTGCCAGACCGGCCATCGCCAGATAGAAGGGCAAGGCGTGCGTCCCGTGCTCGACGAAGGCCGCCTGACCATGCCAGTGCTCGCGCAGATGGTGGAGCGTATCGTGCTCATGGGCGACGACGATCGGACTCCAGTCGCCCGTGGTCCACCAGTCGCCGATCAGCATCGGTTCGATGGCGTACCAACCGATGAAGACCGACGGAATGGCCAGCAGCACGAGTGGCACCGTCACCACCCAGGGCGACTCATGCAGATGATGCCGGGTGTGCTCGTCCATGCGCTCTTTGCCGTGGAAAACCAGGAAGTACATACGGAAGCTGTAAAGCGCGGTGACGAAGACGCCGACGGTCAGCAACACCGTCGCATAGCCCGAACCGAACAGCTCGGAGTGTCCAACCGCCTCGATGATGGCGTCCTTGGAGAAGAAGCCCGAAAAGCCGGGGAAGCCGATCAGCGCCAGTGAACCGACCAGGGCGGTGAGCCAGGTGATCGGCATGTACTTGCGCAGTCCGCCCATGTGGCTGATGTCCTGCTTGTGGTGCATGGCGATGATGACCGAACCGGCGGCGAGGAACAGCAACGCCTTGAAGAAAGCATGGGTCATCAGATGGAAGATGCCCGCCGCATAGGCCGAGGCCCCGAGCGCCGTGATCATGTAGCCGAGCTGCGACAGGGTCGAATAGGCGACCACGCGCTTGATGTCGTTCTGCACCAGACCGATCAGGCCCATGAAGAACGCCGTGCTCGCACCGACGATGAGGATGAAACTCAGCGCTGTCTCGGACAGCTCATAGAGCGGCGACATGCGCGCCACCATGAACACGCCCGCCGTGACCATGGTCGCGGCATGAATCAGGGCCGAAATTGGAGTCGGGCCTTCCATCGAGTCCGGCAGCCAGACATGCAGCGGCACCTGCGCCGATTTGCCCATGGCACCGATGAAGAGCAGGATGCCGATCAGCGTCATCAGCGACACACCGCCGAAGAGTGCGACCTGCATTTCGGCGTGCTCGGGTGCTTTGGCAAACACCTCGGCATAGTCCATGGAGCCAAAATACATGCCCACGGCGGCGATACCGAGAATGAAGCCAAAGTCGCCGACGCGATTGACCAGAAACGCCTTGAGATTGGCGAACACGGCACTCTCGCGCGTCGACCAGAAGCCGATCAAGAGGTACGACACCAGACCCACCGCCTCCCAGCCGAAGAACAACTGCATGAAGTTGTTCGACATCACCAGCATCAGCATCGAGAAGGTGAACAGCGAGATATAGCTGAAGAAGCGCTGATAGCTGTTCTTGCCCGAGAGCGCCCCGTGCGGCCAGTTGTGCTCGTCGTCGGCCATATAGCCGATGGTATAGATGTGCACCATGAGCGAGACAAAGGTCACGGTGGCCATCATCACGGCGGTCAGCTTGTCGACTAAGAAGCCGACCTCGAAGTGCATCCCGTCCGAGACCAGCCAGGTATAGACCGGGCCGTTGAAGACACTCGCCTCGCCCCAGATGAAGCGCGCCAGCACCCACAGCGACAGCGCCGCCGAAACGGCCACGCCGGCGATGGTCGCGCGATGCGCCCCACGGCGTCCGATCCGTCCGCCGAAGAAGCCGGCGACGATGGCGCCAATCAGCGGCGCGAGCACAATGGTCAGATAGACGTTTTCCATCGTTTAACCCTTGAGCGCGTCGAGATCCTCGACGTTGATGGTGCGGCGGTTGCGGAACAGCACCACCAGAATGGCCAGCCCGATGGCCGCCTCAGCGGCGGCAACCGTGAGGATGAAGAAGACGAAGACTTGCCCCGTCATATCGCCCAGGAAGTGCGAGAACGCAACGAAGTTCATGTTCACCGCGAGCAGCATCAGCTCGATGCACATCAACAGCAGGATCAGGTTCTTGCGGTTGAGGAAGATTCCGGCGACGGCGATGGCAAACAGCAACCCGCCGAGGATCAGATAGTCCGAAAGCGCGATCATTGGGTATCTCCCTTATCCACGGCGGCGGGCGCGACATCCTCAGCCGCCATCTTGACCAGCCGCACCCGATCCACGCCCTTGCGCACCCGCACCTGTTGTGCCGGATCGACCGCCTTGTTGTCGGGACGCCGACGCAGCGTGAGCCGGATGGCGGCGACGATGGCCAGCAGCAGGATGACCGCTGCGATCTCGACCGGATAGATGTAGACCGTATACAGCAGCAGCCCCAGTTCACGGGTATTGCTGACCTCGACCCCCAGCGGCTCAGGCTTGGGGAAGGCGTCCAGCCCAAAATTGCCCGGACCGACGATGAGCAGAATCTCGACCGCCATCACCGCCGCGACCAGACCGGCCAGCGGCAGATTCTGGACAAACCCGGCGCGGAGGGCCGCCAGATCCACATCGAGCATCATCACCACGAACAGGAACAGCACCATGACCGCGCCGACATAGACCAGGATCAGCACGATGCCAAGGAACTCAGCTTCAAGCAGCACCCAGAGCGCGGCACTGGTGACGAACGCCAGCACCAGAAACAGCACCGAGTGCACCGGGTTCTTGCGCGTGATGACCATCACCGACGCCCAGACCGTGATGAGCGCGAAGACATAAAAGAGAAATTTTTCAGCCATGAGGTGTCATCCCGCTCAACGATAGGGCGCATCGGCCGCGCGCGCGGCGGCGATCTCGGCTTCGTATTTGTCGCCGATTTCGAGCAGCTTGTCCTTGGTCATGATGTGCTCGCCGCGCGTCTCGAAGTGGTATTCATAGATACCGGTTTCGACGATCGAATCGACCGGACAGGACTCCTCGCAGAAGCCGCAATAGATGCACTTGAACAGATCGATCTCATAGCGCGTGGTGCGGCGCGAGCCGTCTTCGCGCGGTTCGCATTCGATGGTGATGGCCAGCGCCGGACACACGGCTTCGCACAGCTTGCAGGCGATGCAGCGTTCCTCGCCGTTGGGGTAGCGGCGCAGGGCATGGAGTCCACGGAAGCGCGGCGAGATCGGCGCTTTCTCCTCCGGATACTGGACAGTGAACTTGCGCTTGAAGAAGTACCGGCCCGTCACCGACAGCCCCTTGAAGAGCTCGGACAGGGTCAGACTGCGCAGATAGTCGCGGGCGGTTTGCAGCATCTCAGGTCTCCAGATCACGCCGACCACCAGGGCGGCAGCCGATAGACCACCGCGAGCGCCACGACCAGGATCCAGACGATCGTGATCGGAATAA
Organism: Allochromatium palmeri; assembly: GCF_009720725.1. GTDB lineage: Bacteria > Pseudomonadota > Gammaproteobacteria > Chromatiales > Chromatiaceae > Thermochromatium > Thermochromatium palmeri. The sequence goes on from NZ_WNKT01000050.1 coordinate 15,263, forward strand.
AGACCTTCCAGCCCAGGCGCATGATCTGGTCGTAGCGGTAGCGCGGGAAGGTCGCCCGCAGCCACAGAAACAGGAACATGAAGAAGAAGGTCTTGAGCAGCAGCCAGTGGAAACCGTCGCCCAGGAGCCAGTTGGCCTCGATCCAGCCCGCCGGCAGCGGCGAGAGCCAACCGCCCAAGAACAGTAGTGCGGTCAGGGCCGAGATCAGCACCATGTTGGCGTACTCGGCGAGGAAGAAGACCGCGAAGGCCATGCCCGAATATTCGACATGGAAACCGGCGACGATCTCGGACTCACCCTCGGCGACGTCGAAGGGCGCGCGGTTGGTCTCAGCCACGCCCGAGATCAGATAGACCCCGAACAGCGGCAGCAGCGGTAGCCAGAACCAGGTGAAGAGGTTCCCCTGCTGGGCCATGACGATGTCGCCCAGATTGAGGCTGCCAGCGGCGACCAGCACTCCGACCAGGGCGAAGCCCATCGCGATCTCATAGGCCACCATCTGCGCCGCCGAGCGCAGAGCGCCGAGCAGGGCATATTTCGAGTTCGAGGCCCAGCCGGCGATGATGATGCCGTAGACCCCGAGCGAACTGAGCGCCAGGATGTAGAGCAGTCCGGCGTTGATGTCGGCCAGCACCAGCCCCTCGTCGAAGGGGAAGACCGCCCAGACCGCGAGCGCCGGGGCGATGGCGATCATGGGTGCGAGCAGGAAGAGCGTCTTGTCCGCCTTGGTGGGGATGACGATCTCCTTCATCAGCAGCTTGACCGCGTCGGCAATCGGCTGGAGCAAACCGCGCCAGCCGACCCGGTTGGGGCCGATGCGCACCTGCATGTAGCCGATGACCTTGCGCTCGGCATAGGTGTAGTAGGCCACCAGTCCGAGCAGCGGCAGGATGATGGCGGTGATCTTGAGCAGGATCTGGATCAAGACCGGCAGGCTGTTCCATAGTTCGATCATGACGCCTTATCCTCTCTCGCTGCGGGCCGCGCGGCTACTGAGACGTTCGAGTCCGACCGGACCCATCATGGCCCCCAGCCCTTCGCTGCCGGAGACGGCGGCAGGGATGAGCGCCGCGCCGACCGCGACTCGGGCATCCAGGAACAGATGGGTCTCAACCTGGACCTCGCCTTGGGTGAGGCGCACACAGTCGCCATCGACCAGCCCCAGCTCGGCGGCCTGATCCGGATGCAGCCGGACGGCGAACTCGGAGCCGGGCATCCGGGCGAGCGCCGGGGCGCGACGCACCAGCGGGTCGAGCGCGTAACAGAGCACGGCGCCGACGCGCGTCAAGCCGGACTCGGCGGTGAGCGTGGGGCCGGCGACGGCCTGAGTTGCGCGCGGTGTGTTGTCGGGCGTGGCCTCGGCGCAGAGCGCGGCCAGTTCCTCGCGGATCTCGGCCGTATCGCGGTACTCGAAGCCGGACAGATCAAGCAGGTTGCCCAGCACGCGCAGCACCTTCCAGCCCGGACGCGCCTCGCCCGGCGGGGCCACCGCGCCCTGGAACGACTGCCAGGCGCCGCTGGCGTTGACGAAGGTGCCGGAGGTCTCAGCAAAGGCACCGATCGGCAGCAGCACGTCGGCTGTCGCGCGTAGTGAAGGCGCATCGAAGGCCGAGCAGGCGACGACGAACTTGGCCTGTTCGCAGGCGGCCATGGCTCGGGCCGGGTCGATCAGATCGCGATCCGGCTCCAGACCCCAGAGCACCAGGGTGCCGAGCGGCTTGTCGAGCATGGCACCGACAGCCATTCCGGGCGTCTCGGCTGGATGCGCGCCGGGCAGGATCGCCGGATGTGCGCCCGCCAGATGGGCGCCGACGCTGTTGGCGGTGGCCGGCAGATAGCCGACGCGCGCGCCGGCGGCCTCAGCGATCACGCCCGCCAGCGCCTTGAGCAGACTGTAATCGGGATGGGCTTCAGCCAGCGCGCCTAGCAGTACCACGCCCTGCCCGTCCGCCTGTTTCAGCGCCTGAGCGAAGGCTTCATGCGCGTCGGTCGGTTCGCTCGCGCCGATCAGGTCGGCCAGCACGCCCGAGCCACGCGCGTCGAGCGCCTTGGCGATGGCCGCGAGATCGGAAGCCATCCGCGCCGGTGCGCTGAGGATCTGGGTCGAGCGATGATTGAGTTCCAGCTCCAGCGGATTGACGCCCAGCACCGCGGCGCCATCCACATCCAGTGCAGCCTGACGGATACGGTGCGCGAGCAGCGGCTGTTCCTGGCGGATGTGCGAGCCGATCAGCAGAATCGCGCGCTGTTGCGACAGTTCGGCGACCGGCAGTCCCAGCCAGGGGAACAGCGGATCGGCGGCATCGGCACGGAAATCCTGCTGGCGCAGACGATGGTCGATGTTGTCGCAACCTAAGCCCCGCGCGATCCGCGCCGCCAGATAGAGTTCTTCCAGCGTCGCATTGGGCGCCATCAGCCAGCCCATGTCGGCGCTGTCCGCCGCCTTGAGCTGCTCGGCGACATAGGTCAGGGCTTCGGTCCATTCGACCTGTTGCCACTCACCGTCGCGCTTGATCAGGGGCGCGGTCAGACGATCCGCGCCATTGAGACCGGCATAGCTGAAGCGGTCGCGATCTGAGATCCAGGTTTCGTTGACGGCTTCGTTGTCGTTGGGATGCACGCGCATCACCTGACCGCGCCGCACATGCAGCCGGACGTTGGAGCCGAGTCCATCGTGCGGGGCAATGCTGTCGCGTCCGGTCAGTTCCCAAGGCCGCGCGGTGAAACGATAGGGCTTAGAGGTCAGCGCCCCGACCGGACAGAGGTCGATGACGTTGCCCGCCAGCTCGTGCGTGACCGCATGGGCGATATAGGTACCGATGCGCATGTCTTCGCCGCGTCCGGTCGCGCCCAGCTCGCGCACACCGGCGATCTCGGCGCAGAAACGCACGCAGCGGGTGCAGTGGATGCAGCGCGTCATGTCGGTGGCGATCAGCGGACCCAGATCTTCGTCCAGCACCACGCGCTTGCGCTCGCTGAAGCGCGAGATGTCGCCGCCATAGCCCATGGCTACGTCCTGCAACTCGCACTCGCCGCCCTGATCGCAGATCGGGCAGTCGAGCGGATGGTTGATGAGCAGGAACTCCATGGTGGCGCGCTGGGCTTCGATCGCTTTAGGCGAGCGGGTCCAGACTTTCAGGCCCTCACCGACCGGTGTGGCACAGGCCGGTACCGGCTTGGGGAAGGGACGCCCCCCCTGCTCGGCCTCGACCAGGCACATCCGGCAGTTCGCCGCGATGGACAGCTTTTTGTGATAGCAGAACCGGGGGATCGAAATGCCCTCGCGATCGGCGACCGCGATGATCATCTCGCCCGGCGCCGCCTCGCAGACGCGGCCATCGATCTCGATGTTGATCTTGTCCGTCATGTAGGTCTCTCGATCGGCTTTCTTCAGACAGACACGCGGAATGCGCGCCCGGTGTCGGCCGTGGCGAACTTATCGGATTACAAACCAAGTCGGCGGACGCCAAGCCTGCGGGCGCCCGCGCTGGATCGACTGTCGAGCCGATTCAGGCCGCGAGACGGCGGCCGTGCTCGATCATGTACGCAAATTCGTGCCGGTAGTGCTTGAGGAAACTCTGCACCGGCATCGCCGCCGCATCGCCCAGCGCGCAGATGGTCTTGCCGCCGATGCGTCCGGCGACGCTATCAAGTAGCTCCAAGTCCTCGGGACGGCCTTGGCCGTCGAGGATGCGCTTGATGACCCGCGCCAGCCAGCCGGTGCCCTCGCGGCAGGGCGTGCACTGACCGCAGGACTCATGCATGTAGAAGTGCGACAGGTTGTAGAGCACCTTGACCATGCAGGTTCCCTCGGCGATCACGATGACTGCGCCCGAGCCGAGCATCGACCCGGCCTTGGCGATGGAGTCGTAATCCATATCGACCTCCATCATGATCTCGCCCGGCACCACGGGCACCGAGGAACCACCCGGAATCACCGCCTTCAGTTTACGCCCGTCCTTGACGCCCCCCGCCATCTCCAGCAACGCCCGGAACGGCGTCCCCAGCGGCACCTCGAAATTATTCGGCGCATTGACATGCCCCGACACCGAAAACAGCTTAGGCCCGCCATTGTTGGGCCGCCCTTGCTCCAGGAACCACTGCCCGCCCTGCTCCAGAATCACCGGAATTGAGGCCAGTGACTCCGTATTATTAATCGTCGTCGGTCGCCCATAGAGACCGCACTGCGCCGGAAACGGCGGCTTGTAACGCGGCTGGCCCTTCTTACCCTCGATGGACTCAAGCAGCGCCGTCTCCTCGCCGCAGATATAGGCTCCCGCGCCCATGTGCGCATAGAGATCAAAGTCGATCCCCGAACCCTGGATATCGCGCCCGAGCAAGCCGGCGGCATAGGCTTCGCGCACCGCATCCTCGAAGCGCGCGATCGGCTCGAAGAACTCACCGCGAATATAGTTGTAACCCGCCGTCGCACCGATGCAGTACCCGGCGATCGCCATGCCCTCGATCAACTGATGCGGGTTATAGCGCAGGATGTCGCGATCCTTGCAGGTACCCGGCTCGCCTTCATCGGAATTGCAGACGATGTACTTCTGCCCCGGTGCCGTGCGCGGCATGAAGCTCCACTTCAATCCGGTCGGAAAGCCTGCGCCGCCGCGCCCACGCAGCGCCGAGCGTTTAACTTCCTCGATCAAATCGGCCGGATCGGGACGCTCGCGCAGGATGCGTTCCCACTGCGCATAGCCGCCAAGATCGCGATAGGCCGCCAGCGTATGCCGGATGGCAACATCAAGGTGCTGATTACGGAAGCAAACGGTGTTCTGACGTTCAACCATACCCTTTACTCCAGCCCGTCGATCAGCCTGTCGAGCGACTCAGGCGTCAGCTTCTCGTGATAAACCTTGTCGAGCAGCACCGCCGGCGCATCGCGACAGGCTCCTAGACACTCGACTTCCTTGAGCGTAAAACGCCCATCGGCCGTAGTCTCGCCCACCTTGACGCCGTACTTATGCTCGACATGTTCGATGAGTTCCTCCGACCCATTGAGCAGGCACGAGATGCTGTTACAGACACAGACCTTGTGCCGACCCTGCGGCTCCAGATCGTACATGCCATAGAAGGTTGCAACCTCGTAGACCGAAACCGACGGCATGTCGAGATAGGCCGCCAGATCGTCCATCAGCTCGGTGGTCAACCAGCCGCCATTGGCATCCTGGAGAATCGACAGCGCCGGCATCACCGCCGACTGCTGCCACTCGGGCGGATACTTGGCGATGTGCGCGTCGATGGCCTCACGAATCTCAGGCGTGAACAGCTCGGACTTGTCCACATCATGCACGACGGCCTGGGGTGCGTTGCGAAAGCTCATCAGCGGTCGATCTCCCCGAACACGATATCCAGTGTACCGATGATGGCCACCACGTCGGCCAGCATGTGGCCTCTGGACATCTCATCGAGCGCGGCCAGATGCGGAAAACCGGGCGCGCGCACTTTCAGACGATAGGGCTTGTTGGCGCCATCAGAGACGATGTAACAGCCGAATTCGCCCTTGGGCGCTTCGACAGCAGCATAGACTTCGCCCGACGGTGTGCAGTAGCCCTCGGTGAAGAGTTTGAAGTGATGGATCAAGGCTTCCATGTTCTCCTTGACCTCGGCGCGCTTGGGCGGCACCACCTTGTGATCCTCAATCGACACCGGCCCCGGATTGGCGCGCAGCCAGTCGACACACTGGCGGATGATGCGGTTGGACTGGCGCATCTCTTCCATACGCACCAGATAGCGATCATAGCAGTCGCCATTCACGCCGACCGGGATGTCGAAATCGACCTGATGATAGGCGGCATAGGGCTGCTTCTTGCGCAGATCCCACTCGATACCCGAACCGCGCACCATGGGTCCGGTGAAGCCGAGCTGCAATGCACGCTCAGGCGAAACGATGCCGATATCGACCGTGCGCTGCTTCCAGATGCGGTTGTCGGTGAGCAGGGTCTCGTACTCGTCGACATGACCGGGGAAGCGCTCGGTAAAGTCCTGGATGAAGTCGAGCAGCGAGCCATCGCGGGCGCTGTTGCGCTGAGCAATTTCGCGCGCGCTGTGCCACTTGGACTTGCCCTCGTAGCGCGGCATCTGCTCCGGCAGGTCGCGATGCACGCCGCCCGGACGGTAGTAGGTCGCGTGCAGACGCGCGCCCGACACCGCCTCATAGCAGTCCATGAGATCTTCGCGCTCACGGAAGCAGTAGAGGAAGACGCTCATGGCGCCGATATCGAGCGCGTGCGCGCCGAGCCACATCAGGTGGTTCAGGATGCGGGTAATTTCGTCAAACAGCGTGCGGATGTACTGCGCCCGCTCGGGTGCCTGGATGCCGAGCAGCTTCTCGATGGCACGGACATAGCCATGCTCATTGCACATCATGGACACATAGTCCAGACGGTCCATGTAACCGATGGACTGGTTGTACGGCTTGTATTCGGCGAGCTTTTCGGTACCGCGATGCAGGAGGCCGATGTGCGGATCGGCGCGTTCGATGACCTCGCCGTCCATCTCCAGCACCAGACGCAGCACGCCGTGCGCGGACGGATGCTGGGGGCCGAAGTTCAGGGTGTAGTTGCGGATCTCAGGCATGACGGGCTTCCTCGCCGGGACCGACGTGACGGCTGTCCTCGCGGATCACCCTGGGTACCAGCACGCGCGGCTCGATGGAGACCGGCTCGTAGACGACGCGCTTCTGCTCCGGGTCGTAACGCATCTCGACCTGACCGCTGAGCGGAAAGTCCTTGCGAAACGGATGGCCGACGAAGCCGTAATCGGTGAGGATGCGACGCAGATCCGGGTGTCCGCGAAACAGAATGCCGTAAAGATCGAAGGCTTCGCGCTCGAACCAGTTGGCCGCCGACCACACCGGGATCAGCGAATCAACGATGGGCGCCGACGCCGCGACATGCGTGCGCAGACGCAACCGATGGTTGTGCGCAAGCGAGAGTAGATGGACCACGACCGCAAAGCGCTTGGGATCGTCGGCCTCGACCTGGAGTTCGCGATCGACGCCACGCCCGAAGCCTGTGCTCGATGCCTCGTCGGTCTCCCACTCCGAATTCCCGTAGGCGGAGTAATCGACGCCACAGAGATCGATCAGTTGCTCGAAGCGGAACGCGTCGTGGTCGCGCAGCGTCCGGGCCACGTCGAGCAGGTGCTCGGCGGGTAGGATCAGGGTCAGCTCGCCGAATTCGTCGATCAGCTCGAATTCCGACTCAGCGAAGTGCGCGCGAATGGACGCGGCGAGTGCGTCCACCCTGGCGGTGCGGGTCAGGATGTGTGTCACCATGATCTCTGAAAGAACTCAGCGGGCGATGGTATTGGTGCGGCGGATTTTGTCCTGGAGCTGCAGGATGCCGTAGAGCAGCGCCTCCGCCGTCGGTGGACAACCGGGGACATAGACGTCCACCGGCACGATGCGGTCGCAGCCGCGCACCACCGAATAGGAATAGTGATAGTAGCCGCCACCATTGGCGCAGGAACCCATGGAGATGACCCAGCGCGGCTCGGCCATCTGGTCATAAACCTTGCGCAAAGCAGGCGCCATTTTGTTGACCAGGGTGCCGGCCACGATCATCACATCGGACTGACGCGGACTCGGGCGAAAAATGATGCCGAAGCGGTCTAGGTCATAGCGCGCGGCACCCGCGTGCATCATCTCGATGGCGCAGCAGGCAAGGCCAAACGTCATGGGCCAGAGCGAGCCGGTACGCGCCCAGTTGATCAGCTTGTCGGCCGTCGTAGTAACGACACCCTCTTCAAGCAAGCCTTCTATTCCCATTCCAGGGCCCCCTTCTTCCACTCATAAACGAAGCCAACGACCAGGATCCCGAGAAACACGACCATGGCCCAGAAGGCGAAGAGGCCCAGCTCACCGAGCGCAACGGCCCAGGGAAAGAGGAACGCGATCTCCAGATCGAAGATGATGAACAGAATGGCGACCAGATAGTACCGGACGTCGAATTTCAGTCGGGCGCTCTCGAACGCCTCGAAGCCGCATTCGTAAGGGGAGTCCTTCTCGCTGTCGGGTCGCCGTGGTCCAAGCAGGTAGCCAAGCACCAGCGGACCTACGCCAACCAGAATCCCGACCAGGATGAAGATCAGGATCGGCAGATAGTTGTCGAGCACGCTGTCCCCTCTCTGTCTTTTTCTAATACTCGCGGCGGAGTCGGGAGTCTAGTGCAGGGGTTGGCGCGATGTCAACCCGAGCATCAATTCAAATTATTTGGTTTTTCAAACTGTTAGACAATTGTCAATGCACAAAGAAAAACGGCATACCGCGCGGACGGTATGCCGTTTGTTGTTGGTGCCGACGGCCAGACTCGAACTGGCACGGCTTGCGCCACTACCCCCTCAAGATAGCGTGTCTACCAATTTCACCACGTCGGCTAAAACTGAAATCATTGTTCGTCAGCGCCCTGCGCCTCATCGCTTGCCTGACCCGGAGCGCTCTCAATGGGCGCAACCGGAACATCGACGCTCACAGGCACATCAGACGTCGAACCTGAACCGGGAACAGCCGGCACATCCGAACTCGTCGGGCTTGGCACGGATTCAATCGGAACACTCGGGACGATGACATCATCTATTGTATCCATCAACCCGACCGGTTCGCTAGCCTGAGTTGCGTAATAGGCCAAGGCCATGCTCGTCAGGAAGAACAGCGTCGCGATGATTGCCGTGAATCGCGTCAAAAATGAACCCGACCCCTGGGCGCCGAAAACCGTCGCCGAGGCACCGCTGCCGAAGGCTGCGCCAGCATCCGCGCCTTTGCCATGCTGGATCAGCACCAAGCCGATTAGACCCAGCGACAAAAAGACTTGGAGGACTGTCAGAATCGTTTGCATGCGCTACTCAATAAAGGGCGTATTAAGCCGCCGCGTCTCCAGCCTGGCAGATCGCCAGAAAATCTTCAGCTACCAGCGAGGCACCGCCGATCAGGCCGCCATCGATATCGGCCATCGCCAGCAGCTCGGCCGCGTTCGACGGCTTCATGCTGCCGCCGTAAAGAACCCGCACCTTTTCGGCGATCGCGGCATCATGCTCAGCGATACGAGCGCGAATGAAAGCGTGAACGTCTTGCGCCTGCTCGGGCGTGGCCGTCTTGCCGGTTCCGATCGCCCAGACCGGCTCGTAAGCGATTTCGATCTGGCCGAACGACTCGATGCCGTTCGCGCCAATGATCGCATCGATCTGCGAAGCGATCACGGTTTCCATGAAGCCCTGCTCGCGCTGTTCGAGTGTTTCGCCAACGCAGAGAATGGGCGTCATGCCGGCGGATGCGACCATCGTCAGCTTCTTGGCGACGATGGCGTCGGTCTCGCCATAGTATTCGCGACGCTCGGAATGCCCACAGATGACATAGCGGCACCCGAATTCGTTCAGCATCCCAGCCGAGGTCTCGCCTGTATAGGCGCCACTCGCCTCGGTGCAGACGTTCTGCGCTCCGAGCCTGACCGGGCTGCCAGACAGCATGCGCTGCCCAAGCTCCAGAAAGACGAAGGGGACACAAACCGCGATATCGGTCTTTGCAATCCCACTTGAACCTTTGAGGACACCCTGGATCAGCGATTCGGCGCTGGCTCGGGTGCCATTCATCTTCCAGTTACCGGCGATCAGAGGCTGGCGCATAACGGTACGGCTCCATGCTTTGCTCAAACTGGCCACTTGAAGCGAGCCGGCGATTATAGACACTTTTGCGCGTTCCGCAAGCCCCCTGTGAGCACGAAATCGCGAGGCTTAATCCGGGGCGTGCTTTCGGCTACACTCGCGCGCATGGCAAAAGGTAACAAGAAAACATCCGACGGCAGCTCGACCATCGCCCTCAACAAGAAGGCCGGGCACGACTATTTCATCGAGCAGCGTCTTGAGTGCGGACTCGTACTCGAAGGCTGGGAGGTCAAAAGCCTGCGCGCCGGGCGCGTGCAGCTCAAGGAGAGCTATGTCAAAATCCTCCACGCCGAGGCGTTCCTCATCGGCGCGCACATCTCGGCGCTGGCGACCGCCTCGACTCACATCAATCCGGACCCGACCCGCAGCCGCAAGCTGCTGCTCAAGCGCTCGGAACTCAACCGGCTGATCGGACTGACCGAGCGCTCGGGCTACACCCTGATTCCGACCGCCCTGTACTGGAAGCGCGGACGCGCCAAGCTCGAGGTCGGTCTAGCCAAGGGCAAGAAGCAGCACGACAAGCGCGCCACCGAGCGCGACCGCGACTGGCAGCGCGAGAAGGAGCGCATCTTCAAGACCGGCTGAACGGGCTTGCGGCGGAACCAAAGCTTCTCTATATTGACCAACTTCTCACCTGGGGGCGACATGGCTTCGACGTGGGTCGCAAAACCTGAGGTGCATGCCGAGGTGCGGGATACCTCGTAAAACTATCCGCAAACCAATAGTTGCCAACGACGACAACTACGCTCTCGCTGCTTAATCCCAGCGGGCCTCAGACCGCTGCCTGCCTATGGACGGCGGATTCCTGGGGTAAAAACACATAGGATCGTGGTGACGGGCGTCCGGACCTGAACCACTAAAACCTAACGGAATCGCTGACTGATCGCCCTGCCCCTTGGGCGGCGGAAGGCTAAAAACAATAAAGCGGGCTAAGCATGTAGGACCAATGGCAGAGGGCTTGCGGACGCGGGTTCGATTCCCGCCGCCTCCACCAACAAATCGTCCACGGACGTCCACGAACCCGCTTAAGTGCGGGTTTTTCATGCCTATATTATGTCCACATGGGGGCATGTCCATCCATTGACATCCACCATAGCTGGGGGCAACATCGGGGGCAAGCGACCCGCGACTACATGGAGTTGCCCCCATGCCCACCAAGCCGCTCTCCGACACCGCTGTCCGCAACAAACCTCCATGCCCCCTTGATCGTCACGGCGATTTCCCATCCATTCAGGCAACGTGATACGCGCAACCGGACCATTGCCATCGAGATCGAAGTACTGCGGGGCGGGTTCAAGCGACGTACCGATGCCACGGACGAGATCGACCAAGCGATCGGGCAGATCCGGGGTGCCGTGCTGTTCTTCGTGAGTACCTACCTGCGCTATCGTGCTGCAATCTTGGCCTCGGAGAAGATCCCGCACCGCATGGTCGACTGGGCTGTGGCCGGAGAAGCGATCATCCGCGAACTGGGGCTGGCACCCGGCAAGTTCTTCGGTCAGATCGAACGCAAGCAGCGCGACGATGCCAGTGATTACCTGGAGGGCCATCTCGTCGGGGCCGCGCTACTGCGTGCGCTCCAGCATTGGGCCACTCAGGCGGAAGAGACCGAAGACCCACCGGACAGCGCCAAACTCCAAGACCCCGGATGGGCGGCGGCGCAAAACGCCCAAGGCGAGCTGACCCTCATCGCCACGCCGACCGCGATCCAGAAGGAGCTGGTGCAGCGCGCACTCACAAGTATCACCAACCTGCCCAGCACGCCTCCAGATCAGCGCCGCGCGCTGTACCGGCCTCGATTACTCGCTGACGCCGCCAGCATCCCGGTGCGAGATCTTCCCGCGGTCGCCGCCCTTGCGGGTTGGGAGCGGGCCGAACGCTGGCTCATCGGCGCGGATGGACGACGCAAGCGCCGGACCTACTACGCCCCGCCTGGAACCCAAGTGCCCGACTCATTTCCGCGTGGCCGGCCTCAGACAACCGTCTATAAGTACTTTCATTAAAAAAATTAAACAGATGAAAACGCAATTTTATATTCAGATCCATAACCATCAATAATTTCAC
>NZ_WNKT01000051.1 GCF_009720725.1 Allochromatium palmeri
GCTTCTTGCTTATGGCAGAGATATTTATTATATACTCAAACAGGTATTTTGTTAAAATTATTTAATAGATGTACTTAAAAGAAGCTTTGTCAAAAGCTTTTGAAGATAAAAAAGAAGCATATGATGAACTCAATCACTGTAAAGAAGCGATTGATTCATGGTACGAGAAATCGGACAGAACACCTTGGCTTTTTGGTAATGCAGGAAAAGAGTTGCCAAAGCATTCTTTATTCGGGCAAAGCTTTGGGGATCTCGAATCATATAAATCTGATCGTGATGATGCTTATAATGATATTCAGGATGTAAAAAATCGAATTGCTAATTTAAAGCAGGAGCAGCACGATCTTTTCCGCGAAATAGAAGAAATTAAAAATCAAATTGATCAAGTAAAATCCGATCGATCCAATATGTATAATTTAAAAAAACAGTATAACAAAAAAGATCTGAAAGATCAGCTTGATAATTTGCAGTTTTCAATTGATGAATTAAGCTCGCAAGTGCGCGAAATTTTAAAAAATAAGGAAGATTATATTTATCAAGAAAAAATAAAATGTGATTTTTCTAAACTAGAAGAAAACATAAATGAAATAAAAAAAGAAAAGATACAATATATAAAAAGTTTCGATTTTGAAGAAAACAAGCAAAAAAGAAAAAAAATGCATCGTGAAATTTGGCTAAAGCAAAATGCATAATCAGTGAATCAATAAATTGCGAGGAAATAAAATGGCTTGGCTGATTGGTTTCGGGGTCTTAGTGGGAGTAGTTTTTTTGGCCGGTGCAGCTAAAGGCGGGCTTCAAGGAGGAGGAGCAGCTGTTTTATTTCTTATTTTTGGTTTAATAGCACTTTTTGGAATTTTAGCAGTATTTGATTGACTTTTAAAAAAAATAGGCATCTGTGAGGGAGAACACGCTATCAGCGATTCCCGGCGAACTGAGCACAAACCGTTGATTTAGAAAGAAACACGCTCTTGACATCAACAAAATTTGCAAAATAGCAACCTATCTTTTCAATAGGTTAGCGTTCGCCGGGAATCGCTGACAAGCTATCATCCACAACAGGCACGTTATGGATGATGGTGTTCTGGTCTACGTTTAGGGATGACGCTCGCTGTTGGGCACGGTTTTAGCCTGTCCGACCACCTGCCCCACGGCACCCGACACCTGCCGTAATCGCTCATCGGTCAAATGCGTATACCGCTGCGTGGTCTGTGGGCTGGCGTGTCCGAGTAGATGCTGAACATCGTACAGGGTCGCTCCCGCATTCACGGCCAGCGACGCGAACGAATGACGCAAATCATGGATACGCAGATTCTCGATACCGGCAGCGGCCAGAATGCGCTTGAAACCCTTGATCGGATTATTCAGCGGCTGACCCTGGACCCGTCCTGGAAACACATAAGGATTGCCGGGGATCGGTGTCTGAGCGCGCAGAATGGCCAAGGCTTCAGGATTGAGGACGACATACCGCGACCGACCGCTCTTGGTCTCCGGCAAAAACAGCGATCCCCGCTCCAGGTCGACATGCTCCCATTTGGCCTGAAGTCCTTCCTCCTTACGAATCCCCGTCAACAGCAAAAACTTCAGCGCCGCGACGATGACCTGATTCGGCTCGGACTCCATCGCCGCGAACATCCGCCGTAGCTCATCCTCCGATAGATAGCGGTGACGCTGATTGTTCTCCTTGAACTTGGCGATGCCTTGACACGGATTCTTCTCCAGATAGCCCCACTGCACCGCCAGCTTGAACAGCTTCGAGAGCAGCGACAGATGACGGTTCGCGGTTGCGGGCGTTAGCGCCTCCTTGATCTCACCGTGATAGAGTTCCATCTCGCGTCGGGTCAGACTGTCGAGCTTGCGCGGACCGAACCGGGGCAACAGATGGACCCGCAGCTTGCTTTTATCGGCTCCCGCCGTCCGCTTGTGCTGCTGGGCATAGGGCAGGTACTCTTTGGAGCGCAAAGTCGGCGAAGGTCGGCATCGCCGGGCGGCAGTAGAAAATAGGGGTCTGACCCCTATTTCTCTCTTGGTGCCGCTACACCTGGGATTCTTCATCTACGCGGCTGCGCGAGGGGATTTCGTGTTGGGTGGACTCCAAGCCGTGTTCGAGACGGAACTGCATCGCTTGCTCGACGCCGTGATCTACGAAGAACATCGTTGCGCATTGGATCCAGGATGCACCGATGCAGGAGGGGCCTGCATGGCGTGCCTGCATGTAGGTGAGCCTTCTTGCCGATACTTCAATCGGTACCTGAGTCGATCGACGCTGTTTGGCCAGAACGGCTATTTGCGCAGAGGGTGAGCAGGTGTGTCGATTCCGTATCGTGGATTGCCTGTTAGGGGGCATCCCAGTGTTCAGGTCGCAGCGGTCTGAGCAACAACGGCTGACCAGCGAGGTCGGGGTTCGGGTCGCAGACACACCAACTCCGACTGACTCGGCGGCGTAGGCATCGCTTTCATGATCGATCTAGCCTGGATCCAATCCTGCGTGATCGCGCAAAACTACCGCTACTCGCGTCACGGCGACCGCGAGCGCCAGAACGACGCGCTCTCCTTGGATGACGTCGAACAGGCGCTTTTGAACGGCCGCATCATCGAACAATATGCCGATACCGGACGCGGTGAAAGCTGTCTGCTCGTCGGTTTCACTGACGCCGGAAAACCAGTGCATGTAGTCTGCGGCAGACTGGGGATAGCGCTGGTGATCGTAACCGTTTACATCCCCACGCCACCCAAGTTCAAGAATCCCTATGAGCGAGGCGCCTGACCATGGCCGAGCAATGCAGCTTCTGCGGCAATACACACCTGACGCCCAAGACGACCCGTTACATCCATCAGCAGAATGGAGAGCTACTGTTCGTCGAGCAGGTTCCCTGTCTCGAATGCGACTATTGCGGCGAGCAGTATTTCGAAATCGACGTCTTGAAGCAGATCGAAGCCGATCATCGCGCCATCGTCGAGCACCGCAAGTCACCGAGGAGGTTCGTACAAGTCGCTGTGCAAGAGTTCGAGACGGCGACCCGATGAGTCCGTCCGTTACTTCGCGGGGATGCCTGACCGCCTCGAATATCTGCGCCTTGGCGGTCTCCAGGTCGCAGACATCAATCGTCAAGGTTCGCATGATTAATTCCTCATTCAAGCCGTGCGGTCACGTCCGACCAGAAATCCGCTAATGAATGGACCATCGACTAAAGACGATGGGGCTCGCTCAAAAAAGAATCGCAAGCTGATGGAAGCGCTACAGGCCGAAGCGGATCGTATCGGCGAAGAGTTCGGAGTCTACAATGCTGCGCGCTCACAAGATCAAACTTGATCCAACCCAGGAACAGGCGACCTACTTGGCTAAGGCGTGCGGCGTTGCACGCCATGCTTACAACTGGGCGCTGGCCAAGTGGAAGGAGCAGTACGAGGCGGGCCTCCAGCCCAACGAGGCTGCACTGCGCAAGCAGTACAACGCCATCAAGCCGGTCGAGTTTCCGTGGGCGCTGGAAGTCACCAAGAACGCCCCGCAACAGGCGATCAAGAACGCCGGCACCGCCTTCAACAACGTCTTCCGTAAAGTGAAGGAGGGGAAGAAGGGCCGGGAGTGCGGCTATCCACAATTCAAGAAAAAAGGCCTTCGTGACTCCTTTCGCGCCGACAACGGCTCGCCCAAGAAAGGCGTGTCGGCTGTGCAGGTCGATGGCAAGCGCGTGAAGCTGCCCATCATCGGCTGGGTCAAGATGCGCGAGGAACAGCGCTTCTGCGGCTGCATCCAATCCGCCACAGTCAGTCGCCTAGCCGATGGCTGGTACATCTCCATCTTGGTCGAGACCGATGAGCGGCTACACCAGAAATCCACCGGAGTGGTCGGCGTGGATTTCGGCCTCAAGGCGCTGGCGACGCTCTCCACGGGCGAATCCATCCCAGGACCAAAACCGCACCGCAGACTGGACGGGCGTCTGCGCCGGCTCAATCGTTCCCTGGCCCGCAAGCGCAAAGGCAGCGCGAACTGGAAGAAAGCGAAAACCAAGCTCTCCAGACTGCACAAGCGCCTGGCTGACATCCGCGAAGACGCCTTGCACAAGCTCAGTCACCATCTGACCACGCCGTTCGATGTCATCGGCGATGAAGCAGGAAGAAAATAACAGAGAGTTGAGATTATCTGAGACTTTTCGGAGCGGAACGGGATGGACGTGCCAACAACTTTAAACGGCTATTTGGTGCCCACGGCAGGATTTGAACCTGCGACCTATCGCTTAGGAGGCGATTGCTCTATCCAGCTGAGCTACGAGGGCTTGAGGATGGGGACATTCTAGCGCAGGGCGGGCGCTCAGGCCATGGTGGTCTTTGGGACGCAGCACGCGCCAGTCGAGCAGGCATCAATCAGGTGGTCGCCGCTCTGCGCGCCGCCAACGATAGGCCAGATCAGCCAGATGGGTAACCAGCGCCCCGGTCAGGGCCAGACTCACCCAGCCCCACCAAGCCCCCACCAACGCTGCCCGCAACGCCAGCATCAGCAGAAAACCCGACAGCAGAAAGCCGATCAGATCCGAGGGCGGAAGCCCGCGCCCGGTGCGCCGGTGCACGAGGGCCAGCACCAGGCCCTCGACCACGATCAGCACCAGGATCAGGTCGATGATCCGACCGCTGGCAAACAGCTCGCTCAACGCGGCGACACCAGACCCAGCAGATGGGCCATGTCCTTGAAGAAGATGCGCAGATGGGCGCCGGGACGCGCCTTGACCAGACGCTTGTTCATGTAAGCCTCCCAGGTCAGATACTGGATGTCCGGGTCGGCGCAGAGACTGACAAACCGCTCGCGGCGCTTGTCGCTGGAATACCAGAAGCGCTGCATGATGCCCAGCACCCAGAACACCTTGCCGTGGTCCTTCATGAAGCGCTTGCGCGCCTGCTTGAGCGCCTTGGGATTGCCGGTGCGACAAAGCTCGTCGACCGCCTGCGCGGCGAGCCGTCCACCCATCATGGCGTAATAGATGCCTTCGCCCGAGGCCGGAGCGACCACACCCGCCGCATCGCCCGCGAGCAGGATGTCACGCCCGTTGTCCCAGCACTTGAGCGGTTCGAGCGGAATCGGCGCGCCCTCGCGCCGCAGGATCTCGGCGTCGGCCAGACCAGCGCGGCGGCTCAGCTCGGTGCAGGCCGAGCGCAGCGAGAAGCCGGGCACGGCGGTGCCGACGCCGACGCTGATGGTATCGCCGTGCGGGAAGACCCAGCCATAGAAATCCGGCGAGATGTCGCCCTGGTAGTAGACATCGCAGCGACTACCGTCGAAGCCTTCCGGGGTGCGCAGAATCTCGTGATAGGCCGAGACGTATTTGACCGTCTCATAGCCTGGAACATAGTGCTTGCCGACGAAGGAGTTGGCACCGTCCGCACCGATGATGGCTCGCGCGCGGATCTGCTCGCTCGGCGAATCGTTGCGGCCCTGACCCGGACGATAGACGACGATCGCTGTGCCATCCGTGTCGCGCTCGATCTTCTCGAAAGTCCCTGTGCGGCGGGTCGCACCGGACTCGGCGGCGCGCGTGCGCAGCCATTCGTCGAAGTGTTCGCGGTCGACCAGACCCACATAGCCACCCTCGATCGGCATGTCCACCTTGCGGTCGGCGGGCGAGATCATGCGCGCTGAGGTGACGCGGTTGGCCAGCACCGACTCGGGCAGCTCGAACTCACGCATCGCTTCAGGCGGGATGGCGCCGCCACAGGGCTTGATGCGCCCGGCGCGGTCGAGCAGGCACACGGAGCGGCCAGCCTTAGCCAGATCGTTGGCGGCGGTCGCGCCAGCCGGACCGCCGCCGATGACGACGACGTCGAAGGTTTCGAGGTTGGACATGGAGAATCTCGTTGCTGGAGCGTTCGTTCAGGATTGACAGGAAAGATGGAGAGCGCGCGATCCGCTGAGCGGTGCGCGCCTGTTTCCACCCGAGGTTCAGCCCGCCGTCATCAGCCCGCGCACGGCGAAGGCACTGATCATCATGCCGGTGACATAGACGGTCACGCCCAGTCCGCTGAACCAGACGGCGCGTTCGACCGGCTTGGCGAGGAAACGGACCATCAGGGCGACCTGGATCAGCAGCACCACGCCGACGGCGATGGCGTGGGTCGGCTTGTCCCAGGCAAAAAGCAGCGCGATCACGACCGCCTGCGGCAGACCCATGACGCTACAGGCCCACCAGGCCGCTTTGTCGACACCGAGCTGGACCGGCAGCGAGCGCACGCCCATCTGGATGTCGCCCTCGATGGCCTTGAAGTCGTTGAGCGTCATGATGCCATGAGCACCGAGACTGTAGAGCAGCGCCAGCACCAGGATTTCCCAGCCGGGTAGGGCGCCGCCGATCATGACCGCCGCACCCGTGATCCAGGCCAGCCCCTCGTAGGAGATGCCGGCGGCCAGATTGCCCCACCAGCCGTTGCCCTTGAAGCGGAAGGGCGGGGCGCTGTAGCCCCAGGCGATGGCCATGCCGATCAGCGCCATGCCGAACACCCAGGGACCGAGTACATAGGCCAGTGCCAGCGAGACCAGGGTCCAGATCAGCGACAGATACAACCCCCAGCGCCCAGGAATGCGCCCGGAGGGAATGGGGCGATCTGGCTCGTTGATGGCGTCGACATCACGGTCATACCAATCGTTGACGACCTGACTGGTGGCGCACATGAGCGGACCGGCAAGGACGATACCGGCGATCAGCAACCACCATTGTTGCAGGATCGGCGCACCGGAGGAGACCACGCCACAGGTGAAGGCCCACATCGGTGGGAACCAGGTGATGGGGTGCAGGACTTCGAAGATGGCCTTTGGCTCGGGATAGGTCCGGGTCGCGATGACCGTGGTCTGATTCATGCGGAAAACCTGTCTAGGTACGGTGTAGTCCATGCAGCGCTCGACGCTGAACGATCCGCGCCCGCTTGCAGGCGCGCCTGACGGTCCCGAGCGTTCGGTGATGGGGCGCGAGCACTGGCGGGCGTATCGAGCGTGGCAAAACGCTTTTTATGGTTCTTCAGTCGGCGTCTCGGCGGCATGGGCGTGATCCGCGACGATGCCATAGCGGTCGATTTTGACGTACAGACTTTGCCGACTCAAGCCCAGAAGTTCGGCGGCTGAGGCGCGGTTGTCGCCCGTGAGCGTGAGCGCGGCCTCAATGCACAGTCGCTCGATGGTATCGGTCGACTCGCGGACCAGTTCCTTGAGCGGCACGCGCCCGACGCGCTCGGTGAGTTGATCGAGCCAGCGCGTTTGTTCAGGACTGGTCGGCGGCTCGCTGTGCAGTCGGCGTCCGACGTCGCGGATGAAGAAGCCAAAATAGGGTCGCTCGCCATTGCGCACGGCGGCGGCCGAGATCTCGACATCCGTGGTGGTGCCGTACTCGCCGCGCAGCAGGGTCGCAAACAGCCGCACCGTGGTGTACTGGCGCAGATTGGCCATGAGCACGCTGAGATCGACTCCGGGACGCCCGAGCCAGCGGTCGAGCGATTCGCCGCGCGCCTGCTGCTCGGTGGCGATCTCGGCCAGACTCAGGAAGGTGGCATTGGCGCTCAGGATGCGGCCGTCGGCATCGGTGATGACCACGCCGTCCGGGGCGTCTTCGAGTACGCGCAGATAACGCGCCTTGGCGTCCGGCGGGGCATTGGACGCCGATTCGGCCAGGATCGGCGACAGACGCACCAGCAGGAAGGAGGCGTTTTCCTGACGCAGCAGCGAGGCCGAGACCAGGAACTCTTCCAGCTCATCGGCCAGACGTGCGCGCACGTCGTCAGCCCGTCCAGCCGCGCGCACGCCCGCCAGCAGACCATTGATGGCCTGGGTGCTCTCGGTGTCGAAGCCTTCGGGGAAGGGGCGACCGATGATGCGCGTGGGTGCCTCGCCCAGGAGCTGGCCGGCGGCCGGGTTGGCCTCGACCACGCGCTGGGTCGGCGCGTCGATGATGAGAATGGCCTCCGAGACCATGCGGAACAGCAGCCGGTAGCGCGTCTCGACCTGACGGAAACGCCAGTAGTCGCGCTCCAGGGCCTGCTGGGCGTCGATGAGCTGCTGCTGGAGCGCGGCCATTCCCTGGAGGTTGCGACCGACCGCGACGATGGGACCATCGTGGCCCTTGAGTCGCAGGGCGCGATACTGGATCGGGATCTCGGTGCCGCGCGCGCTGCGATGCGTGACCTGACGCCAGCGCGTGATCGGCTGGTGCTGGACATCGTCGAGCAGGGCTTCGATATTGGGGCGCGTGTCGAGCGAGACGGTCGTCAGCCACGTCTGGCCGATCCAGTCGGCGCCGAGGTCGGTGCGCAGATCGTCGCTGCCGAAGTAGACATCCTGGACCGTCCCGGCCGTGTCGAGGACGACGGCGACGTCGGCCATCCCCTCGATCAAAGCGGCCACCGTAGCGGCATCGAGGGAGCCGAGACTCTCATTCGGGGCTCTGAACGGACTCACGGCCACCGGACCCTCCACGGCCACATGGGCACACCCACGACTCTCCAGGCGCGCCGAGTCTCCACAGCCAGGGGCGCGATGGATTCCATAGCGGCGATCAGAGGCATCACCGGCCGCGATGGACATTCACCTCCAGTTTTCGTCGTCATTCAGCTTGGCTCGATACCTAGGCGCGTCAAAGCGTTCATCCGCGGTTCAGGCCGGCTCACTGGAGCGGATCCTTATTCCCTATAAGGAGCAGGGGATCGGGCAAACGCCAGAAGTGGAGCGGCTCCCAATCCGGGGCTTGCCCCCTATTGTGGTGGCTTGTTTCGGGTTGTCAAGTCAGGTTTACGTAAAGTTTGGTTGACGCATCAAGGAAAGCGGACTAGATTTCCACTGACGATTCAGTGAAGATCTAGGGGATCTTTCAACCGCATTTCGGCTCAAGCACAGCAGATGACCCAGCATTCAGCCTCACAGCCCCCGCGTCGGCCACTCTATACCCCGGAAGAGCGCCGGCGGCGGGACGAATCGTCATGGACCCTGGTTCAGGGGATCCTTGCGCCCGTGCAGTTCGTAGTGTTCCTGATCAGTCTCTATCTCGTGTTGCGCTATCTGGCGACCGGCGAGGGCTATCTTGCCGCGACCATCTCGGTCATCGTCAAGACCCTGGTGCTCTATACCATCATGATCACGGGGTCCATCTGGGAGAAGGTGGTCTTCGGCAAGTATCTGTTTGCCGAATCTTTTTTCTGGGAAGACGTCTTCAGTATGCTGGTGCTGGCGCTGCATACCGCCTATCTGATCGCGATCTTCACGCTCGACAGCCAGACTCAGATGTTCATTGCCCTGGCCGCCTATTCGACCTACATCATCAATGCCGGCCAGTTCCTGATCAAACTGCGCGCCGCCCGGCTCGAAGGGCAGCGTAAGGACAGCGCCCAGGACAGCGTGCTCGCTGGAGCGGCCGAATGAGCGCCCCTGAGATTCACTGCGAACAGGGGCAGCGTCAAGTCTTCTGCGGTCTATCCGGCATCGTCTGGCTGCATCGTAAGATCCAGGATGCCTTTTTTCTGGTCGTCGGTTCGCGCACCTGCGCCCATCTGCTGCAATCGGCCGCCGGCGTGATGATCTTCGCTGAGCCGCGTTTTGCGACGGCGATTTTGCAAGAGCGCGATCTGGCGGGGCTGGCCGACTGCAACCAGGAACTCGACCGCGTGGCCGCCGAGGTGCTGGAGCGCCGTCCCGACATCAAGACTCTGTTCCTGGTCGGCTCCTGTCCGTCCGAGGTCATCAAGCTCGATCTGGGCAAGGCCGCCGAGCGCCTGTCCGAAGTCTATCGCGGCCGGGTGCGGGTGCTCGACTATTCGGCCAGCGGGCTGGAGACCGCCTTCACTCAGGGCGAGGATGCCTGTCTCCAGGCGCTACTGCCTGAACTTCCGACCCGTCCGGCAGGCGAGCGGTCGCTCTTGATCGTCGGCACCCTGCCCGATGTGGTCGAGGATCAGTTCAAGCGGCTGTTCGACGAGCTGGGCATCGGTCCGGTCGAGTTCCTGCCGCCGCGTCACGCGACCGAGTATCCATCAGTCGGCAACGGCACTCTGATGCTGCTGGCCCAGCCCTTCGTGGGCGAGACGGCGCGCGTGCTCCAGAAACGCGGCGCGACCCTGCTCACAGCACCCTATCCGTTCGGCATCGAGGGCACGCTCGCCTGGCTGCGGGCCGCAACCGACGCCTGGGGCATTCCGGCCGAGCGACTGGAGGCGGTCACGGCGCCGGCCATCGCCCGCGCCGAAAAGGGGCTGGCCCGTCAGCGCGAACTCCTGGCCGGCAAGCGCATCAGCTTCCTGCCCGACTCACAGCTCGAGATCCCGATGGCGCGTTTCCTTCAGCGCGAATGCGGCATGGAGCTGGTCGAGGTAGCCACGCCCTTCCTGGATCGTCAGCTCATGGAGGCCGAGCTGCCCCTGCTGCCGTCGGACCTGCGTCTGACCGAGGGGCAGGATCTGGACCTTCAACTCGATCGCCTGCGCGTGGCACGGCCTGATCTCACCGTCTGCGGTCTGGGTCTGGCCAATCCGCTGGAGGCCGAGGGCCTGCGCACCAAGTGGTCGATCGAGCTGGTGTTCACGCCGGTCCATGGATTCGATCAAGCGGCCGATCTGGCCGAGCTGTTCGCGCGCCCGCTGGTGCGCGGCGCCTTGCTGAAGGTTTGATGACATGCAGTTGACACTCTGGTCCTATGAGGGACCACCCCATGTGGGCGCCATGCGCATCGCCGCCTCGATGAAGGGTGTGCACCTGATCCTCCATGCCCCGCAGGGCGACACCTATGCCGATCTGCTGTTTACCATGATCGAGCGCCGCGCCTCGCGTCCGCCCGTGAGCTATACCAGCTTTCAGGCGCGTGATCTGGGGCGCGACACCGCCGAGCTGTTCAAGACCACGGTCGAGGCGACCTATGAGCGTTTCAAACCGGAGCTGATCCTGATCGGCGAGTCCTGTACCGCCGAGCTGATCCAGGATCAGCCGGGCGCGCTGGCTCAGGGCATGGGGCTGCCGGTGCCCGTGCTGCCGCTGGAGCTGCCCGCCTATACGCGCAAGGAGAACTGGGGCGCGAACGAGACTTTCTACCAGATGGTTCGAGGCTTGCTCAAAAGCCGCGTGCCAGCACCCGGCACCGAGCGCGCACTGCGCGCCCAGGGTGCGCGGCCCAAGGCCAATCTGCTCGGCCCCACCTCGCTCGGCTACCGCTGCCGCGACGACATCCTCGAAGTGACGCGCCTGCTCGACTCGATCGGTATCGATGTCAACCTGGTCGCCCCGCTCGGCGCCTCGCCGGCCGATCTGCTGCGCATCCCTGAAGCCGACTTCAACGTCTGTCTCTATCCCGAGGTCGCCGATCAGGCCTGCGACTGGCTGCGCCGCAGCTTCGGTCAGCCGGTGGTCAAGACCGTTCCGATCGGCATCGGCGCCACTCACGAGTTCCTCCAGGAGGCGGCCCGCGCCGCCGGACTCGAAGTCGACACGACGCGCGAGCCAATCTCGTCTAGAATGCCCTGGTACTCGCGGTCCGTCGACTCGACCTATCTGACGGGCAAGCGGGTCTTCATCTTCGGCGATGCGACGCACGCGGTTGCGGCGGCGCGAATTGCGACCGAAGAGCTCGGTTTCACGGTCGTGGGCTTGGGCACCTATGCCCGCGAGTTCGCCCGCGAGATCCGCGAAGCAGCCAAGCGCTACGGCGTCGAGCCGCTGATCACGGACGACTACCTTGAGGTAGAAGCCAAGGCGGCCGAGTTGCACCCGGAACTGGTGCTCGGCACGCAGATGGAGCGCCACATCGCCAAGCGTCTGGGCGTTCCCTGCGCGGTGATCTCGGCGCCGGTGCATATCCAGGACTTTCCGTCCCGCTATGCGCCGCAGATGGGCTTCGAGGGCGCCAACGTCATCTTCGATACCTGGGTCCACCCGCTGATGATGGGTCTTGAGGAACACCTCGTGACCATGTTCCGGGAGGATTTCGAGTTTCACGATGGCGCGACGCCCTCACACTTGGGGCCGACGACCGCGCGCATGGGCCAGCCAGCGCCAGAGGCTCAGTCGGAGCCGACGGAGACTGCCGTCGTTGCCGATGGAGTTCTGGTATGGGCACCGGACGCCGAGCAGGAACTGAAAAAGATCCCGTTCTTCGTGCGTGGCAAAGCCAAGCGCAATACCGAGCGCTTCGCCGAAGAACGTGGGATCCAGACCATCACTGTGGAGACGCTCTACGATGCCAAAGCGCACTTCGGCCGCTGATCAGACGCGCCCCAATACCGCCGACGCGACACCGGTTCGCGTCGTCATCGTCAATCTCGATGGCCACTTGGCGGGAACGACGCAGCGCGCGCTACCCCAGGTTCAGCGTGATCTGCCGGGTTTGCAGTTGACACTGCACGCGGCGACCGAGTGGGCGGATGATCCGGCCTCGCTCGAACGCTGCAAGCAGGACATCGCTGAGGGTGACATCATCATGGTCACCATGCTGGTCATGGAGGATCACTTCAAGCCGATCCTGCCGGCGCTCGCCGCGCGGCGCGATGCGTGCGATGCCATGGTCGTCTGCATGTCGGCCTCGGAACTGATGAAGCTGACCCGCATGGGTGGCTTCAGCATGGACGGCTCCTCCAGCGGCGGTCCCATGGCGCTGCTCAAGAAGCTGCGCGGCAACAAGGAGCGCAAGCAGAGCGCCGGCGCGCAACAGATGTCGATGCTGCGCCGCATCCCCAAGCTGCTGCGTTTCATCCCCGGCACCGCGCAGGACGTGCGCGCCTACTTCCTGACCCTCCAGTATTGGTTGGCCGGTTCCGACGAGAACCTGGGCAACATGGTCCGCTTCCTCGTTGACCGCTATGCCAACGGCGAGCGTGCCCATCTGCGCGGCAAACTCAAGGTCGCCTCGCCGGTCGAGTATCCCGAGGTCGGTCTCTATCATCCGCGCATGAAGGGCCGCATCTCCGATAAGCTCGCCCAGTTGCCCGGTATCCAGGACGCGAAAAAGGGCCGGGTCGGTCTGCTGCTGATGCGTTCCTATGTGCTTGCCAGCAACACTGGCCATTACGACGGTGTCATCCAGTCGCTCGAAGCACGCGGTCTGCACGTCGTCCCGGCTTTTGCCAGTGGTCTGGACGCGCGTCCGGCGATCGAGAAGTTTTTCATGCAGGACGGTATCGCTACGGTCGATGCCGTGGTCTCGCTGACCGGCTTCTCGCTGGTCGGTGGTCCGGCCTACAACGACTCGCACGCCGCCGAGGAGATCCTCAAGCGGCTCGACGTGCCCTATCTGGCCACGCTCGCGGTCGAGTTCCAGACGCTCGATCAGTGGCAGGAGTCGGCCCAGGGTCTGCTGCCGGTCGAGGCGACCATGATGGTGGCTATCCCCGAGCTCGATGGCGCCGCCGGCTCGCTGGTCTATGGCGGCCGCAACGGTGGCGGCTCCGAGGACGGCGCGCGCGACATGCAGGCGCACAAGGAACGCACCGAGATGCTGGCCGCGCGTGTCGAGAAGCTGGTGCGTCTGCGTCGCGCCGAGCGCGCGCAGCGCAAGGTGGCGACGGTGCTGTTCAACTTCCCGCCGAACGCGGGCAATACCGGCACGGCGGCCTATCTCTCGGTCTTCGCTTCGCTCTACAACACCCTGGTGGCCCTGGATGCCGCCGGTTACAGCGTCGATCTGCCCGAAAGCGTCGATGATCTGCGCGAACGTATCGTCAACGGCAATGCCGCGCGCTACGGTGCTCATGCCAATGTGCATACGCGCATTCCGGTCGACGACCACGTCCAGAACGAACCCTATCTGGCCGAGATCGAGGCGCAGTGGGGTTCGGCGCCCGGCAAGCAGCAAAGCGACGGCGCTTCGATCTTCGTGCTCGGTGCGCAGTTCGGCAACGTCTTCGTCGGTATCCAGCCCTCGTTCGGCTACGAAGGCGACCCGATGCGCTTGCTGTTCGAGAAGGGCTTTGCGCCGACGCACGCCTTTACCGCCTTCTATCGCTACATCCGCGACGACTTCGGCGCCCATGCCGTGCTGCATTTCGGCACCCACGGCGCGCTCGAATTCATGCCGGGCAAGCAGGCCGGTATGTCGGGTGAGTGCTGGCCGGATCGCCTGATCTCGGATCTGCCCAACATCTATCTCTATGCCTCGAACAACCCCTCCGAAGGGACCATCGCTAAACGCCGTTCGGCCGCGACCCTGATCAGCTACATCACCCCGCCGATCGCCCATGCCGGACTCTACAAGGGGCTGATCGATCTCAAGGGTTCGATGGAGCGCTGGCGTTCGCTGCCGCCGTCCGAGGTTGATGAGCGTAAATCCCTGGCTGAGATCATCCAGGCCCAGGCCGCCGAGCTGGAACTGGCTGATCTGGAACCGGCCTGGACCGAGGCCGAGGTCGCCGCACGCATCACTAAGCTCAACGAAGACGTGCTGGAGCTGGAATACACCCTGATCCCGCACGGTCTGCATGTCGTCGGTGAGGCGCCGACTGAGGAGGAGCGGGTTGATCTGCTGATGGCGATCGCGGAGTCCACCAAGGACGTGCGCCCTGAGCACGCCGCGCTGGAAGCCCTGATCGCCGGTAAGTCGCCGGAGAAGGCACTCAAAGCCGGCAAGATGGCGACCTCCGAGGACAATGTCGCGCTCTTCCGCGAACTGGCCGAGATCGACCGCCTGCTGGTGCAGGACACCGAGATCCCGGCCATCCTGCGCGCGCTCGACGGGCATTTCATCCCGCCGGCGCCCGGCGGCGACCTGCTGCGCACCCCGGCGATCCTGCCGACCGGACGCAACCTGCATGGCTTCGATCCCTTCCGCCTGCCGAGCCTGTTCGCGGTCAAGGACGGTTTCAAGCACGCCGCGCTCCTGATCGAACGCCATCTGGCCGAGGGTAACGGCTTCCCCGAGACCATCGCCCTCGTGCTCTGGGGCACCGACAACCTCAAGACCGAGGG
The DNA here is from genome assembly GCF_009720725.1 of Allochromatium palmeri. Classification (GTDB taxonomy): domain Bacteria; phylum Pseudomonadota; class Gammaproteobacteria; order Chromatiales; family Chromatiaceae; genus Thermochromatium; species Thermochromatium palmeri. The sequence goes on from NZ_WNKT01000051.1 coordinate 14,906, forward strand.
CGGTCCGATCGGTCAGGCGCTGGCCCTGATCGGCGCACGTCCGCGCTTTGACAACTATGGTCGTCTGGCCGGCTCGACCCTGATCCCGCTGGAGGAACTGGGCCGTCCGCGCGTCGACGTGGTCATGACGCTCTCGGGCATCTTCCGCGATCTGCTGCCGCTTCAGACCAAGCTCTTAGCCGATGCCGCCTATCAGGCCGCCAGTGCCGACGAGCCGGTTGAGCAGAACTTCATCCGCAAGCACGCGCTGGAATATCAGGCCGCCCACGATTGCGATCTGGAGACGGCGGCCCTGCGTGTCTTCAGTAATGCCGACGGCGCCTATGGTGCTAACGTCAACCACCTGATCGACAGCAGCACTTGGGACGACGAGGGCGAGCTGGCCGAGACCTACACCCGCCGCAAGAGCTTCGCCTATGGCCGCACGGGCAAGCCGGTGCAGCAGGCCGAACTGCTCAAGAGCTGTCTCGGTCATGTGCAACTGGCCTACCAGAACCTTGACTCGGTCGAGCTGGGCGTGACCACGGTCGACCACTATTTCGACACCCTCGGCGGCATCGCTAAGGCGGTCGGTCAGTACAAGGGCGATGAGGTGCCGGTCTATATCGGCGACCAGACGCGCGGCGATGGCGTGGTCCGTACCCTGGCTGAACAGGTGGCGCTCGAAACCCGCACCCGGATGCTCAATCCCAAGTGGTACGAGGGCATGCTCAAGCACGGCTACGAGGGCGTGCGTCAGATCGAAGTCCATGTCACCAACACCATGGGCTGGTCGGCCACCACCGGCCAGGTCGCGCCCTGGGTCTATCAGCAGTTGACCGAGACCTTCGTCCTCGACGACGAGATGCGCAACCGGCTCGCGGCGCTCAACCCGACCGCCTCGGCTAAGGTTGCCAACCGGCTGATCGAGGCCCACGAACGCAACTACTGGTCGCCCGACGAGGCAACACTCGAAGCGCTGCGACGCGCGGGAGAAGAATTGGAAGATCGGCTCGAAGGTGTGTTCCAGGAGGCGGCGGCGTGACGATGCAGTCATCATCCAGCGACATCCGTCTGCCCAGCCATCCGGACGGGGAGGGCAGCGTGCAGGTCCAGCTCGATCCGGATATGCAGATCGAGGGCGCGAAGGTCTTTGCCATCTACGGCAAGGGTGGCATCGGCAAGAGCACGACCTCCTCGAACCTGTCGGTCGCCTTCTCCAAGCTCGGCAAGCGCGTGCTTCAGATCGGCTGTGATCCCAAGCACGACTCGACCTTCACCCTGACCAAGTGTCTGGTGCCGACGGTCATCGACATCCTCGAATCGGTGAACTTCCATGCCGAGGAGTTGCGTCCGAGCGACTATGTCTACGAAGGCTACAACGGCGTGATGTGCGTCGAGGCCGGCGGTCCGCCCGCCGGTACCGGCTGCGGCGGCTATGTGGTCGGGCAGACGGTCAAGCTCCTCAAGCAGCACCATCTGCTCGAAGACACGGATGTCGTGGTCTTCGACGTGCTCGGTGACGTGGTCTGCGGCGGGTTCGCCGCGCCCCTGCAACATGCCGAGCGCGCGCTCATCGTCACCGCCAACGACTTTGACTCGATCTTCGCCATGAACCGCATCGCGACGGCGATCCGGGCCAAGTCCAAGCACTACAAAGTCCGGCTCGGCGGCGTGATCGCCAACCGCAGTCGCAACACCGACGAGATCGACCGCTTCGCTGAGGCGGTCGGACTCAAGCGTCTGGCCCATCTGCCGGATCTCGACATCATCCGTCGCAGTCGTCTCAAGAAGTCGACCGTGTTCGAGATGGAGCCGGAGCCGGATTCGGGTCTGGAAGAAGCGCAACAGCAGTATCTGCAACTGGCGCGGCAACTGCTAGACGGTGTCGAGCCGCTGGAGGCGCGTCCGATGGCCGACCGCGACATCTTCGATTTTCTGGGGTTCAATTGATGTCAGACGCCTCCTATCAAGAACGACGCGGCAAGATCGAAACCTATTTCGATCGCACCGCTGCCGACGCCTGGTCCAAGCTGACCTCGGACGCCAAGGTCAGCCGCATCCGCGAGACGGTGCGCGCCGGGCGCGACGACATGCGCCAGACGCTGTTGAGCTGGCTGCCGCAGGATCTGACCGGCAAGCGTCTGCTCGATGCCGGCTGCGGCACCGGGATGCTGGCGGTCGAGGCCGCGCGGCGCGGGGCCGAGGTGGTCGCCATCGATGTCGCTCCGACCCTGATCGAGATCGCCCGCGAGCGGCTGCCGTCCGATCTGGGTCCAGGCTCGGTCGATTTTCAGGCCGGCGACATGCTCGATCCGGCCCATGGTCAGTTTGATCATGTAGTCGCCATGGATTCGCTCATTCACTATCGTTCTGATGACGTGGTGAAGGTTCTGGCGGGTCTGGCCGCGCGCACCAGTGGTTCGATCGTTTTTACCTTCGCGCCGAGGACGATTCCGCTGACCATCATGCACGCGGTCGGTCAGCTCTTCCCGCGCAGCGACCGCTCGCCGGCCATCGAGCCAGTGAGCGAGAACAAGTTGCGCCGATTGATCGGCGCTGAATCCGGGCTGAGCGGTTGGCAGCCCGAGAGGACACGGCGCATCGCCGTCGGGTTCTATATGTCTCAGGGGCTGGAACTGATTCCGGCTTGAGGCACTGCGGTACGACGTCGCGATGTCGCTGTCCATCGCGGCGGTTGGGTGTGGGGGCCTTGGCGTGCTGTTTCGGCAGACCCAAGGCGTTGGAATCGAAAACTGTGTTTCGCTACGCTGGTCGTCCTGGATCCGTCCGTGCGCCTGGCGAATGGATTCTGGTCCACGGCGGTCACCGCGCATCGGTCTAGCCGGTCGTACCGGTTAGCTCATTACTCCTACGGAGGTTAACTCATGTCTGCTGCCATCACTGAATATATGGACGTCGCCCAGCTCACCATCTGGGCTTTCTGGTTCTTCTTCGCCGGTCTCATCATTTATCTGCGTCGTGAAGACAAGCGCGAAGGCTATCCGCTCGACTCCGACCGTACCGAGCGTTCCGGTGGTCGTGTCAAGGTCGTCGGCTTCCCCGATCTGGCCGATCCCAAGACGTTCGTCCTGCCGCACAGCGCGGGCACCGTCATGGCTCCGCGCGTCGAGGCTCCGACCCCGATCAATGCCAAGCCGGTTGCTCCCTTCCCGGGCGCGCCCTTCGAGGCCAACGGCGACCCCATGCTCTCCGGCTTCGGTCCGGCCGCTTCGCCCGATCGTTCCAAGCACTGTGACCTGACCTTCGAGGGTCTGCCGAAGATCGTGCCGATGCGCGTCGCTACTGATTTCTCGGTCGCCGAGAAGGATCCTGATCCGCGCGGCATGACTGTCGTCGGTCTCGACGGCGAAGTCGCCGGCACCATCACCGACATCTGGGTCGACCGCTCCGAGCCGCAGATCCGTTATCTGGAAGTCAAGGTTGCCGCCAACAACAAGCAGGTTCTGCTGCCGATCGGCTTCAGCCGCTTCGACAAGAAGGCGCGCACCGTCAAGGTTGCCGCCATCAAGGCCGCGCACTTTGCCAACGTCCCCACGCTGTCCAAGCCCGACCAGATCAACCTCTACGAGGAAGACAAGGTCTGCGCTTACTACGCGGGCGGCAAGCTTTACGCCACAGCTGAGCGTGCCGGTCCTCTGCTGTGAGGGAGTACGACTTCGAGCCCATTCCGGGCTTGCCCGAGCGCCTGCCTCCGGGGGAGGAGGTGCTCTGGCAGGGTTCGCCGAGCTGGAAATCTCTGGCTCGGCGGGCCTTTCATGTCCGTAAAGTGGCGATCTATTTCGGTGTGCTGGCCGTTCTGGCGATCGCTGTGGACGCCTCGGATGGTCTGACCCTGGCCAGTCTGATCCAGGGCTTGACCTGGATCCTGCTGCTGGCGGCCGTGTCCATCGGCGCCCTGACCTGGTTGGGGTGGTCGATGGGGCGTTCCAGCCTCTACACCATCACCAACAGGCGTGTGGTCATGCGCATCGGCGCCGCCCTGCCAATGATGATGAACCTGCCGTTCAAGCAGGTGCGCTCGGCGGATCTGCGCGTCTATGAAGACGGCACCGGGGACATTCCACTGCTCCTGAATCAATCGGCCAAGCCGTCCTATATGATCTTCTGGCCGCATGTTCGGCCCTGGCATTTCTCGCCGCCCCAGCCGATGCTGCGTGCCATTCCGGACGCGGCCAAGGTGGCCGGGATTCTGGCCGAGGCACTCAAGGGCTATCTGGAGTCAGCGGACGAGGAATCGAAGGCAAGTACGCTGGCGTCTAACTCCGCAGTGGACGAAGCGTCTCTGGCGTCCGGGACCTAAACCCTATCCTGATGAGGTCACTGAGTGAGTGATGCATTCGAGGGGCGCACCTTTCCAAAGGGCGTCCTGATCGCCGTTGCCGCCCTGTTGGGCTTCACCATCGTCATGATTGCTGTAGCGCGTCTGACCGGGTTCATGATGCCCCAGGCGCCGATCATGGCCGAGATCGAGTCGCGTGATATCAGCTTCGTCGAGCAGCCGGATGGCTCCATGGCCGTGCGTGATGCGGCCACGGACGACATCATCCAGATGCTTCCGCCCGGCGGCGAAGGCTTCGTGCGCGGCATGCTGCGTAGCCTGGAGCGTCAGCGCAAGGGCTACAAGGCGGATATCAGCGAGCCGTTCCATCTGGCTCGGCGTGAGGATGGAATGTTGACACTCGAAGACCCGGTCACGGGTATCCTGCTCGACCTGCGTGCTTATGGCGTGGACAACGAAGCGTCTTTCGCGGTGTTCATGCCTTCGGCACCTGTGCAGCGGTGAGGCCGATCGCTGAAGGCGGGCACGCCCCGGATTGGGCGAGTGCGCATCGGCACTGATCGCAAACGGCCCGTTCTCGGGCCGTTCTTCGCTATCTGAGGACGCCTGAGGCGTCTCAGCATCCTCTACGCCACCACGCCGACTACCTCCGAGACGCGGTTCAACGCATGGCTGATTACGGTTTCCCACTCCTCTTCGCGCTCGGACTCTGGTGGTTCAGCACAGGTGTCGTGCTCTATCTCGACAACCTGCCTGGACGCACCTTCCGCTGGACGCTCATGGGCGGTTCGATCGTCCTGGCCATCGCGATCTTCACCCTGATCGTGAGCAGCGCCTCGACCAGCGTGTTCGGTGCCTATGTCGCCTTCACGGCGGGCGTGGTGATCTGGGGCGTGATCGAGATGAGCTATTTCACCGGCTTCATCACCGGACCGCGCAAGACGCCCTGTCCGCCCGGCTGTTCGGAGTGGAAGCGCTTTGGACTGGCGATTCTGACCAGTCTCTATCACGAGCTCCTGATCCTCAGCACCGTGCTGTTCATGGTGCTGGCCACCTGGGGCGAGCCGAACAAAGTCGGCACCTGGACCTTCGTCGTGCTCTGGGTCATGCGCTGGAGTGCTAAGCTCAATCTCTTCCTCGGCGTGCCTAATCTCAACGAAGACTGGCTGCCCGAGCCGCTGCGCTATCTCAAGACCTACATGGTCAAGCGCGGCATGAATCTGCTGTTTCCGGTCTCGGTGACCCTCGCCACCATCGTCGATGTGCTGATCGTGCTGGAGGCGCGCTCGCCCGAGGTCATGGGCGCCTCGGCCGTGGGACTGATCCTGGTGGCCAGCTTGCTGGGGCTGGCGATCCTGGAACATTGGTTCCTGGTGCTGCCGCTGCCCGATGAGGCGCTCTGGGCCTGGGCACTGCCGGCGCATCAAAGCGAGCCCGATGGCCGGAATGCGTCCGAAGACGATACGGTGACGCATCAGCGCGTCGTTGCCTCATCCGGATAGCTGCTGCGCCACGAAGTGCTCGCGAGCGACGACCTGGCCGCCCTCGTTGGCTGGGAACTTTCTCCGTTTTGGCTGATACGCTGGAGCTTGAGGACGAGTCCCGATATACTCCTCGCTCGACATCTGGGAGCCGTCGCACCCCAGCGCTTGCGAACCATCCCGAGTTCATCCACCCTGGACGAACCCGCCCGGTCGAGTGATCGCCGGCGATTTTCTATTGGGTCGCGTGGCAATTTTGGCCGCTGCGTGGCCGCGATTCAGGGTCTTGTGTCGGGTTCGGCGATCGTGCGGGTTCCCGCTGTGAGCACTACAATGACAACGACTCAAACCGACTAAGGTGGGTGACAGACATGGCGCCTCCTCTCCCTACGAGCCTTCCACTGGAATTCCTCGAACGGCACGACCTTGCGGCGCCGGGTTGTCCGATGTCCTCTCTGGGATCGGCTGGAGACAAGCCCTTCACCCAGGTACAGTATCGCGAAGTCCTGGACACGCTTCGCCACGCTCCTGACGGTCATCTAGCCGTCTATATCCACGTTCCCTTCTGTCATGTGCGCTGTCTCTACTGCGCCTGTGACACCACGGTGACCCATAGTCTGGAGAAGGTCGACCAGTATCTCGATGCGCTCGAACGCGAGATGGACATGGTCACCGAGCACATCGGGCGCCGCCGCCCGATCCAGCAGCTCCATATCGGCGGCGGCACCCCGAACCATCTCAACGAGCCGCAACTGGCGCGGTTGATGGAGATCGTCGAGACCCATTTCGAACTCACTCCCGACTCCTGCGCCTCCATTGAGTGCAATCCGCGCCGGGCCTCAGTCGGTCAGCTCGAACTCATCCATGGTCTTGGTTTCGAGCGCGTCAGCTTTGGTGTCCAGGATCTCAACACCGATGTGCAGCGCGCCATCGGGCGGGTGCAGTCGCTCAACATGGTGCGCGATGTGTTTCTGACCGCGCGCCAGACCGGATTTCAGAGCATCAATCTGGATCTGGTCTATGGATTGCCGTTCCAGACCCCGCGCGGCTTTCAGGCGACCCTGGATCAGGTGCTGGATCTGGGCCCGGATCGCGTGGCCTGTTTCAGCTATGCTCACGATCCCGCCAAACGTCCCCACCAGCACGCGATCAATACGGCCCATCTGCCGACCCCTGCCGAAAAACTCGCGCTCTTCCATCGCGCGGTGCGTACCTTCACCGAGGCCGGTTATCGCTGGGTCGGGCTGGATCTGTTCGTGCTCGAGGATGATGAACTCTATGATGCGCAGGTCGCCGGGCGGCTCTACCGCAACGCGCTCGGCTATACCACGCGTCCGGATCGGCAGGTGCTGGCGTTTGGGCCGAGCGGCACCGGTGAGATCGCCAATGCCCTGATCCGCAACGAAACCGATCTGCGTGTCTGGCAGATGCGGTTGAACAATGGTCAGTTCCCCGTGGCTTGGGGCCGGCGTCTGGATGAAACCGACCGGCGCCGGCGTCAGGCTTTGCTTCATCTCATGTGCAATCTTCAGCTTCCGGCCAGCTCGGCCGCCGATCTCGATCACGAATACGAACAGCTCTGCCGCAAGGCCGAACAGGGGTTGGTCGAGGTCTCGGAGGAGGGCATTCGGGTCACGCCCCAGGGGCGTTATATCCTGCATGGTCTCTGTTCCGATCAGGACGATCTGATCGATTGCAACAGTAGTCAGTGGCGTTTCAGGATGTCCTCGTGAGTCAAACAGACAATCATGGCCGTATCGGCCCCAATGCCATCATCCGCGTCTTCGAGGCACTGAACGAACAGCGTGGTCGCACGGTTGCCGAGGCCGTGTTCGAGCGGGCTGGTCTGGGGGCCTATCTCGACGCGCTCCCCGAGGCCATGGTGCCCGAAGAAGAGGTTATCGCGCTGCAACAGGCGCTGCGCGATGAACTCGGGATTGCGGAAGCGCGTGAGATCGCGCGCGATGCCGGGCGGCGCACTGGCGATTATCTGCTTGCACGGCGGATCCCGCGTCCGGCTCAGGCGCTGCTCAAAATCCTGCCGGCGAAGTTGGCCAGCCGCACTCTGCTCAAGGCGATCTCGGGCAATGCCTGGACCTTCGTCGGGACCGGGCAGTTTGCGGTCAAGTCAGAGAGTCCGCCGCAGATCGAGATCACGCATTCGCCGCTCTGTCGCGGTACCATGGCCGATGAGCCGCTGTGCGACTTCTATGCCGGCACTTTTGAACGGCTGTTCCGGGTGCTGGTGCATCCCGACTCGGTCGTCACCGAGACTGCCTGTCAGGCTACGGGCGATCCGAACTGCCTGTTCGAGGCGCGTTGGTCATAGCGCGTCGCTCGATTCTGCACGATTCACGCTGGTTGAACGATCCGGGGCCGGTTCTCATCACCGATGGGGACCGGCTCGGGGCGGATGCGTTCGCGCATCAGGTCGCTGAGCGCGCGGCCGCGTTCATGGCGTGCGGCCTGAGACCCGGACAGGTCGTGATGGTGCCTGACTCGCCTGCTTTCGATCTGACTCTGACGATACTGGCGCTTGGCCGGATCGGTGCCGGAGTCTTTCCCTATCGTTCCGGCCTCGACCCGGCTGAACGTCTGGCACTGGCGGATCTGGCTGGGGTCGAATGGCTGTGGAATCCTGATTCAGCCTCCTTGATGCCGGCTTCGGCTACGACCCAGGTAACGGACGTCCCACCCGAATCAAGCGCCGCACTCCTGATCAAGACCAGCGGCAGCAGTGGTCATCCCCAGATCGTCATGCACGACTATGCCGGACTGCGGGCCTCGGCCAGCCGTGTCAATGCGCGGCTTGGTGTCACGGCTGAGTCGACCTGGCTCTGTTGTCTCCGGCTCAGTCATATCGGTGGCGCGGCCATTCTCTATCGCGCGGCGCTCGCGGGTGCGCGTCTGCGGCTGCACGATGGCTTCGACGCGCCGACTGTGTTGCGCGAGTTGGAGGCGTATGGCGTGACCCATGTCTCGCTCGTGCCGCCGATGCTGGCGCGTCTGCTGGATCTTGGAGGGCGGGCGCCGCCGAGTCTGCGCGTGGTGCTGGTGGGAGGACAGGCCCTGAGCCGTCCGCTGGCCAAGCGTGCCTTAGCGGCTGGCTGGCCGATCCAGCTCACCTATGGCATGACCGAGACCGGATCTCAGATCGCCACCAGTGGAGCACTCGCGGCGGAGGACGGCGGGCTGGATACCAGTCTCGTCGGTACGCTGTTGCCCGATGTCGACATCGAGGCACCCGACTGTGACGCACCGACCGCGCGTCTGCGTATCCGTGGACCCATGCTGATGCTCGGCTATGCCAATCCTGAACGTCAGCCGGGGCAGGGGCTGGATGAGGGCGGTTGGTTCGAGCCGGCCGATCTCGGCTGTCTGACGGGTGAGGGTCGATTACGGATATTAGGACGCGCCGACGATATCTGCGTGATCGGCGGAACGAATGTGTCGCTGACCAGGATCGCGCACGCCTTACAGGAGGCGTCTGGCGTGAGTGAGGTGCAGATCGTCGCCGGCTCTGACCCGGTTTGGGGACACCGACTGGTGGCGGTCTATGCCGGCGCGAGCGACGATACCGAACTCGCTAACTGGTGCCGAGTCCATCTGAGCGGCCCTGAATGCCCACGCGCCTTTATCCGGCTGAAACGGCTGCCGTTGCTCGACTCGGGTAAATACGACCGCGCCAGGATCGCGGCCTTGGTTCGGGATCAGAAACGATTTGGTGAAAACTGAATGCCTTCAAGGATGGAGCGATCAATTCGCCATCTCATTCGTCTCCCGCGTAGCCTCTTCGATCAACGCCTCGGAGACCCCGCGTTTCTTCAGCGCCGCGATCAGTCGAGCGGTCTGGCCAAAGGTGTAGCGTTCCTCGTCGTGCCGCAGTCCGTCGCTCACATACCATTTCAACAGGGCTTGATATCCGGAGAATCCCCGTAGCGGGGCAATCTCCTTGAGCGACTCAACCACGTCCACCGGGATACGCAGGGTTATGCTGGTCATGGGCCGATCCTTGCTCAGACGGGTCTTGATGCGATCATGGATGCTCATGGGCGCGTCTCTCCTCTTGGGTCGCGCGGCGGGCTGATATCAGGCAGATGGCGTCATCGGCCAGTTCGATATGCACTACGAACAGCAATCGTCCCGTCTCGTCGTACCCAATGATGGCGTCGCGGATCTCGTTGTTGCGGCTGGCATCGACCAGGCGAAAGAACGGATCGAAGAACACCGTGGCCGCTTGCTCGAACCTGATCCCATCGTGGTGGATCGGATTTGCGGCCGCCTTGCGCGCGTCCCACACGAAGGATAGGCCGTTGAGTTCGTAGTGAATGTCCATGCTCGGCACTCTAGCAAGCGCATTGACTTTGTCAATACATCTATAGCGTTCGCGGCTTCATGGCGGTTGTGCGCCGTGATTGACAACAGCCTTACCGGCATCAAACATGCCCATGAGACAACTGATAGCACTGGCCCAACCAAGCCGGTCGTAGCGTCTAGATGGGTTCTCGTTTTCTCCGCGCACTGATCCAGCGATTTCCAACGCCAAATACTGAAGCATCCAGACCCCATGCCCCCGCTGAAAAAGATCATCGAAGACTCCGACACTCGCGCCGGCCGCGCCTTCGATCTCAGCATTCAGGCGCTGATCGTGTTATCGCTTGTCGCGTTTTCCGTGGGCACGCTGCCCGGTCTTCCCGAGACCATCCGAATCACATTTTACGTGTTCGAGGTCTGTTGCATCCTCATCTTCACGGCTGAGTATCTGGCCCGGATCGCGGTGGCCGACAAGAAGCTGTCCTACATCGTCTCCTTCTTCGGCCTGATCGATCTGCTCGCGATCCTGCCGTTCTATCTGATGACCGGCCTGGATCTGCGCGCGGTCCGGGCGTTTCGGCTCCTGCGTCTGGTGCGTGTCCTGAAGCTGGCCCGCTATAGCGCCGCCGCGCGCCGCTTCCACAAGGCCTTCCTGCTGGCCAGGGAAGAGCTGATTCTGTTCGTTCTGGTCGCCTCGATCATGCTGTATCTAGTACCGCGCACTGTGAATTTTCGGGATAATCGCTCATCACTCTCCCACTGCCTGATTGTGAGTTGCCGCCCATGGCCCGTCCTGCCCCGTTGATTGAGCTACCCCCTGAACCACGCACCGTCCTGGAAGGTCTGGCGCGAAGCCGCGAAACCGCCCACAGCCTGGTGCAGCGGGCGCA
>NZ_WNKT01000052.1 GCF_009720725.1 Allochromatium palmeri
TTCCTCACCCGTCCGCCGCCGGCGCTCACGACCTAACCCCGGCGCTCAACCTCCTCCGACCTTGACCATCCACCCCGTGCGGGGCGGATCGCTTGCGCCTGTCTGACGGTCACCACACCCTTCTGCGACCTCCAATTGGCCCGTGGGCGAGCGTCACGCGGTCAATCTGCCCGCGTTGCAGGCGGCGGCCCCACTTTTTACGGGCAGAATCGTCATTGAATTCGACTACAACCGTCGATTTCTGGGGCTGGTCACAGGTTTATGAAACATCCGGGTTAGGCATGTCCTGAACTTCTTGCCCCAATACCAGGCATCCGGGGTACGGATGGCCTCGCAGGGAAAGCCTGGGACCATGGAGTCGTCACGATCGCTGAAAACCACCGTTATTTGGTCTACATGAGGCTTGATGGTCTGGGCGATGGACCGGCTGTTGTCGTGCCTGCCCGTCCAAGAAACAATGAAAACGTGGAGACTCTGTGATTGTCCCGCTTGCTCCCTCAGTCGTTTCCAGCGCAACTGTCGGAGGGTTTCGTCGTCCACCCAAGCAATCTGCCGGTTGGCACGGGTCTGAAAGCGGTGGGTCATCAAGAGGGTCTCTATGGCTTCCCCCATGAGTCGGTCGATCTCGGCCAGCAAATCTTGATACTGCCGCTCCTCCACCATCTCGAGGCTTCGCGCCAAGGCAAGATCCTGCTTCATGGCGGTACGGGCCACCAGCCCATTGAGGCTCAGTCCGAATTTCGGACTGGTATCGGGCTCGTCGAACATCAGGTAGTGGGCCGCCTCGGGATGCAGACGCCGCTTGATGAGCTGGGATCGGATCAGCGCCACCTTCCCGGTGAGTGCCGCACGGAAGGGCAAGATACGGTCATGGGAAACCGCCGCGAAGTCTCTGTCCAGCCGTGGAAAAGATGCCACGCTGCTGCGGCGCCAGGCCTGGGAAAAGCCAATGAGGAAGGGACTCCGATACTGGAGGATGTCCTCGAAGCTCAAGTGTCTCAGGTAAATATCGCGACTCACAGGCCGCTCTTCGCCGATGTTACGGCCCCTGGCGTCAATTGAGCTGGCCTCCGAGGCCAGCAGCGTCACTTCGGGACGATGATTGAATACCCTAACCAGGATTCGAGCCCGGCCAGGATGGGAGACATCATCGCCATGGGCATAACAAACCAGATCGCAACTGGCCCGATCCACCAGCAGTGCCTGATGGTCCCGCCAAAGGCGTTCCGATCCCCGGCGCATTAGGATGCGGTGTTGCGATCCTCGGGCGTTCAACCAATCTTGGACCGTTCGCCAGGCCGTCTCAAAGGTATCGTCGGTGGAACCGTCGTCCGAAATGATGATCTCGGTCACGGCGCCCCGTTGCGCCAGTATCGAAAGGACCGCATCGCGCACATATCGTGTCTGATGGAAAATGGGCATCAGGACCGAGATTTCCGGCGGGCCCTCTCCTGGCCAAACCTCCACGAACGCATCCGGAATAATCTGGGGAAACTCCATTGACAAGGCTCCTCGGACAAGAGTCGTGTGGAGGGGATCGGATACCCCCGTCGCAGATCGGTTAGTCCGCCAACACCGAAACGGATCTCCGGTATGGCCCGGCGAACCCTCTCGACCGCGCCATCGGCCAGGGCCCGGAAAATAGACCCGCCGCCTCGGCTGATAGCGAAGTCGTTCAAACCGAAGAAGACCAGATCGATGGGAAAGCCCCGAAGCTGCGGCGCCAGGGCGGCGCCTTCCATCGTTTCAATCATGAGGCCGGTTTCGCAGCGATGATCGATCATCTCGACAAAGGAGGCCACCTTCGAAAGCTCGGAGACCATGGGAAGCAGTATCACTTGGGCACCCGCATCCAGGGCCATGCCGACCTCACTGGCGGTGTGGCTGCCATAGCGGTTGATCCGGCACCAGGCCCTGGCGCCCGGAAGGCTGGCTATCCCTTTCAGGTCTTCCACCGTACCGGGACGAATTTCCGTGTCGAAACCCAGTTGGCGGAAATCCTTGCCCATGACTTCCCAGTCGATCATGAAGGAAGAAATTCCCCAGGCCATGTGCCGCCGTGCGCTGGCCGCGTCGTTCTCGAAGAGAACCAATTCCAGAGGTGATTGCATGACTTCAAGCCCCGCTCTCCGCGCTTGCGGAGTGCGCAGCCCGGTTGGAATAGCCGGCGATCGCGAGCGGTCGGTAGGCGCGTGCGGCCCAGAAGCCCGGCGCTAGGTGGCCATCGTACAGGCCGTTGACGTTGGCGGCAACACCACGGGTGAATGCAGGATGCGAAACCGGGCGTTGGCGAACAGGCCCCAGAGTAAGGGCAAGCGGAAGGCATTGGCTAGGGTCTTGATGACCAGCAGCTTGCTTGCGGCGCCGGTCATCGTCTTCCGGCGGTCGCCAAGGCCGGAGTTGATTGACGCTTTGGCTGTGTAATGACATGTGCAGGGGGATACGACTGTTCTCGTGGAGCGGAGGTTATGCTGCCTTGGACGGGGTCGCTAGTGCCTCGGCCAGTCGTGCCAGTAGCGCCGTGTTGGCGCTGGACGGTGCCGGCTCGCCGTTGTGGCTTACAAGGCGCATGGGCTGTGCCTCTCGCGCGTAGGCGATCATTCGCGGCGGCGAGGCGTTGGGCCAGCGTGCAATCAGCGCCGTTGCGAGGGGATCGCCCTCCCGGCAGACGATGGCGCCCTCGATGTGGGGTTGCAGCAGCCGCGCGAGCCGACCAAGGCGCTCTTCTAGGCGTGTGTCGATGGCCGTTTCCGGATGGATGATCAGTAGGTCGATGTAAGGGGTCGGCAGGCCATGCGAAAGGATATCGGCAGGGGAGGCGACCAGCAGCGCCCGCTCGGCCTCGGGCTGCGCCAACGCGGCCTGGGTGGCCTGCGGGTAGCCGAACTCGGCCGGCCTTGAAAGCTCGTGGCGGTCCAAGCGCAGCAGACCGTGGCCAGCGAGCACGGTCTTGTCGGCGCCGGCGGCAAAGGGCGTTCGTAGTCTCTCGAGCACGGCGCCCGTACCCTTGCGTCGGACTTTCAGCACCAAGGCCACGGGGATTCGCCCGTTTCCACCGAGCAAGGTTGGGATGATCTCCTTGTAGAGTCCGGGTTGGTCTATTTCGCCGATCTGCGGTTGGGCGTTGACCTCGCAGATGATGGCCTCGCTCTCCAGCCAGGAGCGGCCGATATCCGGAATGATCAGATCGATCCCCGCGATGTCGAGCCGCATGGCGGCGGCCGCTCGGATCGCCAATCGTTCGTTATCGGGGTGGACCTCTCCACCGACCATCCGAGTCCGGCCTCCGGTGGAGACGTTGGCGCGACGGCGCAGGCGGATGAAGTCTCCCTCGGGCGGGATGCTGTCCGGGGTCAGGCCTGCCTCGGCGAGCAGGTCGATGGCCTCGGTGTCCAGCTGGAGCAATGGCTTGCCCCTGTCCTTGGTGCGCTGTTGAATATCGGGGAGCTGGTTGGCCGAGTCGATGAGGCGTCGAACGCTCTCGACGCCGTTACCGGTGACGCCCCCGGGGATGCGCTCGGTCGCCTTGATCAAGCGTCCCTCGAAGACCGTGAGGCGGTAGTCGCGCCCCTCGACGTGCTTCTCGACCAAGATGTTACGCGAATGGCGGCGCGCCTCGGCATGGCATTGGCGCACCAGGGCCTCGTTGCGCAGCCCGGCATGCACGCCCTTGCCGCCGTCCAGGTCGTCGGGCTTGATGACCACCGGGAAGCCCAGTTGACGCGCCCGCCGCACCGCCTCGTCGGCGCTGCCGGCGGCGAAGTGTTGCGGCGCTGGTAAACCATGCAAGGACAGGATGCGAGCGGTCAGCTGTTTGTGGCGCGCAAAACCGGATGAGATGGCGCTTGTGCGGTCGGTGTAGGTGCTGCGCATCCAGCGACTGTGCGGACCCTGGCCGATCATGTAGGCCTTGCTGTCGAGGCGAGTGAAGGGCACCCGCAGCTCGACCGCGGCGCGTAGGATGCGCGGGGTGTTGATGCCCTGACCGCTGTCGCGGGCAAGGCGCTCGCGCAGCCTGCGAAGGCGGTCGCTGCTCGCTGTCGCGGCGGCCTCGGTAGCTGCGCCGGGGGCGGCGTCGTCGAGCGCGGTGAGGGTGTCCGCTAGCCAGTGCAGGCACAGGAGCAACGCCTCCGCCGCGACATAGGGGGCGACGAATTGGCTGCGATAGCCGTCATCGGCTGAGCGCACCCACAGCAATCGGCCGGGCTGTAGCAGCGGGATGTGGGCGTGGGTCTGCATCTGCCAGGCGAGATGGAGGAACCAGTCGCACAACTGCAGGGAACTCCGGGGTCTTGGTGCTCTATCAGGGAGATAATCAAGGTGTTTCTCGAGCGTTTGCACAGCCGCAACACGCATGCGTCGCGGCCAGCTGAGGGCGCCGATCAGTACGGGTTGCGGATAGCCGAAACCGTAGCCATCGAGAATAAGGGGATTGGGGGCGAGGCGCGCCTGAGTGGGCATGGTAACGGGGCATCCTGAAACTATGTTTTGAGGCTGAATGATACGCTCCGAAAGAGATCCCCTATTATATCCGTCGCGCGTGGGTTTTCCGGGTTTGATGATCGTGCCTGTGAAGCGACATCCGCCAACGCTCGCGGAGCCTGAGCTCTGATACACTTGCGGCCTCGGCGCGGATGAAGAGACGCTCACATGCACCAACACTCATCGGAAGCCAGATGGCGCATTGCAATGCTGGCTCCGCCGTTTTTTCCAATCTCATCGGCGTCTGTCGGGATCCCGGAGCGTGCGATTGCGCAATTGGCAAGCGGGCTTGCCGGTCTTGGGCATGAGGTAGTGTTGCTCGCGGCCAAAGGGTCTGAGGCTGGCGTTGAGACGCGTCCCTTTCTGTCGGCGCCGACGGGCCGTAAGGATGGCTGGGCGGAGCTCGATCACTATCTTCAGGCCTGTACCTGGATTGCGGACAACGGCTTCAATCTAGTGCACGCGCACAGCGCGGCGGCGCTTGCGGTGGCTTCACTATTGCGTATTCCGCTGGTCTGCACGCTTTACGAGCGGCCGGCAGTGGGCGGCAGCCTGCAAGGGTTGTGCGATGCTGCGGCGCGGCTGTCCTGGGTGCGGCTGCTTGGTGCTTGGGAGCAGCAAGCCGATCGAGCGGAAGACCAGCGGGCCGAGGGTAACGCCTCGCCGGTGCGCCTGGCGACGGATGAGGTTATCCGCGTCTACAGCTCTCTGCTGGGAGAGGCGGAGTTGGTTGCGAAAGGGGATGCCGCGCCCCAGACGCGGCGCGAGACCGCTTTGCCTGCATCCGGACAGCTGGCGACGCGGGCCAATTCGGCCCCGGTGCTGATCTTTGGGTTGGCGCGCTCGGGTACCACCCTGCTCTGCGATCTGCTCAGCGCGCCGGGGGAGTCGTTGGTACTGCATGAGCCCATGCTGCTGCGCCGCTGGACGGATGGACGCGAGCAGCGGCTGCGCCTGACCCTAGAGCAGGCCGGGATTACCGCCGATTTCGATCCCGCGCACTTCGATCCGCGCCGCCTGGCGTTGCCCTGGTTTGAGCAGCAGGTGCTGCCGGCCTTGCGTCAGTTGCCGCTGTGGGGAATGAAGGAGGTGTACCTGGAGGAGGCGCCGCAGCTGGTTGAGCGCTTTGCGCCGCGGGCGTTGCTGCTGTGCGTGCGCCGGCTCGAGGATGTGGTGCTGTCGTTCGTTGATCTGCTGGTGCGCAGCCAGATGGCGTTCCCCGGCGGTCGGCTGATGCGCGATGAGGCCTGGATCATCGAACGCCTGCGCTTTGATCTTCAGCAGCTATTGAGCCTGAGGTCGCGTCCGCACCGTTTGGTGCGTTACGAGGATCTGGTCAGCGATCCGGCGACGGCGCAGGCATTGTGTCGCGCCCTGGGCCTGGCGCGCTGCGCCGAGGCCGCGATGAATTTTAGCGCCGAGACCCAACCCAACCGGGTGGAGGAGTTGGAGAAGCACGGCCCTGCATTGACCAGCCGTTCGGTCGGACGCGTGGCCAGTGAGCCAGCGGGTCTCGCGCGGGCGCTGGCCTTGGGGCTGGCCTGGCAGGTGCGCGATGCGATGGCGACCTTTGGCTACAGCAAGGAGGCTAGGCAGTTACCTGTTCCTGTGCTCGGTCATGAGCCTGACCCGGGCCGGCGCCTCAACGATTGGCAGTGGCTCGGCGAGGGATTCGATCTCGCTTACGCCAAGCGTCGTGCTCGCGCCAAGGTGGCGGAGCAGCTTCCGGCCGGTGCCAATGCCTTGGAAATGGGCGCCGTGACACCCTGTTTGCGCTTTGCGCTGGCGGGCAAGGCGAGCGTGCGGTGCTTGGATGCGCTGCGCAAGGGTCCAGCTCTGCGGCAGTTTGCTTGGCAGCGAGAGGTTCCGCCCGATGCGGGCACGGCGACCCACCTGCTCTTTCTGGGCAGCCTGGAGTACGAGCCGGATGCCTTTGCGCTGTTGTCGCGTTATGCAGATGCCGCCCCGCAGGCGAGGTTGTGGGTTGCCTATCATTGCCGGGAAGACCGGCCGGTGGTGGATTTGTCCGCGATCGATTGGGGTCAAGGACTTAGCCGCGCGGATTGGCGGGACTGGGCGCAGGGGCGAGGCCGGGTGCTTGAGGCCGACTGGGCGTGGGACGGCTATCAGAGTCTGATCCGCGTGGGCCCGGTGCGGTGACGCAGCAGGGTGTCGGGCTGTTGTTGGTCGTCGGACTTGGGTTGTGGGCCGGTTGGATGTTGCCCAGGCTGCTGGCGCCTGCGGTGGTTTCGCCGGCCCTCGCCCAGCCGATTTCCCTTGAGCTGTCTCTGCCGGTCGATTGTACGCCGGGGAAGGACTGTTATGTGCAGAACCTTGTGGATACCCGCCCAGGGTCAGGGGTAGCGGACTATCGCTGCGGAACCCTGACCTACGATGGTCACACGGGTACGGACTTCCGGCTTGCCAATTTGCAAGCGATGCGTGAGGGCGTGGCGGTGCTCGCGGCGGCTGACGGTGTGGTCAAGGCGTTGCGCGACGGCGAGCCGGATATCAGTGTGCGCCAGCGTGGACGGGAGTCAATCCGCCAGCGCGAGGCGGGAAATGCTGTGATTTTGAGGCATCGAGAAGGCTGGGAGACCCTGTATGGACACTTGCGTGCTGGCAGCGTGAAGGTCACTAAGGGACAACATGTGCAGCGCGGGGATGTGCTTGGGCTGATTGGTCTCTCCGGGCTAACCGAGTTTCCCCACGTCCATTTCGCGGTGCGCCACGAGGGCAAGGTTGTTGATCCCTTCACTGGGCGGGAGCCTGCGGCGATGGCATGCGGCGAGGCGGTGGAGGGCTTGTGGCAGGCGGCGCTGCGACCCGCACTGAGCTACCGGCCGACGGCCATTCTGACGACGGGCTTCGCGCTCCAGCGCCCGGAGCCCGCGCGGGAGCGTGATCGCCCGAGTCTGGATGGCACAGTGGCGGTGGATGATCCGCCGGCGCTGATCTTTTGGGCGGACGTGATGGGACCGCGTAAGGGGGGGCAGGGACGTCTGCAGATCATCGCGCCGGATGGTGAGCTCCTCGTTGACCGTCCGCTGCGCTTGGAAAAGGACCAGGCGCAGCGCTTCGTCTACGCTGGCCGCAGTCGCCCGCCTGACGGTTGGAAGCCGGGGCCATACCTTGGGCGCGTGAGTCTGACGGCGTCTGCTGTCGCGGAGGGTGATGAGCAAGCCTCAACGTCGACCCTGGTGAGCGAACAACGGATCGAGATCCGCTGATCAAGTCGTTTTTAGAGAATTCAAATAGATTACCCACATGCCTCAATCCGCGCCCCAAAGTGCTTACGATTTCACCAACACTTGGCACCAAAAAAACCAAGCTCTCTGGACACGCTTGCTAGAGCGCCACACTGTGGTCCAGGCGCTGGAGGTCGGCAGCTACGAGGGGCAAAGCGCTTGCTTCCTGATCGATACCCTGACCCACCGGGGGCCACTCGAGCTGCATTGCCTAGATTCCTGGCAGGGCGGGCTCGAGCACATCAAGACCGGTAAGGACATGTCGGCGGTCGAGCGGCGGTGTCGCCGCAATCTGCAACTGGCGGTTGGCGCGGCGAAGCATCGGGTACAGGTGATAATACACAAGCAGCCGTCTGATCTGGGGCTGGCCGGGCTGCTGGCGGCCCAGGGGCTGGGCTACTTCGATTTCGTATATGTCGATGGCTCGCACCAAGCGCCTGATGTGCTGTGCGATGCGGTGCTGGCCTTCCGTTTGCTGCGAGTGGGTGGGTTGTTGGTATTCGACGACTATCTGTGGTCCGAGCACGCCCCGGCGGATACCGACCTGCTGCGCTGTCCGAAGCTGGCGCTCGACGCCTTCACCAACATCTATCGGCGCAAGTTACAAGTGCTGCCCGTGTCGGGCAATCAGCTTTACGCACGCAAGCTGTCCGATTGACCCTCGAGAGACCAGAGCACGATGCCACTGAACTTGACACCCAACGCGGCCATCTATTACCACCCCGATGGCTATGGCACCCAGAAGCCGCGCTTGATGGGGCGCCACGCCGCGGGGGAGGGCTTTCTGAAGGGCTTCGTCCAGCATACCCAGGCGAAGGAGCTGTACTGCTACTGCCCAAGTCGATCAATGGCCAAGGCCTTTCATGAGCAGGTGAAGGGCTACGGGTTTCATGGTCCGGTGCGCTGGGTGAGCGAAGAGCGCCATGCGACTCTCGCTGAGGTGGGCAATCTATTCCTGCCAGGTCCAGGCTTGGGCCCGGATGCCTGGCTGCGCCGGCGCCTCGACCAGCGGACCTACAGCCTGACCGGCGTGACGCACACCACGGCCTCACATGGGGCGATGGAGGCCATTCTGGATCTGGTCGAGGCGCCGGTGCAGGCTTGGGACGCGCTGATCTGCACCTCCCAGGTCGTGAAGCAGACCGTCGAGGCCCTGCTGACCGAGCGTGAGGACTACCTGCGTGCCAGGGTTGGGGCGCATCGCTTCATGCGGCCCCAGTTGCCGGTGATCCCGCTGGGCGTGGATTGCATCGAGCGCAGGCACGACGCCGCAGCCCGAAAGCGGTTGCGGGCGGAGCTGCGCATCGGCGACGACGAACCGGTGGTGCTATTCGTCGGCCGCCTGAGTTTTCATGCCAAGGCGCATCCGGTTCCGATGTACCTGGCGCTGGATGAGGCGGCCCGACGCTTCGGTCGGCGGGTGCATCTGATTCAGTGCGGCTGGTTTCAGAACGACTTCATCGAGCGGACTTTTCGCGAGGATGCCCGGACCTTCTGCCCGCAGGTGCAACACCATTTCCTGGACGGACGTGATCCCCGTTACCGCGTGCCGGTCTGGTCGGCAGCGGACATCTTCTGCTCGCTCTCGGACAATCTGCAAGAGACCTTCGGGCTGACGCCGATCGAGGCGATGGCGGCGGGTCTGCCCGCGGTGGTGAGCGACTGGAACGGCTACAAGGACACGGTGCGCGACGGCGTTGACGGCTTTCGCATCCCGACGAGGATGCCGGCGCCGGGCGAGGGCGCGGATTTGGCTTGGCGGCACGCCTCTGGAGAGACCACCTACGACCGTTACTGCGGCGAGACCAGCCAACTGGTCTCGGTGGACGTCAAGGCCTGCGCCGACGCCTTCGAACGGTTGCTGACGGATCCTGAGCTGCGCGCTCTGCTGGGTGAAGCCGGGGCGCAGCGCGCACGTGAGCTGTTCGACTGGTCGGTGATCGTGCGCAGCTACGAGACTCTGTGGCATGAGCTGAATCTGCGCCGTATCCACAAGGCGGAGAGCGTGCCGCGCGTTGGGACACATCCGGCGCATCCGGCGCGTCCGGATCCCTTTACCCTCTTCGCCAGTTACCCGACGTCGCATCTGCGACCAGAAACCAGGCTGCTGGCCACGGCCGATGCAAAGTCCCGCTACAGGAGCCTGCTTGACGCTGGCAGCGTGAGTTTTTCTGACTATGTCTTGCCCCCGGCCAAGTCGCTGAGCGTTGTGCTACAGCATTTCGCCGAAGGGGCGGAGCTTGGTCCGCTGTTGGACTCCAAGTCGGCCGGTGACGCGCGCTTGACCTTGACCCGTGCGGTGCATTGGGCGCTGAAGTACGGACTGCTTGAGGAGGCGGAATGAGTCCGGCTGACGGCGAGTCTGCCGAGCCGGATTATCCTTGGCGTCGGCTGTCCTCCGAGGCGCCCGCAGGCGCGCGACTGCCCTATACCGATAAGCCACGGAAGGATCTCCTCTCCCTGCTGCGGCAGCCGCCGAAGCGGGTGCTGGATCTGGGGTGTGCGGCGGGTGCGACGGGGCTCTTTTTGAAGGAGCGCTTTGCGGGTGTCTGGGTGGCGGGGATCGAAGCCCATCGACCCTCGGCCGAGATTGCCAGGCAGCGTTTGGACCTTGTTCTCGATCACCCCTTGGAGGCGATCGACTTTGCCGCGAACGGGCTGGGGCCTGGGTCGATCGATACGCTGATCCTTGGAGACGTCTTAGAACATTTGTACGACCCCTGGACCGCGCTGCTGCGCCTGCGAGACTTGCTGAGCCCGGACGCTCAGGTGCTAGCCAGCATCCCGAACATCCAGCACCACTCGATTCTCGAGGCCGTGGCTCAGGGAGATTTCACGTATCAGCCGGAAGGCTTGCTGGATATTACCCATATTCGCTTTTTTACCCGTGCGGGCGTTCAGCGGTTGTTCGAGGAAACTGGCTATGCCCTTGAGCAGATGCGCCGAATCTACCAGCGCAGCTCCATGGGACTGCGCGCATCCGGCAACGATGAGGGCATCGATCTCGGTCAGCTGCGTATCCGCGGTGTCAATGCGGCTCAACTGGACGATCTGCGCACCTATCAGTTTCTCATCCGGGCTCGCAGGACAGAACCTCAGGTAGCGACGTCGGGTGCGACGCGGCATCTGCCCGCCGCCGCCAATGCGCCGAAGTCGGCTGTGGGGCCTGCCACTGATGACGAACGCACGCATGGAAAGACTGGCCGCCTTTGCGTCTTCGCGGGCTACAGTGCGAAGGGAGTCGTGGAGCGATATGTGCTTCGTTATCTCCGTGCGCTAAAGCAGGTTTGCGACCTGATCGTCTATGTTGCCGATAATCGCTTGTCAGCGGCAGAACGCGCAAAGCTGGATGCCCTGGCGGATTACGTCATTGCCGAACGACACGGAGAATATGATTTCGGATCCTACAAGAGAGGGATCGCCATGCTGCGCGAACATGGTTTGCTGCGCAACCGGGAGTTGATACTCTGCAACGACAGCTGCTATGGGCCGATACGGGGATTCGGTGACATATTCACCGTCATGCAGGCCAATGCCTACGATTTTTGGGGGCTTACAAAAAGTCAATCGATCTGCCCGCATCTGCAGAGCTTTTTTATGGTCTTTTCGTCCCGCGTGGTTGCGTCCGACGCGTTCTTGGCGTTTTTTCAGGCGGTGCAGAGACAGCAAAGCTTTAGACAAGTTGTATTGCAGTACGAGACACGGCTAACCTCTACTCTGCAAGAGGCGGGCTTTACCTGGGACGCCTATATCAACGAGCAACACCGCGAGGTGGTCTTAAGGAAAAAACTCCATACGAATATCACAGTGTTTCCACTCTTTCTGCTGCGTCTCGGTGCCGAACTGGTCAAGGTCAAGGCCCTGTACCGACCGGAGGATAATCTAGATGGCGTGATTGAGACAGTGGAATATTTGAAGACAACTCACCGCGAGGTCTATAAGGATATCCTGGACCATGGTCTTTGTCGGAATTTTATTGCCCCGCAGCCGCAGTCTTTCTCTATTATTGTTTATCTCTATAATCGTGGCGATGCAATAGTGGACTCATTACAGCCTGTCTTTCGTCAAATCAGCAAGGATGATGAGGTCATTCTCATCGATGATGCGTCGACCGACGACAGTGCGCAGGTCATTGCGACGCGTTTCGCCGAAGAGCTTGCCTCCGGGCAACTGGTCTACATCAAATGTATAGAGACTGGAGGAGCGGCAAGCACTCGAAATATCGGGCTCAAGAAAAGCAGTAAAAAATGGATCGTGTATCTTGATGCCGGCACTGTGTGGAGAAATCATTTCCTGAGAATCTATCGGGCTGCTATAGCAGCCAACCCCGAGGCGTTCTGTTTTTATGCAAAAAGCTTTCATCGAGGCAGTGGGCGCCGGATGGGGAGTGCGTTCGATTATGCTAGGTTACGGGGGGCGAGCTACATTGATCTGGGGACATTCGTACATAAGCGGGTGTCCGATTGTCCACCTCATTCCGTGGGTGAAACGAGAGATGCCGATTGGAGCTTCATCTTGGAATTCACGGGTGTCCGCAAGCCAGTATTCGTGCAGGTGACAACTTTACTGTGCTAAACCGCGCTCAGTGCGGTATGCGATGTTTTTGGGTTGGATCAGCCTCGGCAGAATCAACTCTTGCCGGAGCAGGCGCGATTTAAGACATAATAAAGATAAAAATTTCAAACCGCGTCTCGCCAAGATCCAGAAAGTCTTCAAGGCTAAACACAAAGAAAATTATGCATTTCGCTCTGGACGCGCTGGGCAGTGCTCAAACTCCGCGACGAGTCGCTGGAGAACCTCGCGGGCGAGGAACAAAGGATAACTCCTTCGCGGCACATAATCACACGGGACGCAACATCTACGCCCGCACGGATTGATTCCTTCTTTTCTGCGTTATGAAATTAACTCCGAAGGTCAGAGAGTCAGTACCGACGTTATCAAGCGCGATGCTTTGCGACGATTGCCGCGTATCAGGACGAATGGTCGTCTATATGCGAATTTGAGATGGCCGTATCAGGGAAACTACCTGATGGATAGGGAGCTAATGGGAGAATTTATCGGCAGCCAGTGTTGGAGTCCGGATTTCGGGCGTTGGTATATCCGTGAAAAAGCAGCCCAAGGTCTGACATTTTGCAACGTTCCGCCGAAGTGCCGGTCGCGCAATTTCGTCGGTCTTGACTGCAATGGAAAGATCGAAGAAAGCGTATTGATACACCATTTGCCAGACAATTATGCCTTCGACCCAAATTCTCCGCTGGGCAAAGTTCCAATCCGGGGTCTGATTCAGGTATGAAGCTGACAGATGTATAGACCGAAAAACGGGACAGCGCAGATGTCTCTCCCAGATTCTCTTCCGATCGATCACATAGTTACGAGCTAAAGCCCGCTTAAATTGCGCTAATCCGCAGAGGGTCTTCTAGAGGTTCCATTCAATTGGATGTATTTGTCATTTCCTGGAGAGGGCAACACGAAAAGGCAGGACTCATCGCTGAAGCCGTGCGTGTTGCCGGTTATAAGGTTGTCATCATCTATTCGGATCCGTCCGATAGCGTCGTCTTCCCCAAGAGTATTACCACAGTAAGACGGCCAGACAATCTATTCTGGGCTGATAAGCTGACTGCCTGTATTGAAAGGCTTAGCTCAGACTACATGATGGTGATACACGCGGATTGCTTGACAGAGGATTGGTCCCAGGTCGTTGCCGCCGCCCAGGATGCCTTTTCCAGGCTAAGCAACCTTGCGGTATGGTCGGCGGACGTACGTGGTACCTACTGGGATATTCGATTCACTGAGCTTGCCAAAATTGGGCATGGCTCTCTGGCGGCAGCGGTAGCGATAGACAGCCTCGTTTTTGCCGTCAATCGCGCGGTTGTGAACAGGCTGCGAGCCGCGCGCTTGAGCACCAACCCGTTTGGATGGGGCATCGATACACTGGCGTGTTGCTTTGCCCATCGGACCGGTGGACTGATTGCGGTCGACAAAAGCGTTGTCGTCAAGCACGTTGGGGTCACGGGCTATTGCGAGGAGGAAGCGAGGGAAGCGGGTCAAAGATTTCTCCAGGAATATGAGCATTCAGAGCGCATCTATTACGCATGGATCCACTCAACGATGCGTAGTCGCTACAGGCTCTTTCGGCTAGAGAACGACGCCACAGCAAAGGCCGCTCGCGCAGCAAGTCACCGGGAACAAGCAAAGAGCCCCAAGCGATATGACGTCATCAATGACCTGCTTGGGGTTATCGGTAAACGGGAAACCCGCTACCTCGAGATCGGGGTTAGGGATCCCGAAGAAAATTTCAACAAGGTACGCTCCGCACATAAGATGTCAGTCGATTCTGGTCTCAATAACCCGCTCAACCCATTGGATTCGACCTCAAGAAGCGACGACTCCTCGCTGAATACCGCGAAGACAGACATGGGGGATAGCGAATCTGGATTCGACGTCATTTTTCTGGACCGCTACCGCCTAGCTGCTGAAGCCTATCGCGATGCCATGAACGCCTTGGATCTACTCAATAAAGAGGGATGCCTGGTGATGCGATACTGCAATCCGCCTACCGAATTTCATGCGCGTGAGACCGCAGAATGCCGAGAAACACCTGCTGGCCGTTATTGGAGCGGAACAACCTGGAAAGCTTTCGTGATGTTGCGGCAAAGACCAAAGATTTCGGCTTGTTGCGTAGATTCTGACTGGGGAATAGGGGTGATATCCCGAAACCCCGAGCTATTCGCATCCTTGACCCGAGACGTTGTCAGTCCTTTTTGTGACTACTCAGAGCTTGAGAAAAACCGCGAGCACCTCCTGGGTTTGATTTCCTACGAACGTTTCACGAGCCTGATCCGCGGTGGGTAGTGCTTGGCGCGCGCTTGCCCCTGCTCGACTACGTCGACTCAGAGCGACTTGACTGAAGCAGCACACCGCCCTCATTTCGCCATAGTTCATAGTCCTTGCCATAGAGTTCAAAACAAGATAGATCAGCAAGAAATATCCAATCGTTGGGATAGCGCGTTATCAAATCAATATAGATACGCCGGCCTGCCTCTTTCTGATTTACGGAAAAGCAGAGCATGGCGAAGGCTTTGACGTGAGCATGCATGACGTTCTTATGTTTGACAATGAAATCCCAGTGCAATTCCATTATTTGCTTATAAACGTTCCAGCGCTCGAGCATGAAACGACTGTCTGTCCGCTGCACACCCTCATGCGCATGGATCTTGATGAGTATTTTCGGGACTGTACGAAATCTAAAATCCCGTGCTAGCCGGATAACAAACTCGGTATCTCCGGCGACTTGAAAATCCTCTCTGAAGCCGCCTATTTTTTCGAAGCATTTCCTGCGAATACATAGACCGAAACCCGCGCCAATCGCCGCAGCGACGGCTAAGCCTGCCTCGCGGTCCTCAAACCTCTCTGGCCATACGCTTCTCCGCCAAACGACCTCGCCACTACTCGTATCCCGCACGCGTACAATGCCCGTCCATGCATAATCAATGTCGCCCCCCCACCGTCGGAATAAGTCACAGAAACCTTGAAGAATCCCCGGCAAGAATTCATCGTCGTCGTCTAACAAGCAAACAAGGATGCCTCGCGCCATCCGAATCCCAGTATTGCGAGCGCCCCCAACACCCTTGTGACGCGGGTGTCGATGGTAGATGAGTCGGTCATCACGAAAAGACTCGACTACAGCCGAAGCCCCGGGCTTGCTGCCATCATCGACGATGATGCACTCGAAATCGGACCATGACTGACTGAGAACGCTGTGGATAGCCCTCTTCAGCAACACAGGGCGGTCGTGCGTTGGTATCACAATCGAGAACAACGGAGCGGCACGTTTTGTCAACGAAACCATTTTGTCGTCTTTACTGCCCCTTCCTCCCCAGTTTTCAGTGCGTTGAAGGGCGGTCAATACCTCTTGAATGTAGACCTTGCTCGGAATAGCATCATATAGCTTGGAGGCTACGGCAAAGTCTCCTCCCGCCCAGCCATCCCATTTCGCGAAGGCTATGTATTTAAAATGGAAGGCAAAGCCGATGCCACTAATGTGCCAGAATACCGGGCGGCGACTAAAATATTTCTCTTCCGGTATCAGCCTCTCTTCCGGGAACTGTACACGCCAAAATAATAGATCATCCTCGCAAGAAATGTGCTTCGCGATTGTATCTAAGCTCTCGGGAGCTTGCAGTGCATCATCATCATCTAAGTAGATGATAAAACCTTCGTTGACATGCTTCATGAGCTCATTAAGATAGAGGTTCGCCGGGAATCGCGGCACATCTTTACCTCGAGATACATCGAGTGCCGGATAATTTTTTGGATTATCTGCGTTAACCTTTACCACGAAGATGTCGTCGTACTCTTTTAGATAGCTCAATGTATGATCGTTATCACAAGAGACAATGATGCGGTAGTTCTTATAAGTTTGACTGCGAATACTATTGTAGCAGTCTCGAAAATAGTTCGGCCGTTCCGAAGTCCTGACTAAGACATTTATTTTCCAGCGCTGATGCCCTTTGCTGCTATGTTTTTCAGAGATATTATCTACCATAAATCTATCCTTGTTCCTGGACGAAAAGCCTGCTTTATCTGTCGAGAAAAGCTTGGTTATGTGACCACGGATTGCGTATATTGCTAACCCAGACTCCGCATCTCTGGATCAACCGGCAGGTCGACGTTAACCGCCGTATTCAGACGCTCCGTTGGCTGAGCCAGCACCACTCACCCCATCAGCGTATCGAGGCGATAACCCCGAAGACCCTGCCACGCATCCTGGTTCAGAAAGTCTATGCGCAGGGCAACAGCGTGGTCGAGCTCGCTTGTCTCAGCTCCCACCTGAAGGCCGTGCGCATTGCGTCCGAGCTGGGCGAGCCGCAGGCGCTGATTCTGGAGGACGACATCCGTTCCCACTATCTGTTCGATACCGATGCCATCATCGCGTCAGCGCCGTCGGATTGGGAGATCCTTCAGCTCAACACCTCTAATGCCGCGTTAATCAACTTCAATCACCGGCTGCGGCGTCAGCATCGGATTCTCTGGCAACGCTGGGAGCAAAAATCCTGGTCTACGGGCGCCTACCTGATTAATAGGCAAGGGATGCAGAAGCTGATGAGCCGATTCCTGACCGGCTATCCAGCCTCATCAGACTTAGTCAACCTCAAATCCGTTCACCGATATGGGGGGCTGCTTGCGGACTATGTGATTTACCGCTTTCTCAACGCCTATTGCTGCACCTTTCCCCTCTTCATCCATGACACCGCGCTTGGCTCCACACTTCACCCGGAGCACATAGAACGTACCCATCAACCGGCACAGCGGCAGATTATTGACATCTACCGGACCGACGCCGGGAATGTCCCCTTCGCTATTCGCCCACTCACCTCACCTGAAAGATTTTGATCTACCAGCCGTTAATTGCTCCTTATCGATTGGTGTGAATGGGGCGGATCAAATCAATGCCCAGGCTCCACCTCATAGCGTTCCCGGCAGCTGCCGTAGCAGGTCAAGAATGCGGGGTCGAGCCAGCCGTTAGCGCAGTGCGGCGAGGAGCCGTTCTCGCATGTTGTAGGTATCAAAACTGCAGACTACACAAAAATCTCCGGGCCGAAGTTGCTGAGCCAGAAGAAGGACCGCGGCCGATTCCTCACCGGCCAAGAGGGCGGTTGGCCTGCCCGACCCAAGGCTGCGTACACCCTCCTCCAGGAGCGCGGGAACTTCATCAGGTGTGCGACCATCCCGTTCGAACCATGCGGCACAGATCACCAGATGAAAGCCCCACGTGGCCCGGCCCACCTCCCTGACGTAGTCATCGGGTCTGGTGTCCGGGACGGAACAGAGCAGCACTCGGCGTTGAGGCGCTGTCTCTGTGGCTGCTATGGCGTAGTTGGAGATTGAAGCCATGGCGTCCGGACCATCGGCCCAACAGAGCACGAGATGCCAAGGCTCACGCATCAGGATTTCAAAACGCCCATTGCGATGGCTCGCTTGCAGCCCGTAATCGCGCAGTCCCTTCAGCGTCTGGGTTGAATTGAGTCCCAGCCCATGGGCCATGGCCGTGGCGAACGCGGCAGCGATGGCGATCGTGGCGATGGTGCCATCATCGGCGGCGGGAATCTCGCGTAGCGGCATCGAGAGCAGCGGCTGACCCTGACGGTGCAGGGTCACCTTGCCCTCGCGCCCCTTGCCGTAGCTCACGGCTAGGTGACCTGCCCGGCGGTGGGCATGCCAGGCGGCGCAGCCTGGCTCCTCACTCACCAGGGCCACCGAGGCCGGGTTGCGGTGACGGGCCATGGCCAGCACCAACGGATCGTCAGCATTCAGAACCAGCAGCCTTTCGGCAGCCTTAGCCACGACCGCCTTGATTCGAGCAAGATCGGCGCGGGAGCGGATGCCATCCATACCGACGTGGTTATCATGGATATTAAGGACGGCACTGACATCGGCCCGAGCGATCCCGAGTCCACCCTTGATGAGCCCACCGCGCGCAATCTCGGCCACCATCGCTTCCACCCGCCGATCCTGTAGCAGATGCAAGGCCGCCTTCCCACCCGCGCAATCCCCCTTCAGGATCACCTGACCATCGAGCTCCATGCCCGTGGACGAGGTGAGTCCAACCCGCAAGCCCGCACTCTGAAGCAGATGGGCCAGCATCCGACTGGCGGTGGTCTTGCCAAGGCTTCCGGTGATGAGTGCGGTGGGGATGCGGCCCGCCCGTGGGCTGTCCCCCATCAAACGGCGCAGGATCCGTTGGCAGAGATCGCTCTGCGGGTTGGCTACCAGGTGGGGGCGCAGGCCGGGGGAGAGATTGGCCTCTAGCAGCCAGGTGCCGCCTCTGCGCCAGCTCACGCCGATGTTGCGGCTGATCAGGTCGAGGCCTATCACGTCGCCGCCGATCAGCCTGGCGATGTCCTCGGCGAGGCGGCGGTTGTCGGGATGCACCCGGTCGCTGCAATCGACTGCGCTGCCGCCTTGAGAGATGTTGGCCGTGCGTGATAGCTGGATCTGCGTCCCTTCTGCGGGTACTGAATCAACAGAAAAGCCCTGTTTGGCCAGCAGCTGATGCAGACGAGTGTCCACTGGAACACGGTTCTTCAACCGCTCATAGCCAAGGCCTCGCAACGGGTCGGCGTTCAGCGCGGCGATCTGATCGCCAAGAGGCCGCCTCCCATCACTGACAAGGAAGGCTGGCTGGCGCTGCGCTACGGCCATCAGCTCGCCTTGGATCACGAGAAACCGATGATCATCACCCACCAAGGTCTGCTGAACCAACTGCCTTGCCTGGACACCCTGAGCCTGGCTGTGCCAGGCCTGCCGGAGCCCCTCTGGATCGGATAGCCCCACCCACACTCCTCGGCCCTTGCCTCCAGATGCCAGCTTAAGCACCATGGGCCAGCCAATCCTCTCCGCAGCAGCCAGTGCTTGCTCAAGAGACTCAACCACTTCCTGGGTAGGCAGTGGTACACCCCGGTGTTGCATCAGGTGGTGAAGGGCTGCCTTGTCGGTGCCCATGCGCGCAAAGAGTGGCGTGCGGTCGGTCAGGGTTTCGCTGCAAAGGCGCAGCCGGCAGCCTTGACCGAGTTGTAGAAACTGACGCCCATCCAGATCCAACCGTGTGAAAAGGATGTCGAGCTGCTGAGCGGCTCGGGCGAGATGGGCGTGCGTCTGGTTCCAGAACCTGGAATGTAGCGAGGCCCAGAGTCTTGCGGTGCTCACGCTGGGGGGATTTCCCCGCTGTATTTCTAAGAGGATATGGCAGGTAAGCGCTGCCGCTGCTTCAGCAGCCTTTTGGTCGTCGCTCGGCAGCCAGAGGCGAAGGGCCGTCGAGCTTTTGTGAAGCACCCGAATCGGATCATCATTGATTCGTGCGTGCTCGCTTAGGGCGAATAGCAATCTGGGTAGAACGGCTGTTGTTGGTCCCTCCAAGTCGGCCTCTGAGAGCGCCAACGTGGTTGGCAAGCAAGTGAGCCATCGGAGTAGAACGCGACCCTTGAACCGTTGCGAAAAATCACCGCAGCCAAGAGAAATGAGACTGCCGCTTGTGGGGGCAATCAGGTTCGGGCTGCGCAGAAACTGAAATTTCGTGATTTGCATTCTGGTACCGAGCGCCTGTGCCGCTAAGGTTTGCCCGCGCCTGCGTTGCCGCAAGCCGCCTAGCGCTCAGCTCACTCGTGCACGCGACGAGGGCTGACAAGAGCCCAACGTTCCTTCCTTGAATCAGATGATAGATCCCTGTCCCACATGAATAGTTGCCTTTTCAGTCCAGAAAGGGGAGGGTGCAGGCTCACCTCGGACCATGCAGCGGGGCGAGGACACCTTTGCTGACATAGGCGTTCACCAGCCGTTCCTCCAGTGCCCACGGGTGGCCGTGCCAGCCTTGCCAGCCGAAGCCGATATAGTATTTGCGATGGTGGCGCAGAGCCGTGTAGTTCAGCGCCATCTCTATCCCGAGCATGCCGGTGCTGGGGATGATCCCCCCGGTGGTGCCGAAGCCCAGCAGGCATCGCCACAGCCGGGTGTAGAGCTGTTCCGGGATTCGCCGTACCTTCTCTCGGGGTATCTTCTGAGTGGCGATCATGTTCGGGGCCAAATCGCCGAATCGCTCCAGGTTTTGCACTTCCCGTTGCCCCAGCGGGGTGAGGTGGCGCCCGTCCGACCGTAGTAGGGCGAGGATGTGCTGGGGGTTAGGACGAGCGATCCAGACCTCCTGTGCCTGGGCTAGATAGGGCAACTGCTCGGCCACCTCCGCCTCGGTGCGGGGGGTCAGCAGTAACGGCAGGGTACGATTCTCGTTGGGGCTGCCAGTGTTACTCAGCACCAGGATGTTAGTGCGGGTGCCGGAGTGGCCGCCGTAGTTCTTGCAGTTGTTGAAGCGGATCACGCAGTCGCAGGCGTCGATGCGTGCGGAGAGATCCTGCTTCAGCGGCGCGCTGCCCACCACCACCAGAGTCTGTGTGCTGCGCGCGTCTAGCCTCGGTTTCATTAGGACTAGAGCTGAGCGCAGTGGATCACGCGTTGGTACATGGCCCGCCATTCGTCGCTGAACTCCACGTCAGCATACTCATGGAAATAGGGGCCGCCGATGGTCCAGTGAACGATGCAAGCCTCCGCGTTGGGAGGCAGTTCCCCCACCAAGTGGTTCCACTGTACTCCCAACGCGCCGATACGGTCGTCGTCCACCCAGGAGAAGCGGTGCAGATCCAGAGCTGGCGCGGTGTTGACGTAGTCGGGAGTGAGCACCCTGCAGCGGGCGTTGTTGAACAGCATTACCGAGGACCAGTTTTTACGCGGGTAGGCGTACTGCACCGTGCCCAAGTATTTTGTGGCGGTGGTGGGGGTGTAGTCGTGCTGCACCACCATCACGGCCTTGTCAGGATCGGCTAGGGCAAACAGTTCGGCAACGTCGGTGCGGAACAGCATATCGCAGTCCAAAAACAGGCTCCAGCCCTCATAGCCGCTCAGCCAGGGGGTAAGGAATCGGGTGAAGCTGAAGGCGTTGCTCTGCTTGGGATTGCGTGGGCGAGTATAGATGCCACCCAGGTGGTTGATGTCAATGGGGGTAATGGCCAACGGCACGCTGGCATGGGCCATGAGCGAGTGCATCAGCGCATGAATGGCCACGCTTTCGATCGGATCGAAGCCGATCATGATTTTGAGCGGTGATTGCACCATGGCTTTATCTATCCGGTCCGCTGCCGCCGACTCTCCTAAGCTGTTTCGGCAAAATTAGCAGAATCCCGGCGCAAGATCCATCAACTGTAGTCCGGGCCGAAGTAGGAGACCCAACATCAATCCCATCCCAAAAAGCTCAGTCGCGAAACTTTTTGCGTGCCAAGGTCTGGATTAGCCGAGCCTCTATCTCAGCGCACCGCGGCTGTTCTTCCCGTCTGGAATAGATACCAACCAGCAGCCTCAGGGCACCCAAATTACCTGGATCAATTGACACTGCACGCTGCAAGCAGTGCTCCGCAAAATCGAGTCGACCCAATCGTAAAGCTCGCTGACCCAAGGTCTTGTAGATCACATCATTCTGAATCGGGAACGACAATGCTTTTTCGAACTGTTCTACAGCTTCTTCCTGGCGTCCTGTCATCCGCAGAAAATCGATCAAGAGCAGCCTGAGTTCGACACTTTCCGGGACAATGTCCAGACCAATCCGGTAACTTCTCTCCGCTTCCCCTTCATCGCCAAGCATTGCACACAGAACTCCCCTCATCCGTGCAGCCGATGGGCAGTCCACCACAGTTTCCCTCGACAAGCCCAAAGCTGCCTTGGCTATCGGGTGATTCTTATAGCGGGATAGCAAGTCGCGAAATCGGAAGTGGCTGGTCAAGGGATAGGGATCTTCGCGAACCGCTGCCAGATACGAGTCAACTGCGTTTCTGGTTTTACCAGCAGCCAACCACGCTCTGCCCAATCGCATGTAAAGCCAGTAAGGAGCGCCTGAATCTTCAGCGATAGCCTGGCGTAGCGAACCAATTTCCCGCCTTAGATCACCGGCCATTGCAGCCGAGAAGGCCTGATGAATCGCCAACCGCGCGGCTTCTGGCGCGTATTGGTGTGGCGATAGGTTAAAGTTGCCGTTCTGGCACAACCCCTCGGTGATGTGCCTTGCAACCATGGAGAGTGACTGGCCGCGCACGATCGATTGGTGATCACCCGGCACATCAATGACTTCTACCCCCTTAGCAGCAAAGTAGCCCCAGCCACCGGTCCTATCGGAACGATTCAGGTAGACACTGTCTGCTGCCCTGAAATAACGCACAGCGCCTTGGATGAGCGGTGGGAGATAAAGTCGAGTCAAGTAACGGTGATGATCGATCAGAAAATCGGCCTGCTTTGCGTCAGTGACCCCGAAATCGCGTTGTTCCAGCTTGGCGAGGGTATCGATGATGGAGAGCGTGGCGACTTCTTCACCCGCCGCCAGGAATTGAGCAGCCATCTCGAAGGCCAGCAGGCCGCCAAACGAATGGCCGGCCAAGTGATAAGGACCCTGGGGTTGAACAGTGCGCAGCAGGGTGCGGCAATCCTCGGCAAATTCCGCGATGCTGTTCATCTGCAAGGCTCGGTTGCCCGGATCCGCTATATGCAGGGTCCACACCGAAAACATCGGACCGAGATCATGCGCCAATTGACCGGCATAGCCGGCGTTTCCCCAAACACCCGGGGCAACGAATAGCGAGATACCCGAGTCGCCATGCTGTATCGGCACCAAGGAAAGACGGCCCTTTCCTACTGGCCGCCTATGTAAATAGTCAAGTATTCCGCGGATGGTCGGCGTCTGGGTGAAGACTGCGGGAGGCAAACTGACATTGAACTCACGCTCGAGTGCGCTCGTGAACATCAAGGCACCAAGAGAATCACCGCCCAACTCGAAGAAATCATCGTCTATATCAGGCCTTGTCCCCTCGATGAATTGCGCCATGATTCCGGCGATTCGGCCCTGCATCTCGTCTAATCGCCCATCACCGGAATGTGGCTTGACCGTTTCCACTGGCCGAGCAAGCAGTTCAGGAAGCTGGGCGCGTACCAGCTTTCCAGTGCGGGTACGCGGTATCTGCGCGGCATCGACCGCAAGGCAGTGCATCAAGCCAAAACCATACTGATCAGCACATGCCTTGCGGATCGCCGATTCGATGGCCGCTATGTTGGCAGTCTGTCCCGGTCCGATATCCGGCACATAAACCAGCGCCACCCGTTCACCCTGATCGGCGCTTGCAGGTAGCGAAAAGACGTATGCCTGCGAGATGCCGTTCAACGCTTGCAGGCTGGCATCAATCTCGGCACAGGAATACTTGACGGCATTGACGACCAGAACCTCTTTCTGGCGACCCGTCACACGGAGATAGCCGTCCTCAAGATAACCTAAGTCGCCTGTCCGCAACCAGCCGTCAGGGGTGAATAGCGACTTGGAGGCATCTATGTCGCCATGATAGCCGGTGGTCATGGTCGGGCCCTGCACCTCGATTAGGCCAGTTTGCCTCTCCGGGATCAACTTGCCCTGCCCATCGACAATCCGGATCGCGTGCCCGCGGGTCGGCACATCGATCAACGCTGACATCGACTCTGTCTCGCTTGCAAGGGGGCGGAATGGCCGCTGACCACCCGCCACTGGGCCACATTCAGACAATCCATAGCCCAGAAAAACTACCTCTTCAGTCGCACCCTGGCAGACGAGGCGATCAATGAAGCGTTTGCACAGCGCGCGCGATACCATCTCTGTCCCAACCCCCACGCGCTGCAGACTCGAAAGATCCCAGCGGCGTTCCAAATCAGGATCGACCAGCAGCCTCATACCGAAATTGGACATGCCGGCATGGGTGATTCGGTACTGCTGGGCGATGGCGAACCAACGAAGCGGAGCGAGTACGAAAGATTCTGCCTTCATCTGCACTTTGACCAGGCTGTTCGGGCTGGCGAAACCCAGTCCCATGACATGATCAAGAGACATCCAGTTCAGAAACCTGACCGAATTAGCCTGATCTGGGCCTGCCGGCCACCAGCGGTGCATCAGGGCGATACCGCTAAGAGTGACCAGCTGAGGCTGACCAGTGGTGCCCGAGGTCGAGATGAGAACGGCCGGCGACTCTCGCGAGGTCGCCTCGATCCTCCCCGCTGGAGGCTTATGCGCCAGGGCACTGAAAGAGGCACAGCGGTAATCGGCCTTATCGAAAGATGGGTTGTCACAGGTCATTACAAGCGGCTGGCCGAGACGCTCGGCCAGCTTAGCCAGACGCCTATTGAACTCGCGCTGACCACGAATATTCCAGTGGCTGTAGGCGATGGGCACAGCGACCATCCCACCCAGCAGCACGGCCCAAAGAGCCGGGATGAAGTCGATGGGCTCGCCTGCGTCGATGATGATCGGCTCACCGGCACGGCATCCTCGGGCTTGCAGACCGCACAGCATACGCAACGCTGTCTCCCAAACCTCGGCAAAACGGCATGTTCGTGCAGTACCATTTGACTCCAGAAACACAAAGACGCCATCCGGTTGGCTAGCGAGGGCACGTTGCAGGGCATTTTGGATCGTGCCTGGCATGTCGAAACCGAGCGGCTCGCCCCTCACGATGGCCAGACGACAATGATCCTTCGAGGTCGTCACTTTCCCACCACTCTCGTTTGTTGCAACCCGGATGGCAGTGATCCGGGAAAATAACGTTCGATCTTGGAAATTTCCGCGGCGACATCCTGCCTGCCTCGCACAGATGTATGCCAATCCGCGCTCGAATAATGCACGCTAGGGTAAGCGGCGAGTCCTATCCGAATACCGGCCCCGAACACCCTCTCAGCCGTGAGCCACGCTCGCCGCATATGAAAATGGATAGCAACAATATTGATAGTGATTGCTTCAGTTGCGATGCCGCGATCCTGCAAAAGTCGGGAAGCATAAAGAAAATTCTCAGCCGTATTCGATGCTTCTGTATCAAGCAGAATGTCGGAATCAGGGACGCCCGAAGCCCTGGCTAGGCGATACATCTCGACTGCCTCGCACTGACTAATCCTAGGGTTGTAGCCGCCCGAAAAAAGCAGACGTCCCGCGATCCCCTGACGATACAAGTCCATCGCTCTGGCCAAGGGCCTATGCCAAAGACTCATGCCCAACACGAAGGTGAAATCGGCCTCTAACTCCCTGTCATCCATAAACAGATAAGAGGCAACTAACTCTTGATTGAGGAGAAACATGTATAGGCCGGAGTGACTAATAGGAATGAGCGAGTAGGTGCGTAGTATAACCAATAGTCCCGCGCGTCAGCTGGCTGGCGCCTCGCCGCGGCTGTTGCCCTTGCCTCGGAGACTCCTCGTGGCGGCAGTTTGCCATGGCGCAGCAGGCCTTCTTGCGGCAGGACAAGTTGTTGCGCCAAAGGCCCATTGTGGGCTTTGAGGGCATGGTAGAGTATCCCAAGAAAAGCGCCACTTTACCTAGCAGCCTGTCGGACTTAACAGGTAGAGTCGCCTTTTGAGCGCTCTCAGGGGCGAAAAATAGCCATGTTTTGGTA
>NZ_WNKT01000053.1 GCF_009720725.1 Allochromatium palmeri
GATGGCGCCTCCTATCATCGCGCCGGGGCCGTGCGCGAGCTCGCTCAGGAGCTGTCGATCACCCTCCAACCGTTGCCCGCCTATAGCCCAGACTTCATGCCGGTGGAAGCGCTGTGGCGATGGTTACGCGAGGAGGTCACCTACCATCATTGTCACGCCACGGCCGAGGAATTGGTTCAACGGGTCAACCACTTTGTTCACACCATCAATGCCGATCCCTTCGCCATCGCTGACCGACTCTGGACCAAAACTACGCTCGATCCAGAGGAAGAGAAATTACGCATCCCGGCCTAGTCGAGGTTTAACATGGTCATCTTCGTCCTTGGTTGATTTGTATTGATTGATTCAGTGGCGTATGCGCGAGGCTTCCGAGGCGCTTTTCGACCACGGACGAATTCAAGGGTTAGACCGAGTCGATTGTCGTGTCCTTGATCACTCCATGTCCTCGATCACTCCAGCAAGATCGTCCAGCATGCCTCGCACCTCCCGCCGCAGCGACCGATGGGCATGCCACATCTCGGCGAGTGACGGCCGTAAGACGGCTGCCAGATCCGGTTCATGGCGCATGGCGGCGCGCAGATTGATCACGCCAATCGCACTGCTCTGATACTCCTCGCACAGGCCCAAGAGGAGCGACAGATGTGCCGCCCAGTTCATGTGCAGCGGCGTTCCCGTCTGTGGCACGCCCAGGCGCGGAGCGATTGTTGTGTGGGCATGGATCATTGCTCTACCCTCGTTTGACTGGATCTGCGATCAGTGATGGCGCGTCGGACCTCGGCCCTATCTTGGGAACCTCCACCTGACTGCACCTCGGTGAGTTCGCGTCCTGCGCCTGAGTCGGTCGTCGTCTGAGCCTGCGGGCGTCCCTGTCGGGTTCCGATGTCCGGCCGGCGCCCTTGAGTGCCGTTCGGACATGTTTCGCCCTTATTTGACAACCAGGTTGTTCTCCACCGATTTCACACCCTGGTTATTGCGTGCCACTTCCGTCGCCCGCTCGAAACTGAGCTGCGAATCGACGGTCCCGCTCAGCGTCACAACGCCGTCGATGGTGGTCACGTCAATCTGTAAGACCTTCAGCGCCGACTCTCCAAGGATTTCGGCCTTGATCTTGGCGGTGATCGCCGCGTCTTCCAGATAATTTCCGCTGCGCTCGGCCTTTTCGTCCATGGACGCCTTGGTCGCCTCGAGCTGAGTGCCCATTCGTTCAGCGGTCTGATCCATCTTGCGGCCGACCTCCTCGGCGCCGCCCTCCTTTTCACAGCCAGCGAGTCCCAAACTGGCCGACAGGCAGGCCGCCACAACCAGGATTCCGGACAGAGTCATGAGCTTATTGGCATGTTTCTCTTGCATGGATGAGTCCTCAATGGGTTCGCTAGACGCCGTGGCGATGCACGGTGATGAGTCGTGGTTACTAGATCATGCGAAGCAAGAACAGAACCAGAACGATAATCAGGATGGTTCCGATCACGCCGCTAGGGGCATAACCCCAACTGCGGCTATGCGGCCAGGTCGGAATGACCCCCACCAGGATCAGAACCAGAACAACGAGCAAGATGGTACCGAGTGACATGGTCGTACTCCCATTCGCGAACACGCATTGAAAGAACGGCCATTCCAGGATTGAACGACGTCGTGATTGGAATGGTCGCTGACCTGAGTCGATGGCGGATGAATGTCAAGAGACGTTGAATGATCACGTTCGACAATCGCTAGACAGGTCGATTTCGAGCAGCGAAACCGCCTGTCCAGATGCCTTTTTACGACTGGGCAAAGCGCGTCTTAGCTGTCTTTCTCGATCTCTGCCTCGGCATCACCTACGCCTGCTTGGACCTTGCCGGCGTCCTTTTGGATCTTTCCTTCCAACTCCAAATCTTCGTTGCCGGTTACATGACCGGCGACTTCCTTCACTTTACCTTTGGCTTCTTCGTACCGACCCTCGACCTGGTTTTTGTTCATATCTCTGTCCTATCAATGAATTGAGCCATCACACCGGCGTGGAATGTAATTTCCCATCGCCAAGGATAAAAATACGCGGGCGACGGATGGTGGTCTGTACGGAAACACACATAGATGGCGCATTTTATTGTGTGCGCTACCGAACCGACAGCCACGACAGCTTCGGTCATGCTTGCGGTGGAGTGAGATTCAACGACACTCACTTGACGGCGGTGACCTGGCGCGAGACGCCTGGCCGCGTGTCGGCTAAGTGAGTCCTGATCTGTCTTTCTGAGGTGCCTTCGATGAGCCAATGCGCAACCGTTTTTGGGGCTTCGGCCACCGACCGACTCGCTCGCCTGATTCAGAAGCGGGTCTTCGGCGACCGGGTCAAGATCCCCCTGGAAGTTCGACTGTGGGGTGGTCGCACCTATCGCTTCGGCGCCGGCGAGCCGGCCGTGAAGATCCTGGTGAAGGATCGGAAGGGGCTGAGCGCGCTGC
Source organism: Allochromatium palmeri (assembly GCF_009720725.1). Classification (GTDB taxonomy): domain Bacteria; phylum Pseudomonadota; class Gammaproteobacteria; order Chromatiales; family Chromatiaceae; genus Thermochromatium; species Thermochromatium palmeri. The sequence continues at coordinate 2,437 of NZ_WNKT01000053.1, forward strand.
GCCGGCTCGATGAGCTGCGCATCTGCGAGGCCTATATGAACGGAAGTCTGGATGTCTTGGGTGACATGCTGGGCTTCGCCAGTCTGCGTCCCGGCTTGCACGACCATCATCCACTCTATGACCTGTGGCAACGGATCGTGCCCTGGCTCGTCGGGCGGATCAAGACCGACCGGCACGCCATCGCCGCGCACTACGACGTGGCCAGCGACTTCTATCTCCAGTTCCTGGACCCGACCCGCTGCTATTCGCAGGCGGTGTTCGAACGCGATGACGAGCCCCTGGAGACGGCGCAGCGCCGCAAGCTGGATTTCGCGATCGACGCCTGTCACCTCAAGCCGGGGGATCGCGTGCTGGATGTCGGCGGCGGTTGGGGCAGCTTCACAGAACAGGCCGGTGCACGCGGGATTCAGGTCACCTCACTGACAATTTCCCACGAGTCAGAGGAATACCTGTCCGACTTGATCGACCGGCTTCAATTGCCCTGTCGAGTGGTAAACCAGGACTTTCTGGCCTATCGCGCGTCCGAGCCCTATGACGCCATCGTCATTCTCGGCGTGATGGAGCATCTGCCCGATTATCCGGCGGTGCTACGCCAGTTCCAGCGACTGCTGAAACCGGGCGGACGCGTCTATCTTGATGCCAGCGCCTCGCGGAACAAATATGACAAGCCCAGCTTCATCGCCCGCTATATCTTCCCGGCCGACCACGCCTTCCTCTGCCTGCACGAATTCCTGCATGAGGTGGCGAAGAGTCCGCTGGAGGTGCTGAGGGTCGACAACGATCGCCACAACTATTACCTCACCTGCAAGGCGTGGGCTGAGAACCTGGAGGCCGCCCGCGAGGACATCATCGCCCGTTGGGGCGAGACGCTCTATCGACGCTTCCGGCTCTATCTCTGGGGCTCGGCCCAGGCCTTTCTGAGCGGCGGCGCGGACGCCTTTCGGGTGGTGCTGGAACGTCCGCTGGAGGCATGAAAGATTGGGCGAGCATCCGCAAGCCCGCGCGCATGCGGGTCTGCCACAGTGTGCGGCGACCGAGTCTAAGACTCTGACAGACAAGGAGTAGATACCTCATGAAACAGAAATTCACAGTCGGCCTCGCAGTTGTCCTCGCCATCGTAATAACCGTTCTCTGGCTCTTCTGGGGTCCCGATTCTTGGGATGTTCAGATCACGGGTGTGACTGGCGATGGTCGTGGTGTCCAGTATCGTATCGAGACCGTCCATACGGACACCGCTGAGACGCTGATTTTCCGCAACGAGGATGCCGGGTTCGCGCCCCCGTACTTCAAGTTCGCGTCCGCGGATCTCCAGGCGCTCGCGAGCCGCATCACGCAGGGGTGCCCGCAGGAACCTGTGACGGTGCATGGCTATGGTATGCGTATCTCATTCCTGGATATGTTCCCGAATGTCACCTCAATCGACGCACCAGAGCGCTGTCTTGATGCGCCATCCAACGCGGGTGCTGTCGGCGGTTAACGAAAGTGAGTGAAGCAAGCTCCTAAGCCAGACGGGGCGTTCGCCCCGTCCGGAACGTTTTCCGCCGATGGCTCGTGCCTGAAATGTGCGGGAGGGGGTGAATACCATGTCCCGCTTGGAGGCGTGTAGAAACGCACTTCGCAGGCGGCCAGAACAGAGACACCCACCGGAGAATGACATGCTGTTCAAACAACTGTTCGAGCCGATTTCCAGCACCTATACCTATCTGCTCGGCTGCGAGGAGACCGGTCAGGCGATCCTGATCGATCCGGTGCTGCCCACCTGGTCGCGCGATCTCGCGGTCATCGCCGAGCTTGGACTGAGGCTGGTATACACGCTCGACACCCACATCCACGCCGATCACATCACGGCGGCAAGCACGCTCAAGCGCGAGTCCGGGAGCCGGATCGCGCATCCCGCCATCGACGCGCTGCCCTGTACTGACGAGCCCGTGCGGGAAGGCACGCCGCTGGCGATCGGCGGCCTGCGGATCGATCCGCTCTTCACCCCCGGACACACCGACGGCCATCATGCCTATCGCGTCGGCGACCGCGTCTTGACCGGCGATGCGCTCCTGATCGACGGCTGTGGCCGCACCGACTTCCAGAATGGCGACGCGCCCGCGTTGTATCGAAGCGTGCGCGAAACGCTGTTTTCACTGCCCGATGAAACACTGGTGTATCCGGCCCATGATTACGAGGGGCGGAGGGTGTCGAGCATCGCACAGGAGAAAGTGCGCAACCCGCGCCTCGGTGGCGACCGCTCGCTCGCGGCCTTCGTCGCGCTCATGAGTGAGCTGGATCTGGCCTATCCGACCTTCATCGACTATGCGGTGCCAGGAAACCGGGAATGCGGCGCCTGTCCCGCCGATGTGCCGGAGGATCTACAGCGGTATTGCAAGCAGATGAGTGGCAGTCGCCAAGGTTAAGGCGCGCCCCTACGAACATCCGTCTGCATTTTCCACGTCGGGTCGAATCGAAGGGACGAAGATTACGCCGATCAAGCGTTGAGCTGACGGCGGGCAGTCGATGCCCGCTGACAGGCTGTTCAAGACCGTTGGGATTCCTCTCCCCAACGGGGCATGGCGGGCCGATTTTTATGGCGGCATCACTCACATCGGGAAACCATGGATGGATATTTTCTCAGGTATGCAAGCGCTCTGTTTGCCAACGCACGGACTGAGCTGGCCGATCAGCCTATGGTTGGCAACATCACAGTGAAGCGTCGCGCCACTCCCGGCCATCCGAGCCCGCCAGTAGATCAACGACCGAGCCCACTTCTGATAGGCCCTGCCCTGCGGTTGTCGTCGCCCATTCAGCGACGCTGATCAGGGGCGCCACCAACGATTTTTTCTGTTTCCCAGGAGACCACACCATGAAATCTTCCATCGTTTACGCCGCCGTTGTCATGATGATGGCGCTTGGATCGAGTGCCTGCACCGGACCTCAAGGACCAGCGGGGGCTCAAGGGGTCACCGGACAGACCGGGCGGACTGGCGCCGATACCCTGATTGTCTCTCCAACGCATGCAAAAACGACCACCGTTGACACGGTGATCACAGCGCCGGTGCATCCGACGAAAACAACCACGACCACGACGCGCAGATCCGACGGCTATTAAACCGCCTCCAGCCTGGTAGGCGTCGTCCTGGCTGGCATCACGGCGAGCGATACGACGCGGTCATCTGTTGAGCCTCGGCGTCCATCCCGAACGCTTGGTCGACGAGCAATGACCCGGTCCATTCAGACCTCGAATCCCAGCTTGACGTTCAGATCTCATTCTTGATCTGCGCGTAGGAAATTAGGGCGAAGAGCCCGGTCCCACCGACCACGTTCCCAACCAAGGCCGGAAGGATTCCGGCCAGAACCGCCTTCACCCAGGACATCTCTCCCGCGAGCGCGAGCAGGAACCACTCGGTGGATCCTGCCACGACATGGGTCAGTCCACCGAGCGAGATCATGTAGGTGATCGTGACGATGATCCAGAACTCGCTGCCCTTAGAACTCGGCATCAACCAGACGATGGACGCCACCATGAACCCAGCCGGAATTCCATAGAGCAGGGTCTGGAGTGCCGAGTATTCGAGCAGGTGATGCGACACCGCCAGCGCCGCCTCAAATTGCTCCGGGGGCAGGATACCGCCCAGTGTCGCGACCAGGGCGGACACCAGGCTACCGACCATATTCGCCGCGAAGACAATGGCCCAGAGCCGCGCGGTCCGTTGCAGATTGAACCGGCTGCAGTCGCTCAGGACAGGCAGCACCACCGTAATCGTGTTTTCGGTGAAGAGCTGAAGGCGTCCCAGAATCACAATGACGAAACCGACGCTGTACCCAAGGCTCTCCAGCATCGAGCGGAGTGGACTCCCCGACAAGGCATGGTGCAGAAACGCCGTGCAATAGACCGAAAGACTGAGCGCGAGGCCGGCGGCGATGCCGGACCAGAACAAGGATGGGATCGGGCGCGACAATTCCTCCACGCCCTCCTGTCGCACGACCTCAAAAACCTGTAGCGACCGCAGACCTTGGAGCTCCGAGACTTCGTTCGCTTCCTCGCGGGTGAGACCCGCGCTTTTTTCTTTACTGGACATGGCTAAGATCGCTCAGGAATGACAAGCACTGTAGCCAACCGACGATCAGTCAGACAGCAGGACGTATTGATCAAGGCATGCCGACTGCCCGAGTCGGCGGGCGGCGCGGGAGCCTACTTGCTCACAGGGGATGCGTCCTTGTTGGAGCTGAAATCGAAGAGCGTGTATGACGGGCAGAATTGGAAATAGGCAGTGCCAAGCAGCACCGCGCCAATCAGCGCCGCCACGGCCACCCAGATATTGCCGAGAAAGGCAACGACGAGCAGAAGGGCGCCGACAATCGCACGCATCAGGCGATCGATGTTGCCGACGTTGTGCTGGGTGCTATCAAAGTTCATGAACAGTGCTCCAGTGGTTTGACGATTGATCTTGGCCTGCGTGCCGCGTTACATCTCCTTCTTGACGTCCCGGGCCGTCTCGCTCACGGCGTCTCCGCCGCTTTGGATGTCCTTGCCGGCGCCCTCAATGGTATTGCAGCCGGACAATCCGCCGATCGTGACCAGAAGAATCAGCACTCGGTGATGTGCAATCTATTCTGAACGAGCGGCGTCTTCAGTGCGCTAGCGAACTTAAGCCGAATCCAAGGGCCGCAAGGGCCTCGACGGATTGCAATGTGCGTCTCTCCCACGTCATGGCTGCGGCTGGTTGCCCACTCTGTCCTTGGTAACACGGGGACAGCCCTTTCTCTCAAGCACCCACTCGACATCGTCATCCAGGAATGAGCCGACCTCCGTCGGTTGGCTTGATGGCAAGTTTCGGCCAGGAAGCCCCGAGGATTCCGCGTAATCGCCCTGTTCATGTCCTCGCTGTGAAAAAGGCCAAGTGCCTTTGTGTGTTGCCGTACCGACCAATCAACACCATCGGCGCATGGTGCAGCTTCCCACCACTTCACGGTTGAACATCATGTCTTATGCCTCTCCGATTACCGCTAACGAAATCCCAGCCGCCCCGCTCATCGCCGATGTGCGCGTGGATCAGGACGAATCCAATCTCAGCGCCGTAGCCTGGGGTGCCATCCTCGCGGGCGCTGCGACGGCCGCTTCGCTGTGGATGATATTGATGATCCTGGGGGCGGGCCTTGGCCTGTCTTCCATCCCGCAATGGCTGAACGCGGATATTACGGTCGCCACCTTCGGTGTCACCACCATCGCCTGGCTGGTCTTCAGCCAGATCGTCGCCTCGGGCATGGGCGGCTATCTTGCCGGGCGCTTGCGCACCCGCTGGTTGGGCGTGCCGCGAGACGAGGTCTGGTTCCGCGATACCGCCCACGGCTTTCTCGCCTGGGCAGTGTCGGCTCTGGTCACCGCCACCCTCCTGACGGCCATGATCGGAGCTTTCGTCAGTGATGGGATACAGGCGGGCGCGGCGTATGCCGAACCCGCACCAGCGGCCGAATTAACGGCGGCCCGTGCGAACGGCGGGGGCATGAGCGACCGGCTGACCTATTACATCGATACGCTCTACCGGACCGACACCACAGACGGGGATCGCTATGCACCGAGTGCCGCGGTGACCGCGGAAAGTGCTCGCGTCTTCACCAACGCCTTGGACCAGGGCAGCTTGTCACCGGCAGATATCCGCTATCTCGGGGCGACAGTGGCCGAGAAGACGGGTCTGAGCCAGGACGACGCACAGACCCGCGTGGCGGATACCTTTGGTCAACTCCAGAGCCGGCTCGGGGAATTGGATGTGAATGAACGCGCCTTGGCGGAGCAGGCCCGCAAGGCGGCTGCCACCGCCGCCATCTGGCTGTTCATCTCGCTGCTGTCTGGCGCGTTTCTCGCCAGTCTGATGGCGATCTTCGGCGGCCGTCAGCGCGACCTCTGACGGCGGTTTCAACCATCCCATTTGTGGAGACAGCTATGCGTTCACTTCTTCTGTTCTTTCTCGGCATTCCGATCCCGATCATCATTTTGATTGCCTTGTTCGTGAAGTAGCGGTTCAACCTCCGCCCAAGCGGAAACAGACAGACATCCTGACTGCGGATCAGGCCATTCCGAAGGAATGAAGAGGACAGATGGCAGATGGATGATGACTGGTGGCAGGTGGTGATCAACACCCTGGTGGCGGACTTCTCCGATCTTCCGCACGCGGGCGAGGTGGCCCGGCTCATCATGCGTCTCCTGATCGCGGCGCTGCTCGGGGGGCTGCTCGGCTACGAGCGCGAACAGCAAGGCAAATCGGCGGGGGTGCGCACGCACATGCTGGTCGCCATCGGCGCGGCCTTATTCGTGCTCATTCCGCAACAGGCCGGGATCTCGGAGGTGGAAATGAGCCGCGTGATCCAGGGCGTGATCGCGGGGGTCGGCTTTCTGGGCGCGGGGACGATCATCAAGGGCGGCGATGAAGATCATGTGCGGGGTTTGACCACGGCTGCCGGCATCTGGCTGACGTCGGCCATCGGCGTCGCCGCCGGGATGGGACGCGAGGCAACGGCCATCCTCTGCACCCTGCTCGCCCTGCTAATCCTCTCGCTGGTGCCCAAAGTCGAGCATTGGTTGAGCCGCCGTCGTGGATAGCGTAGGCGGCTCGCCGGCCTGATCCCGGCGGGTGAAAAACTGACCGCTGTGTTCGCCAGCGCACCGACCTGTCGCGTTGAACGGTCTAGTTTACTGAGGTACCGAGTCCGTCAAACCAAGCCGTCATGGGCTCACTACACAACGTTAGGAGACGATCATGAGCCTGGGTCGCATGCTGTCGGCCGCACAGCGGCTACAAGGTGATCTTCGTGCGTGCCTCTCAGCTGCGGCATGGCCGCTCAATCAATCGCGGGTGACGGCATGAGCGACATTGACGGTTTGAGTGCCACCGAGGCTGCGCAACGCCTGACCGAGGACGGTCCCAACGCCCTGCCCGGCGGCCAGCGGCGCAGCCTGCTCACCATCGCTTGGGAGACGGCGCGGCAGCCGATGTTTCTGCTGCTGCTCACCGCCGGCACCCTGTATCTCATCTTCGGCGAGTTGCAGGAAGGCTTGATCCTGTTTGGTTTCGTCCTGGTCACGCTCGGCCTCACGCTCTACCAGGAGGGTAAGACCGAACGGGCGATCGAGGCGCTGCGCGATCTCACCAGCCCGCGTGCCCTGGTGCTGCGCGACGGCACGGCTCAGCGCATCGCCGGACGCGAGGTGGTTCGCGACGATCTGATCATGCTGGCCGAGGGCGACCGGGTGCCGGCCGACGCCCTCCTGATCGCAGGCAGCGGCCTGCAGGTGGACGAATCCCTGCTCACCGGCGAGGCGGTACCCGTGACCAAGGTCGTGGCCGCCGGGGAGCCCCCGGCCGCACGGCCCGGTGGTGACGACACGCCCTTCGTCTATTCCGGCACCCTGGTCGTTTCGGGGCAGGGCACGGCGCGGGTCACCGCGACCGGTCCCCGCAGCGAGATCGGGCGCATCGGCACCGCGCTGGGGACGCTGAAGTCCGAGCGCTCGCCGCTGCAAAAGCAGACCGCTCGCCTGATCACCACGCTGGCGCTGCTGGCACTCGGCATGAGCCTGGTGTTGATTTTGGTCCACGGCCTCCTGAGCGGGAACTGGTTGCAGGCGGTGCTGGCCGGCATCGCCCTGGCCATGGCGATGCTGCCAGAGGAATACCCGGTGGTGCTGACGGTGTTCCCGGCCCTGGGTGCCTGGCGGCTCTCCAAGGAAAAGGTGCTGACCCGACGCATGGCCGCCATCGAGACGCTGGGTGCCACGTCGGTGCTGTGCGTGGATAAGACCGGCACCCTCACCGAAAACCGCATGACGGTGGCACGGCTCCTGGTCGGGGCGGATACCTTCACAGTGGACGAGACCGCGACGGACGCACTCCCCGAGGTCTTCCATCCCCTGGTGGAGTTCTCGATCCTCGCCAGCGCTATTGATCCCTTCGACCCCATGGAGCAGGCCTTTCAGCGCCTGGGGCAACGTTTTCTCGCCAAGACTGAGCATCTGCACCGCGACTGGACGCTGGTGCAGGAGTACGGACTAACGCCCGAGCTGCGCGCCATGTCGCAGGTCTGGAAGGCCGTGGAGGGTAGCGACCATGTGGTCGCCGCCAAGGGTGCACCAGAGGCGATCATCGACCTCTGCCATCTCGACGCGCCGGCGCAGGCGCGGATCGCAGCCGCGGTGGAAACCCTGGCCGGCGAGGGGCTGCGCGTGCTGGCGGTGGCCCAGGCCCGCTTTGCCGGCGATGACTGGCCGGCGATTGAGCACGAATTCGACTTCACCTTCATCGGCCTGTTGGGCCTGTCCGACCCGCTGCGCGTGGAGATTCCCGGGGCGGTCGCGCAATGCCGCGAGGCTGGCATCCGGGTGGTGATGATCACCGGCGACTACCCCACCACCGCCCGCACCATCGCCCGTCAGGCCGGACTGGCGGCGGATGACATCCTCTCGGGCGACGACCTCACCGCGCTCAGCGATGTGCAATTACAGGCACGCATGAAGACCGTGAGCGTCTGCGCCCGCATCGCCCCAGAACAGAAACTGCGCATCGTCCAGGCACTCAAGGCCGACGGCGAGATCACCGCCATGACCGGCGATGGCGTCAACGATGCCCCGGCGCTCAAGGCCGCCCACGTCGGCATCGCCATGGGCGGACGTGGCACGGATGTGGCGCGCGAGGCCGCCTCACTGGTGCTGCTCGACGACAACTTCGCCTCCATCGTGCGGGCGGTGCGGCTGGGGCGGCGCATCTTCGCGAACATGCGCAAGTCCATGTCCTACATCCTGGCGGTGCATGTGCCGATCGCCGGCATGGCGCTGTTCCCGGTGCTGATGGGCTATCCGGCGATGCTGTTTCCGATGCACATCGCCTTTCTCGAACTGATCATCGACCCGGCTTGCTCGCTGGCCTTCGAGAACGAACCGGAAGAACCCGACAGCATGCAGCGCCCGCCGCGCGATCCCGACGCGCCACTGTTTGGCGGCGCCACGCTCTGGCGCGCGCTGGTGCAAGGCATTGGGGTGCTGCTGATCGTCATGGGCGCCTATGCCTGGGCGCATCACCAGCTGAGCGAGCCCGCGGCCCGCGCCTTCGCCTTCACCACCCTGGTGATCGCCAATCTGGCGCTGATCTTCTCCAACCGCTCGCGCTCAGGCACGCCGCTGGCGGCGCTGTTTGCACCCAATCTCACGCTCTGGATCGTGACCGGCCTGACGCTGGTCGTGCTCGCGGTGTCGCTCTACCTGCCGGGCTTGGCCGGGCTCTTTCGCTTCGCGCCCTTGCCAGCGTCTGAACTGGCCGTTGCTGTCGGACTGGGGCTCGCCAGCGTGGTCTGGTTTCAGCTGCTTAGGCTGCGTAACGCCAAACGACGCCTGGTGTGGGGCGCGCTGGGCCTGGCGGGGGCCACGGCCGCGATCGTCAGTCTTGGCCTGACCGGCTGGTTGAATCTGAGTCCCTGTGATCTGTGCATCGTCCAGCGCCTGCTGTTCATGCTGATCGCCATCCTGGCCCTGCTTGCCGCCCTGCCGATCGGACCGCAGGGACGCGCACTCCCAGGCGGTCTGGTCCTGGGGCTCGCCGCCCTGGGTGTGTCCGTCGCGGCCCTCCAAAGCTGGCTTCAGCTTCAACCGCCGATCACCGGCGCCTGTGTCGGCGGCCAACTGGGAATCGCGCCCATGGTCGAGTGGCTCGGTCAGCAGGCCCCCAGCCTGTTCCTCTCCAGCGGTGTGTGCGCGGAACAGGGGCTGATGATCCTCGGTTTCTCACTGGCGAACTGGACACTGATGATCTTCGCCGCCGTCTTGGTGGTCGGCGCCTGGGCGCTGGTGCATGAGGCCCGGGCCGATCGGCCACGAACGATCCGGTCACACGAGCGCCGATCCCACGAACGCCGAGCCATGCCATGACCCATCGATTTCCGAACTCGGGAAGACGTTCGATTCATTCGATGGTCCCGGCTCACCGGCCATCCTGACGATGAGCCCCATCCTTCATTGAGGAACAAGCCAATTTTTTGCGAACTTCACCCTCTTCCTGATTGTCGTGCATATCGTCGGCGTGTTGTTCTCCAGTCTGGAGCATCGGGAGAATCTCATCGGCGGCATGATCAGCGGATACAAACGCAAAGCAGATTAAACCTCAACCGAGCATCAGCCGTTAGGTCGCCGCGCAGAGGAATCATCATGTCCATCATTCTCGAAGAGTCGATCCACGCCTGGATGGCGACCAACCAGACGCTGCGCGAGCAGATCACCGAGCGCGCCACCGAGCGGTTTTTCGCCGTCTTCGGCCACACCGACACTGCCATGCAGGCCCAGTTGGATCGGGCCACCGCCAGCGCCCGCGATGAGGTCTTCGCCGCCCTGACTGCGGACGCGGTGCTAGATTCCTTGCCGAGCGCGCCGACCACGGCCGGTGCCCGCGAGGCGTTGCGCAGCCGTTGGCTCAGTCTCAGCCCCGCCTGGGGTTTCCCCCTTCCCGTCACCAGTCCTGGGCTGTCTTCGGCGCGGCTGGCTATCGCCGCCGCCGTCGGCAGCCTGCTCGGCATGACGGTGCTGGGCGGATTGCTGAACCTGGGCCTGGGTGTGCGCGGGGTGGGGATGCTGATCGGCGGCCCCGGCGGCGCGGCGCTGGCCATGTATGCGGTGGGGCGGCTCACCGAGAGCAAGACCCTGCGGCGGGTGCTCAAGACCCTGCTGGGCGTGGCCTGGACCGCAGACCTGCTGGGTGCCGCCTCGTTCGGACTCGGCGCCCTCTGGGGTCGGCTGGCCGGTATCGGTCTGCTGCGGCGCATCCTGGTCTACGCGGCTGCGGTGTCCCTGCTGGCCTTCACCCGTGGCGGCCCCCAATACGATCGCGCCGCCTATCGCAACGCGGTCCGGGATCTGCTCCGTCAGTGGGTCGACGTCTCCTCGGTCCTGCTCTGCTGTCTGTCCGTCGGACCGGTGGAAACAGCCACCGACGCGGTGCTGGACGCCGATCTCGCGCGGGCGATTCAGGATCTACACCGCTCCGACGCCGCGAATCTGCCGGTCGCCGCCGAGGCCATCTTCTTGGAGGCGCGACGGATGGGGCTGGAGGGCGTGTCAGCGCCCCCGTCCTTCGCGCAGTCCAGCCATGCGGAGCGCCCGCGCCTGGTCTGGAGCCCGGAGCTTGAGCAACACTACCGGCCGTTCGGTCTGATCGAGGACGGCGACACCGTCATCGTCGAGGACCCCCCGGTGATCCAGAATGGCCGCATCTTGGAGAAGGGTCGTGTCCGAAAACAGCGTTCCTAGCACCGCCCGCCCATCGGCCGAGGCCCAACCGGTCCTGGCCATCGACTTCGGCACCTCCAACACCTACGTCACCAAGTGCCCAGGCGACAAGGAAGATCCGGTGGGCGTGGATTTCGGCGACGGCCGCGACGGCATCGCCACCGCCATCCTCTACCGCGACGGCAAAGAGCCGCTGATCGGCCATGTCGCGCTGGAGGAGTTTGGCGACGCCGGTGCCGAACACGACGACTACCGCATCCGCGCCCAGTTCAAACCGGACCTGGTCAGCAGCGCCGAGGCGCGCACCTATGCGCGTGACTTTCTGGTCGGTCTGCTGACACTCGCCCGGCGGCAGCACAAGGACATCGCACCCTTGCAGCGCCAGGTCATCTTCGGCGTGCCGAGCGAGGCCTCCGAGACCTACCGGGACGCGTTGCGCGCCATCGCCGAGGAGGCGGGCTTCGGCGCGGTCAAGACGGTCGACGAGCCCAAGGGCGCGCTCTACTTCCATCTCCAGCGCAAGGACATCACGCCGATCGAGGCGCTCAGGGGCGCGCTGGTAGTCGACTTCGGCGGCGGAACCTGCGACTTCGCGCTCCTCGTTCGCGGCGAGATCCTGCATTCCTGGGGCGACATGCACCTGGGTGGACGCCTGTTCGACGATCTCTTCTACCAGTGGTTCATTGAGCAGAATCCCGAGGCCGTCGTGGCCATGCGCCGCGAGCGGGCCGAATTCTTCGTGCTCGCGGTCCGCTGCCGCGAGGTGAAGGAGAAATTCTCCCTCGCCATGGCGCTCGACCCCACGACGGTCTATCGCAAGACCTTGGGCGCGTATGGACGCCTCAACGACGTCACCTGGGACAGCTTCCTGGCGCGCGCGCGCCGTTACCGGCCATCCGAGACCTTTGCTCAGTATCTGCGCGCGATGAATCCCCAGGCCGGCGCGCATCTGGATACCTTCCCGCAAGGCATCGATCTGCTCGATTGGTTTCGCCAGACCCTGCGCCAGGGGCTGGCCCATGAACAGATGCGCCATCAGGATCTCGCCTGCGTGATCCTGACCGGGGGCAGCAGCGCCTGGCCCTTCGTCGCCGACATCGTCACAGACGAGCTGAAACAGATCCAACCGAAACCGATTGAGCCAAGTCAGATCGAGCGGTCGCCGCGTCTGGTGCACAGCGATCGGCCCTATGTGACCGTGTCCCAAGGGCTCGCCATCGTCCCGGCGCTCCAGCAACGGCTCGCGGCGACCCAAGTCGACCTGCGACGCGAGCTGCCGGCGTTCATCGCCACCCGCATTGCCCCCTTGATCGAGCGGCGGATGGACGAGGCGGCGCACCGCATCGCCGAACGGGTGGCGGTCGGTCTCTTCGATGAGCGGATCGAGCCCATCCTGCGCCATTTTCGCCAGGAGGGCGGATCGGTCGCCGACCTCAAGGCCAGACTCGCGGAGGATGCAGCCGCCTTCCGACCGCAGCTCGAAGCCATCGTCACGACCCAGCTCGCCAAGGTGCTCACCGGCGTCGCCGCCGACACCACCGAGCTGATGCAGGACTGGTACCGGCAACATCGGCTCACCGTCGATCAAAGCCTCAGCCACGCCGGAACGCCGGTGGACATGGCCGAGGGGCTACGCCTCGCGGACCTGGATGTCTACGGCGAGATCTCGGGCGTCGTTCTGGCGCTGTCCGCCACTATCATCAGCGTCCTGGCGGCCACCATCAGCGGCGGGGCCGGCACCGCCATCATCATGTCCGGCCCCATCGGACTGCTGATCGGCGCCCTGGTCGGCCTGATCGCCGGCGCCCTGGCGATGCGCTACGGGCTGGACGAGGCCAAGCGCCGGGCCGAGCACTGGGAAGGCGCCCCGCGCTGGATCCTCGCGCGCGCCCTCTCCGACACCAAGATCGCCCGGCTGCGCGCCGACATCAAGGGCCAGGTGGCGGACAAGGTCAGCGCCCAATCGGAGCAGGCTCGAGACGGCTTGGAGCATCAGGTCAGAGCGCGGGTCGAACAGGAAATCACGAGCCTGTCGGCGATCAGTCAGCTGTGGTGATTCGGATATGAAAAATTGGCGTCTTCGGTGGTGGCTAGTGCTTTGCTGCGCGCTCGGGCTGGTGTTTGCCGGCCCCGCCAGCGCCGGACGGATTCTGGTACTGGTGCACGGCTACCTCGGAAACTCGGCGTCCTGGCAGCAGAGCGGCGTACTACCGGTGTTAGAGCAGGCTGGCTGGCAGCTCGCCGGCAACTGGCAGTCGACCCGGTCTGGGGTGCGGTGGGAGCCGGTCGAACCACCGGCGGGGGAATTCGCGATCGACACGGTCGACCTGCCCGCCACTGCCCCCTTGATGGAGCAGGCCCGCTTGCTCGGCGGCATGCTGGCCGCGATCGCGCAACAGCACCCGACGGACACGGTGGACCTGATCGGGCATTCAGCCGGCGGCGTCGTGGCGCGGCTTGCACTGGTGAACTACGGCGCGGGCACGGTCACCCGGCTGATCACCATCGCCGCCCCCCACCTGGGTACCGAGCGCGCCTGGGAGGCTCTGGATGCGACTGACGACACGGGGCTGTTCGGCGGAATCAAGCGCTGGCTCGTCAAGCGCGAGGTGGGAGACGATCTGTATCGCACCTTGCAGTCTTCGCGTGGCGTCCTCGCGGACCTCGCCCCACCACGGCCCGGCAACCTGCTGTACTGGCTCAATGCTCGCCAGCACCCAGACATCGCTTACGTCGCCGTGGTCCGCGGCGGCGCCTATGGGATGCCGGGCGATCAGGTCGTGCCAGCACCCAGCCAGGATCTTCGCCGGGTCCCCGCGCTGAATGGCCGGGCCAGCATCCGGGTGGTGGCCGGCGGTCACGAACTCAGCCGGCAGGACGGGCTGCTGCTGTCAGAGCTGGTCTCCAGGCCCGCCAACACCACGGTGCCGAAGTGACCACCTTGTTGCGTCCCGTGTGATCATGTGCCGCGAAGGAGCTATCCGTTGCTCCTCGCTCGCGAGGTTCTCCAGCGGCTCGCCGCGGAGTTTGAGAGCCGCCCGGCACCGCGCCGAGTGACGATCAAGCGGCTGGCACTGGCGCGCTGCCACTTTCCAGATACTCTTCGTAGTTGCCGCTGAAGTTGATGACGCCCTGGGGCGTCAGCTCGATGATGCGGGTTGCCAGCGAGGAGACGAACTCGCGGTCGTGACTGACGAAGATCAGGGTGCCTGGGTAGCCTTCCAGCGCGGTGTTGAGCGACTCGATCGATTCCATGTCCAGGTGGTTGGTGGGCTCGTCCATCAGCAGGATGTTGGGCTTTTGCAGCATCAGCTTGCCGAACAGCATGCGGCCCTGCTCACCACCGGAAATGACGTTCACCGGTTTCTTGATCTCGTCCTGGGAGAACAGCAGCCGCCCCAGCGTGCCGCGGATGACCTGCTCGTCGTCGCTGGGCTGTTTCCATTGATCCATCCAATCGTAGAGCGTGGTGCGCTCGGTGAAATCAGCGGCGTGATCCTGAGCGAAATAGCCCAGATTGCTGTTCTCCGACCATTTGACCATACCGCCGTCGGGCGTCAGGTCGCCGGCCAGGCAGCGCAGCAGGGTGGTTTTGCCGATGCCGTTGGGGCCGATGATGGCGACGCGCTCGCCGACCTCGACGGTCAGGTCGAGACCGCTGAACAGCGGTGTGCCGTCATACCCCTTGGCCAAGCCGGTCACCTCCAGCGCCAGACGATAGAGCTTCTTGTCCTGAGCGAAGCGGATGAAGGGGTTGACGCGGCTGGAGGGCTTGATGTCCTCCAGCACGATCTTTTCCATCTGACGCTTGCGGGAGGTGGCCTGCTTGGACTTGGAGGCGTTGGCCGAGAAGCGGCTGACGAAGGTCTGCAGCTCGGCGAGCTGGGCCTTTTTCTTGGCGTTGTCCGCCTGCAGGCGCAGGCGTGCCTGGCTGGCGGCGGTCATGTACTCGTCGTAGTTACCGGGGTAGAGACGCAGCTCGCCATAGTCCAGGTCGGCCATGTGGGTGCAGACGCTGTTCAGAAAGTGCCGATCGTGCGAGATGATGATCATGGTGCTGTTGCGTGCGATCAGCACCTCTTCCAGCCATTGGATGGTGTGGATGTCCAGATTGTTGGTGGGCTCGTCGAGCAGCAGGATGTCCGGGTCGGCGAACAGCGCCTGGGCGAGCAGCACGCGCAGCTTCCAGCCCGGTGCGACCGCGCTCATCGGACCCTCGTGCTGCTCCAGCGGAATGGCCAGTCCCAGCAGCAGTTCGCTTGCGCGTGATTCGGCGGTGTAGCCATCCAGCTCGGCGAACAGCACCTCCAGGTGCGCGACCTCCATGCCGTCCTCCTCGCTCATCTCCGGCAGGGCATAGATGCGATCGCGCTCCTGCTTGACCCGCCAGAGTTCGTCGTGCCCCATGATGACGGTATCCAGCACCGTCTGGTCCTCATAGGCGAACTGGTCCTGGCGCAGCTTGCCGAGCCGTTTGCCGGGATCGATCGAGACGTTGCCCGCGCTGGGCTCCAGATCGTCGCCCAGGATTTTCATCAGGGTCGACTTCCCAGAGCCGTTGGCACCGATGAGTCCGTAACAATTGCCGCCGCCGAACTTGACGGAGACGTTTTCGAACAACGGCTTGCCGCCGAACTGCATGGTGAGGTTGGCTGTAGAAATCAAAACAGGGTTCCGCGAAAGGCTGAGGTTAGGATTGGCCGCCATGCGTTCGACGGACCAAAAATGCAAAAGCCCCGCCCTGGGGCGAGGCATATTGAAGCGCAGGCAGTGTGCCGAATACCGCATCACATAGCAAACGGGTCGGGCTGCTGCGGCTGCATCGCCGACGATCGCGATCCACCTCCACATAGTGAGGGCGTCAGGGACTTCGGTCATCGCAATGTACGGCACCGCACGGACGCGATGCCCTGCCCGCGGTACGCTCGACCGATGACTGACACACCATCCATTGCTTCGCCAGGAATCAGAAAGCGGCTGCTCATAGCGGTTGCAGTGGCCGCTGTCGCGGGGATCGCCGTCTTCGCCTGGGTGGCCTTGCAGCCTTCCGGCCCAGGCGTCGGCTTCGTCAAGGGCAACGGTCGCATCGAGGCCACCGAGATCGACGTGGCCACCAAGCTCGCCGGGCGGGTGCAGGAGATCATGGTGAACGAAGGCGATTTCGTGGAGGTGGGACAGCCACTGGCGCAGATGCGCATCGCGGTGCTCGACGCGCAGCATGACGAGGCGATGGCGCTGTCCCGACAGGCCGTCACCGCCGTTGCCAGCGCCAAGGCGCAGGTTGCGGTACGCGAGAGCGACACGCTTGCCGCGCAGGCCCTGGTGGGGCAGCGCGAGAGCGAGCTGGATGCGGCGCAGCGGCGCTATGCGCGTTCCGAGACGCTGTCCGGGAAGGGGATGACGACCCGCCAGGTGCTCGATGATGACCGTGCTAGCGTGCATGGCGCCGAGGCCACGCTGGCCGGTGCGGAGGCTCAGGTGACTGCCACGCAGGCGGCGATCACGGCGGCGCAGGCCGCGGTCGTCGGCGCCAACTCCGGGGTCGAGGCAAGCGAGGCGACGGTTGCCCGCGTCGAGGCCGATATCGAGGACAGTCTGCTCAAGTCCCCGCGCGCCGGGCGCGTGCAGTACCGCATCGCGCAGCCGGGCGAGGTGCTGGCCAGCGGCGGTAAGGTGCTCAACCTGGTCGACCTGAGTGATGTCTATATGACCTTCTTCCTGCCCGAGACGGTGGTCGGTCGGGTGGCGCTGGGCAGCGAGGTGCATATCGTGCTCGATGCCGCGCCGCAGTATGTGATTCCGGCGCGGGTGTCCTATGTCGCCAGCACGGCCCAATTCACGCCCAAGACGGTGGAAACGGCCAGCGAGCGGCAGAAGCTGATGTTCCGTGTCAAGGCGCAGATCGACCCGGCGCTGCTGCAACGGCACTTGAAGCTGGTCAAGACCGGCCTGCCGGGGATGGCCTGGCTCAAGCTCGACGTGCAGGCGGCGTGGCCGGCTGATCTGGTGCTCAAGGTGCCGGATTGAGCGCCGGATTGATCACGAGTGCGCCCGCGCTGCCGGTGAGCGATCCGCCAGGACCGGATGCGCCCGCACCGGTGGCCAGTCTGATCGACGTCAGTCTGCGCTATGGCAAAGTCGTGGCGCTGGACGACATCACCCTCGACATCCCAGCCGGGCGCATGGTCGGACTGCTTGGCCCGGACGGCGTGGGCAAGTCGAGCCTGCTGGCGCTGCTCGCCGGGGCGCGCGCGGTGCAGCAGGGCAGGGTGCAGGCACTGGCCGGGGACATGGGCAGCCGCCGTCATCGTCGTCGCGTCTGTCCGCATATCGCCTACATGCCCCAGGGCCTGGGCCGGAACCTCTATCCGACCCTGTCGGTGGAGGAGAACCTGCAATTCTTCGGTCGGCTGTTCGGCCACCAGGCGGCCGAGCGCCGCCGCCGCATCGACGAACTCACCCGCGACACCGGCCTGACCCCGTTCCTGGCGCGCCCGGCGGGCAAGCTCTCCGGCGGCATGAAACAGAAGCTTGCCCTGTGCTGCGCGCTGATCCACGACCCGGACCTGCTGATCCTGGATGAGCCGACCACCGGTGTGGATCCGCTCGCCCGCGCCCAGTTCTGGGATCTGATCGCGCGCATCCGCACCGGGCGTCCCGGCATGAGCGTGATCGTGGCCACCGCCTACATGGACGAGGCCCAGGGCTTCGACTGGCTGGTGGCGATGAACGCCGGCCGCGTGCTGGCCACCGGCACGCCCGCCGAGCTGCTGGCGCGCACCGGGACCGACTCGCTCGACGCCGCCTTCATCGCACTGCTGCCGGAAGCGCTGCAGCGGGGCCACCGGGCGGTCAGCATCCCGCCCCTGGTCGCCGGCGACCAGACCGAGATCGCCATCGCGGCCAAGGACTTGACCAAGCGCTTCGGTGATTTCACCGCGGTCGATCATGTCAATCTTGCCATCCGCCAGGGCGAGATCTTCGGCTTCATCGGCTCCAACGGCTCCAACGGCTGCGGTAAGTCGACCACCATGAAGATGCTGACCGGCCTGCTGCCGGCGAGCGAGGGCAGTGCATCGCTGTTCGGCGCCCCGGTCGACCCAAAGGACATCGCCACTCGCCGACGCGTGGGCTATATGTCGCAGAGCTTCTCGCTGTATTCGGAGCTGACGGTGCGCCAGAATCTGGTGCTGCACGCGCGCCTGTTCCAACTGCCGCCGGCCACGATCCCGGCGCGGGTGGCGGAGATGATTCGCCGCTTCGGCCTGGAGGCGTCGGTGGACGCACTGCCCGACCGGCTGCCGCTGGGTATCCGCCAGCGCCTGTCGCTGGCGGTTGCCATGGTGCATCGACCTGAACTGCTGATCCTGGACGAACCGACCTCGGGCGTGGACCCCATCGCGCGCGACAGCCTGTGGCAACTGATGATCGATCTGGCCCGCAATGACCAGGTCACGATCTTCATCTCCACCCACTTCATGAACGAGGCCGGGCGTTGCGACCGCATCGCGCTGATGCACGCCGGGCGCGTGCTCGTCACCGGTGTCCCCGCTGAACTGGTCAGCCAACGCGGCGTTGATGCACTCGAACAGGCCTTTATCGGCTACTTGAAAGATGCTGGCGCGTCCGGCGCGGCAACGTCCGAAGACGCCGTGCAAGCGCCGCCCCCAGTCGTCGAGCCAGCCGCCCCGCCCAAGCGTCGGTTCCCCTTCAGCCTGGGACGCGCCTGGAGCTACAGCCTGCGCGAGACCCTTGAGCTGCAACGCGACCCGATGCGTGCCACCATGGCGCTGCTGGGCACGGCCATCCTGATGTTCGTCTTCGGCTACGGGATCAGCCTGGATGTGGAGAACCTGAGCTACGCGGTGCTCGACCGGGACCAGACCGGGTTGAGCCGCAACTACGCGCTGAACCTGGCGGGCTCGCGCTACTTCATCGAACATGCGCCGATCACAGATGACGCGGACCTGGATCGGCGCATGCGCGCTGGCGAACTCGCGCTGGCGATCGAGATCCCACAGGGCTTCGCCCGCGACCTGGCGCGCGGGCATCAGGTCCAGATCGGCGCCTGGGTGGACGGCGCCATGCCGGTGCGCGCCGAGACCGTGCGCGGCTATGTGCTCGGCATGCACCAGGGCTGGCTGCAAGACCAGGCGACGCACCGGCTCGGTCAGGACGCAGCAGCCGGCCCGGCCACAATCGCAACGCGCTTTCGCTACAACCCAGACGTCAGGAGCCTGCCGGCGATGGTGCCAGCGGTCATCCCGATGCTCTTGCTGATGATCCCGGCAATGCTGACCGCGCTGTCGGTGGTGCGCGAGAAGGAACTCGGCTCCATCATCAATCTCTACGTCACCCCGGTCACGCGCAGCGAGTTCCTGCTCGGCAAGCAGTTGCCCTATGTGGTGCTGGCGATGCTGAACTTCGCCCTGATGACGCTGTTGGCAGTTACGGTCTTCGGCGTGCCGGTCAAGGGCAGCCTGCTGGCGCTGACGGCGGGGGCGTTGCTCTTCGTCATCTTCTCGACCGGCTTCGGCCTGTTCGCATCGACCTTTACCCGCAGCCAGATCGCGGCGATGTTCGTGGCCATGATCGGCACCATCATCCCGGCCGTGCAGTTCGCCGGGATGCTGAACCCGGTGTCCTCGCTCGAAGGGGTGGGCTATCTCATCGGTCAGGTCTACCCGGCCACCTACTTCCTGACCATCAGCCGCGGTGTCTTCAACAAGGGGTTGGACTTCGTCGGCCTCGAACCCGCGTTCTGGCCGCTGGCACTGGCCGTGCCGGTGATCCTGGGGCTGTCGATCCTCCTGTTGAAGAAGCAGGAGACCTGAGCATGTCGCATGCCGCGACAATCTACCGGCTGGGCATCAAGGAGCTGTGGAGCCTGGCTCGCGACCCGATGATGCTGGTGTTGATTGCCTACACCTTCACGGTGTCCATCTATGTCGCGGCCACGGCCATGCCGGAGACCCTGCACAAGGCGCCGATCGCCATTGTCGATGAGGATGCCTCACCGCTCTCGATCCGCATCGCCACCGCCTTCTACCCGCCGCGCTTCAATCCCCCGGCGATGATCCCGCTTGACCGCATCGATACGGGCATGGATGCCGGGGACTACACCTTTGTGCTGGACATCCCGCCCGACTTCCAGCGCGATGTGCTGGCCGGTCGCTCGCCAGCGATCCAGCTCAACGTCGATGCCACGCGCATGAGCCAGGCCTTCACCGGCAGCAGCTATGTGCAGCAGATGGTGTTGGGCGAGGTCAACGAATTCGTCCAGCGTTACCGCGCAAGCCCCGAATGGCCGGTGGAGCTGGCCCTGCGCGCACGCTTCAATCCCAACCTGGAACAGTCCTGGTTCGGCGCCCTGATGGAGATCATCAACAACGTCACCATGCTGTCGGTCATCCTGACCGGCGCGGCACTCATCCGCGAGCGCGAGCACGGCACCATCGATCATCTGCTGGCCATGCCGGTGACGCCCGCCGAGATCATGCTGTCAAAGGTCTGGTCGATGGGCCTGGTGGTGCTGCTGGCCGCGACCATTGCGCTGGTGTTTGTCGTGCAGGGCATCCTGCGGGTGCCGATTGCGGGCTCGCTGGTGCTGTTCCTGGTCGCCGCCGGGCTACATCTCTTCGCCACGACATCAATGGCCATCTTCATGGCCACACTGGCGCGCTCGATGCCGCAGTTCGGCATGCTCGCGGTGCTGATCCTGCTGCCGCTGCAATTGCTCTCGGGTAACTCGACCCCGCGTGAGAGCATGCCAGAGCTGGTGCAGAACCTGATGCTCGCTGCCCCCACCACCCATTTCGTCGCAGCCAGCCAGGCCATCCTGTTCCGTGGTGCCGGCCTTGCGGTCGTCTGGCCGCAGTTCCTCACACTGGGCCTGATCGGCGCGGTGCTCTTCACCATCGCGCTCAATCGCTTTCGCAGGACCATTAGTCAGATGGCGTGATGTGGACGCGAGCTTCAAGGTCTGTACGTGTTGTGCTCAGGTTATTCCGCGAGTTTTTCTCAGCATAATACCCGCTCGATCTGCCCGTTTCCGCCACCGCTGTTGTCGAGGCTTGTGAGCCACGACAGGGTGATGCCTTTCGCATCAACCTTGCGGCTGAGTTCCACGAGGGGCTGGATTCCTTTCCAGGTCATGCTCTTAGCCCATTCCAGGACGGTGGTGACATCCACCAGTTGCGTGCCGTTCCAATGTTGCTCCAGAATGCCCCAGCAGCGCTCAATCGGATTGTATTTGCTGTGAAATCATGGAGGTCACGAGGGGCTGAAACCTCTGAGATTCACCCGAGGTCTCTTGTGCGGCGACTATGGACGTTCTTTTTAACCAACTCCCTGCGATCCAGTGATGCCCCCATTCTTGCCCCAGTTGTCGTCAGTCGTTCGAACAACGATCCAGCTTTCTGTCCTGGCCTCTATTGCGCTGGGATGGACCACGTCTGCCCTTGCTGCTGCCCCACAAGAATTTCGAGGCGGATGGTCCCCGAACGCGCCTTACCAATACGAAACCATCGATGGGGGCGGAGACCCTAGGCTTAGCGGATATGATATTGAAGTCGCGAAAGCGGTTGCCAGTCGGGCCGGGCTTCGCTTGTCCTTCGAAGAGCATCCCAGCGAGCAAACGCTGCAGTTCGTCCAGGAAGGATTATTGGACTTTGCTTTGGCGGCAACCTCAGAGGAATCCCGACGGGATTGGGCCTGGTTTACGGTGCCTTATCGACTGGAAAAGATCGGCCTTTTGACGCGTTGGGGAGACGTCAGTCGTTGGGCAGCGAACACTCCCCTCGCCTCCCTGCGTCGGTTACTGGAGGACGGAGGGCGAGTGGCTCTGATTCGGGGTTTCTATTACGGACCCGAAGTGGCGGCTCTGCGCAGGGACGAGCGATTCCTTCAACAACAACAATGGTTGGAGGTCGAGCAGGAGACGGATTTGATCGATGCGCTGCTTTCCCTCCAAGTGGAAGGCGTGCTCGCCGACCCACACTCCGCTGTCAGCGCGGTGGCCCGGGTCGATGCGTTGGGCAAAATCAACGGTGTTCCGGGAAGTCTTTACGAAGCGCCGCTCTGCTTTTTGCTTTCCAAAAAAAGTGTGTCCAAGGAACAAGCCGCTGCTTTCAATCAAGCCTTGATCGACCTCAAAACCTCGGGGCACTTGGAGCAGATCAGTAGGCACTATCTTTTGCCGCAATTGCTATCGGTGACCACGCAAACTGCCTGGTTCCGAGCATTTGACATCATTGGGACCATCGCTTTTGCCATTTCCGGCGTCTTAATTGCCAGGCGTGAAAAATACGATCTCATCGGCGCCTGCGTACTCGCTGCTCTTCCGGCAGTGGGGGGCGGTGTGTTGCGCGATCTGATCAGCGGACGATCCCCCATCGGCATTGTTGAATCCCCCAGTCTGCTTCTGATCGTTTTTGGAACGGTGCTGTGCGGGTTGGTCTTCTTCACCCTGCAGGATTGGTTCTTCAAAGGGCGTGCGCCAAGCGGCAATTCATCTTCTGATGAGAAAATGTTTCGCTGGCGTTCCTCCCGCGGGATGCTGGAACTTTGCGATGCGATCGGTCTGGCAACCTTCACGATTGTGGGTGTCGTGGTGGCCATTCAGCAACGCTGCGAGCCGCTTTGGCTGTGGGGACCGGTCATGGCCGGCCTAACCGCAGCCGGTGGCGGGGTATTGCGCGACGTGCTTCGATCGCAAGCGGACATTCCCACATTAAAAGGCACTATTTATCCGGTTGGACTTTGGACAAAAACACGCTCCTTCCCAGTGCCCAGTAGGCCTTCTTGAAACTTTTCGTGGTATGCATCCGATCAAGCCGTCGCGGTGAGCCTCGGTTGGCGC
>NZ_WNKT01000054.1 GCF_009720725.1 Allochromatium palmeri
GGGCTCAACGGACGGTGAAGAGGGGCTTATCCTGGTCTTGAAGACCGCAGACGGTCAAGGGGTCTCTGAACGCTTACCATCCACAGAGGCCCGACGATTGGCCGGCAATGTCTCGGATATGACGCTCTGGCGCTGGGTCAATCTCGGCATCATTCCCCGGCCGCTGAAGATCAGAAATAGAAACTATTGGCGGCGAGGCCAATTTCTGGCCGCACTGGAACGCGGGGCCAGTGGACCGGAAGCGGCATAAGGGAGAATGAGCGATGGGTAAACGATCAGAAATGCGCCGCGCCCAACGTCGGGCGAAGCAAGCACAGCGATGGCCAGACAGCAAAAAGCCCGAAGCGTCTCGACCACGCTTCGGGCTTGCAAATGATTCTGGAATCGGCGTATCGTTTGACCGTCTCGGGCGCCCTGCAAGGCAACCCGAGCAAAGAACCGACTGATTGAGGCAGTGGTTCACCGGCAGGCAAAGTATACCCGTATACCCGCGCATTCGCACGTCTGCGCGCGTCCGTGCCCGCCGTCTGATCCTCTCTCGCTCAGTCGAACCCCTGCACTCTCAATGCAATCGAGGTTCGACCATGTTCCCGACTTTCAATGTCGACTCCAACCCTGAACTGAATCCGCTCGTCGGCTCCAGCCTGCACGAAACCGCGCGCAACTGCGCCAGCGCCCTGCGTTGGGTCTACGCCATCGATGTCGAGCGCCTGAGTGACAAGGCCGTCGAGGATGGCTTGTACGTCATCATCAATCCGATTCTGGCCGCCCTGGAATGCGCGGCCGGACGCGAGGAAGACTGCATCACGCTCTCGGCTGGCGACTCGAAGCGACTTCGCGCACTGGCCAGCGAAGCGCATCAAGGCCATATCGCCGCTGCCCTGAATGCCGCGATCGATGCCGCCGAGATCGCGGCCGAACCTGAGCGCCAACGTCGCATTGCCGAAGCACTGCGAGCTGTTGCCGATGATGTCGAGCGGCAGGCCAAGGAGGGTGAGCGTCCCGAACCCCTGAATCTGGATCTGACCGAGGCCGAGCTGTCCCAGCTTCGCGCCGTCGCCGAGCAGGAGGGCGCCGAGCTATCCCGCACCGCCACCCAGCTGCTGGCCGGCGAGCTACGGCATCATGCCGACGCGGCTGGGGGTGCGCGATGAGCACCTTCAACGACCAGGAGGCCAAACGATGAACGGCTGCCCCAGGGAAGGGGCGGTTCCGACCGCTCCCGTCATTCCATCCGTCGAGGGGTGCGCTATCGGCGTACCCCTCTCTCACCTGCCTGAAGCCATGCGCAAAGCTCCGCGCTGGCTGGTCTGGAAGTCGGTCAGCAACGGCGATAAGAAGCCGCGCAAGGTGCCGTTCTACTGCAACGACACACCGCGCCAAGGCCAGCTCGACACGCCAGAAGACCGCGCGCGGCTAGCTACGTTCGAAGAGGCGCTGGTTGTGCTGGAGTCCGGCGCCTATGCCGGACTCGGTTTCGCACTCGGACCTGATGAGGATGGCCGTCACTGGCAAGGGATCGACCTGGATGGAACCGACACCCGCCCGGATCTCGCCGCACTGGTCGAGCGACTGCCGGGATATGTCGAGCGTTCGCCGTCCGGTAAAGGCTGGCACGCCGTGGGCATCGGGCGCGACTTCGCCACGCTCGGCAGCAACGCCAGTGGGATCGAAGCCTACAGCCGCGGTCGATACTTCACTGTCACTGGCCGCGATGGTCGAGGCGACCTGGAAGACATCGCCGATTTCGTCACAGTGACGCTTGCCCCGCTGCACTCGCCGCGCCCCAAGGCCCAGGATGCGCCGACCGAGCGGCCCCGCGTCGATACCACGGATCAACTGGTTCGGGATCTGCGCTCAGCCCTGGTGTCCATGCGCTCAGATGATCGGGATCTATGGGTCCGAATGGGCCTCGCGTTGAAGCCGCTCGGCGACCAAGGCCGCGCGCTATGGCTGGAATGGTCTCAGGCGTCGGAGAAGTTCGACCCCAAAGACGCCGCGCGCACATGGGATTCGTTCAAGCCCGAGGGCACCGGCCCGAAGGCCGTCTTCGCCGAGGCCCAACGCTCCGGCTGGGTCAATCCGGCAAAGCGCGAACGCAAGCCGGCCGAGCTGCGCGAACAAAGGGACTCGCGCCCCCAGCACCCCGAGCCGCCGCCGGCCGATATTCACGGCGAGCCGGACGACTGGCCGACTCCCGGCGATCTCGCCGCGCCGATCGATGGCGAACCCTATCCGCTGAGCGTCTTCCCCCAGGCTGCGCAGAATGCTATCCGCGAGTACGCGGCCTTCGGTCAGCAACCGCTGCCGCTGATCGGCTCGTCCGCTCTGGCACAAATGGCGCTGGCTGCACAAGGACTGGCGAATGTCGGCATCAATGACCACCTGGTCTCGCCGATCTCGCTCTATCTGCTTTTGTGCGCTCAGTCCGGCGAGCGCAAGAGCGCGGCCGACAAGTTCTTCGGGCGCGCGATCAAGTCATGGGTCCGCACAACACGCGAGGAACGTCTGCCCGATCACCGGCGATCCGTTGCCATGGCCGCCGCGCATAAGACCCGCGTCGAGGGTACCAAGTCGAAGATAAAGGCTATGGAAGGCAAGGACGATCCTAAAGCGGAAGAGGAACTGGAGCGCCTGGAGGCTCGGCTCGTCGAGCTGGAGCAGAACCCTATCATCCCCGTCCCCCTGCCGTCGCCGAGCTATGAGGACGTGAACCCGGCTTCGCTCGCCTACGCCCTGGCCACCGGCTGGCCGTCGGGCGGTCTGTTCTCAGACGAGGCCGGCACCGTAATTGGAAGCCAAGGACTCGGCGAAGACTCGGCGACATCCTTGCTCGCGCTGCTGAACATCCTCTGGGACGCGCGCGAATTCCTACCGACCCGGAAAGGCGCTCCCGTCGCCGAACTGCGCGGCCGGCGCTTCAGTGCCTTCCTGATGATGCAGCCGGATCTGCTGCCCAAGCTGATCGACAAGGGCGCGCGCACGATTGGATTCCTGGCTCGGTTCCTACTGGCCGCGCCGCGCTCGACCATGGGGACGCGGACCTACAGCGAGCCGCCCGCCTCCTGGCGCGCGCTGGCCGACTTCGAGCGCCACATCCTGACCCTGCTCGGCTTGCCGCTCCCCATCGACGACACCAGCGAGGACAAGGGCGCGCGGATGATGCTGAAGCCGACCGTGATGCGCCTGAGTGCCGGCGCGAAACTGGCGTGGATCTCCTATCACGACACCGTTGAACGCGAGCTGGCCGACTTCGGCGAGTTCGCCGAGGTGCGCGACGTGGCCGCCAAGAGCGCGGAAAACGCCGCGCGCGTGGCGACCATCTTCCAGTTGTTCGACCACGGGCGCGTAACGCGGGAAATCGAAGAACACTACATGGCCGGCGGAATCGCCGTAGCTGCCTGGCACCTTGCCGAAGCGCGGCGGATCTTCTACGAAGCCGACACACCCGAGGTGGTGCTGGACGCGCGCGAACTGTCCGCCTGGCTGACCGGCAAGGGACGCGAGCTGGCCAACCGCGATGGCGAGCCGATCATCGATCGGGCCGGCGTGATCTCGCTGCGCGATGTCTCGAAGTTCGGCCCGAACCGGACGCGCGACGCACTGAAGCGAGATGTCGCGATCGATCTCTTGGAAGAGTCCGGGCACGCTCGGCGGATCGATCGAGGACGCCAACGCTTGCTCCAAATCAATCCCCGTCTGCTGGTGCCGGGAGGATGACGACCATGCTTAATCCGTCTGCCGCGAACTGCCGCAGAAGTGCCGCAAGTGGGCTGCGGCACTTCAGGCCCTTGAGTGCCTTTTTCAAACAACGACTTGTGCTGAGTGCCGCAACTGCCGCAAATGCCGCAACCATTCCAGGAAAATGTTTTGAGAACTCTTTTTTTACCCCTGGAGGTGCGGCATGAGCAGTGTCTTGTGCCAATTCCTGTCCAGCTCGAAGCCCCAAACCGTTGCGGCATTTGCGGCAGTTGCGGCAGATAAAGGGCATGGCGAAGGCTTGTGTACGCGGATCGAGGCGGATGTCCGCTTGCCCCGCGAAGTCCTGGCCGCGCTCAACGGCTGGCTCGACACCATCGGCGAGACCGATCCCGAATCCCGAGCCGAATACATCGAAGCCTGCGCCGCCGATCCTGAGCAACTCCGCCATGCGATCCGGGTCGCCGATGCATTGGCGGCCGGCGGGTAGGTACTTCCTGAGCACTCGCACTGCGGGTACGAAGGCCGCGAGATTTGGCTAGATGCGGACCGCTTCACTAGGTCAACCCCGAACAAGTCACCAACCGAGCAAACAACATGGCCAGACCAGAGCAGAAAAACGGCGCCGCATCAAAGATGTTAGCTGCCCTCCCTATCGAGCAAACCGGACTCGGCTTCAGAGTCAGCCGCGCCGATATGGCCAGGATGATTGGAGCGAGCAGGAGCTACATCACGGAGTTGGTCGGCAAGGGGATCATCCCAATCGAAAAGAACGGCCGCATCGATCCCGACCGCGCCGTCCGTGAACTGCTGCGTCGCCAGCCCAACGGCGGCCGGCTCAGATTCTTGATCGACGTCCGTCGCGAGATCGACGAAGCCAACACCCGCGCCGATCAGGCCCAGGCCGCCGCCGCCCAAGCAACCAACAGCCTGGCCGACCTGCGCGCCCATATCGTCACGGTGACGCGAAAACTGATGGAGTCGGAACGCCGAATCGATGTGCTGATCGAGGAAATCGAGCTGATGCTTGATGACGCGCGCGACGAAGAGGTAATGGACGCGCTCGGCCGTGCATTCGACCGCGCGGCTTCCAGCAGCGACGACGCGCTGATCGAGCACCTGACCGATGCGGACGAAGACCTTGCCGCCCTGATCATCGGCCTCCGCCCGGATCTCAGACGACCGCCGCCCACGCTGCGCGAGACCATCGCCGAACTGGAAGTCGAGCAGCCGACGCTGCTGGCTGATCTCGACGAACCGCCCGCCGACATTCCAAGAGGACCATCTGATGACGATTGAACGCCTCGAACTCGCCGCCAAGCTGGTCGCCGATCCCGACCTACAAGCCTGGCTGTCCGGCGCCGCGCGCAAGATCGCCCACGGCCTGCCCGCTGATCAGGCACTTGACCTGTCCGGTCCTGGCGCCCGGCGCGAGGCTGACCGGCTCATGTGGTACGCCGCACGCATCCTGGCCGACGACGATAGGCTGTCGCTCTGGAGCGCCGCCGGCCGCATCGCTGCCTGGCGTCGCGGGGGCTCGTGTGTCCCCGGTGAGGTGGCGCGCCTGCTCGAATCCTCGCATCACGCCGCATCGGTACCGAGCACCCAACGAGGCGTCTACCGCCGACTGACGGACATCGCCGACGCGCGTCATGAGGAGGTTTCACCCTGATTCGGGAGAGGATACGGCATGGCATTTTGAGGATTCACGCAGATGACAGAAACAACCGTGGTCGCAGCGTCTACCGCCGTCGATGTCGAGCATTTCGTTCACCCGAAGAGCGGGGTTCTGACGCTACACAGCGTCGCGGCTTTCCGAGTCGCTGGCGAGGTAGCGACGCCGATCTTCTATCCGCCGCCGCCGAAAGGCGCCGTTCGCGTCGAGCTGGAGGCGGACGGCACATTCAGCGCCGCCGGTCTCAACCGGGCGAGCCCTCAGATGATCGCGTCCGCCATTCGGCAGGGGGTCTCAGAATGACCGGCTTCGCATACGTAGGCGCCATGCGCACCGAGTCCGAGCTTGTCGCACGGCTCCCCGAGCTGGACCGGCGCGAGGTTATCGCCCAGGCGATCGCGGCGAAGATGGGCGCGCATGTCCATGAGGGAAACCCGCTCGCCCGCACGCTGTCCGAGGCGACGGCCGACGAACTCTCGAGCATCCTCGCTGGGAAGTTCACAAGCAGTCATGAGCTCGCGGACGCGAAACGACCGCTCCCAAGTCCGCGAAAGGACCTGGACGCGGCGGACCGCCAGCTATTTGATGAGTTGTACGACAAGGCCGAGCGCGATAACCGCCGGGCGTTTCGCGCGGCCAATGCCTTCACCAGCAAGGCGTTGATTTCGACCGTCGAGAGCGCCGTTCAGATGCTCGCCAAGACCCCACCGCCGGCCGAGCATGACGCCATCGTCAAGCGATTCCCGCTCAGCGATTTCCGCCCAAGTCAGATCGAGCAGATCGAGCCTAGCGACTTGCACGCGAATGTTGGCGAAGGTGGCGACGTATCGATAACGCACACCGAGATGACCCTGAGCGGTCAGACGGGCCAACTTGCGACGGTTCGCGGGTTTGTGGGCTTCACCCGGGTCGATGTCATCAACGCACGCTGGGGGCTGCTGGGCGAGCTGACGCGGGAGCTGATCCAGGCCGCACGCCGCGCGGAGCGCGATTCCATCGTTGAGATGCTGGAGAGAAATCCGGTCCTCTCCGATGGCCTGCCGCTCTTTGCCGAGACCCGTGGGAACGACGTCTCGACCGGCCCAGGCGTAGCGGTCTCCGTCTCGGCCGCGAATGCCGCTCTTCGTGGCATCACGTCGGCTCATGGATCGGCCTTGCAACCTCGAGCTGGTGTGCTCTGCGTGCCCGCTGCGATCGAGTTAGACCTCGAGCTCCTCGAGCTGGCAGCTCGCGCCAAGCTGGGCGTATTCTCCGACTCAAGGCTGACCTACGGCTATCTGCTCCCGCCGCCGGCCGAACGACCCGTGGTAGGGCTGGGAACCTTGGACGGGACCGAGAAGCCGTGGACACTCAGACTGCGCCCGCATCCATCAGCGGATGCTTGGCGCCTCCAGATCGTGAGTGACTTCACCGTGAAGCCGTTGAGCTGGCACGCGGTGCGGTTCACGTTCTGAGCAGTAGTGCCAGCGGCTCGGTTCCACGCCGCTGGTATGGGGCAACCGGCCGCCGATCCGGTCCGCGAATATCGGCACCCCACCGCGCTGTGCATGTTTCACCGACACTCGCTGCCCAATTCAAGCGCCTGATGTCGCACCACTGACAGCGCGGCCCTTTTCAAGGGTCGAGCCGAGTCCAGCTCTAGCATAAGCTCGAACCTCAGCCGCCGGGCTGCGCCCTCATGCATGAGCACCGCCGTTCCGCCCCGCATGGCGGCCCCGGTTAACCGGCCGGGAGCTGGGGCGCCCTTCCTTACTTCCACATCCAACCGCTTTTCAGCACCCCGCCGCCTGTATGCCCGTCTGAGGCATTCCAGACTCAGGGGTATAGGAAACCCTTCACCCCTGCTTTCCGCGCGCTCTACGGGCGATCTGTGATGTCGATTTTCGCGCAGTCGTCGCGCGATTCGTCACAGTGACAAAATATCCTTGTCTTTTCGTCACTGTGCGCTATATTCAAGTCACCAATAACCGACACGGTGACGAGAAATGAGCGACACGACCACCACCACCGAAGCAAAACGCCGTGGGCGCCCGAAAGGCCCGCGTCCGGCGCTCACGTCTGCCGAGCGGATGCGCCACGCCAGAGAGCGCGTCCGGTTCGCCCTGGACGATCCCGAGGGCGACATCACCACCTTACCCGACCAACTATTGCTTGAAGCTGTCGCCTTGGCGTATCGGAAGGACCGACCCGAAGCGCTTTTCTTCGGCGTCGAGGAACTGTTCGGGCGACTCAATGCGCGCTCCAGTGACGAGCACGCCTATGTGGTGCATCTGGAGCGGATACCGAAAGGCGACACAGTGACGAATAAGGCGACTGATGATAACGTCACAGTAATGGATAATGAGCCAATGAAAAGCGACACAGTGACGCCGCCGCGCAGTGACGCCGACCTGGTTTGTCTGCTGCTCGACCGATTCGGCACCTATACCGGCATCGCCCGCGCCCTGGCCGGCACTGGTCACAAGATCGACCGATCAAACCTGAGCCGGATTCATCGCGACGGCCAGACGGCATCGCCAGAGACGCGAGCGGCGCTGCTTGCCCTGGTGGATCAGGAAGCGTGAGAGTCACGCAAAATGCAGGATGACCACGAGGATCATCTGCATGATGACCACGTCATTGCCGACCACGAGGATCATCTACATGATGACCTGGATCTGACCGGCAGGATGACCACGAGGATCATCTACATGATGACCTGGATCTGACCGGCAGGATGACCACGAGGATCATCTGCATGATGACCTGGAGCCGCCACACGCGCGCGGAGATGACCCTTGGCCAAAGTGAAGAATCCTCACTTCGGCGGGCGCCGCCTCGCGCGCGCGGAGATGACCCGTGGGTCAAATCCGGGAAGATCCCGGATTTCAGCCGGTCAAACGCTGCTGATTTGTTACCCCCAGCGTTACCCAGAAGCCGATTTGCAAAGAAAAAGGGGTTAGCCGATTGAGCTAACCCCTTGTCTTTATTGGTCGGGGCGAGAGGATTTGAACCTCCGACCACCTGAACCCCATTCAGGTGCGCTACCAGGCTGCGCTACGCCCCGTTCGAAAGAAGCGGAATCATACGCTGTCGTGCGTCCAGCGTCAACGTCGAAGCACTTGCAAGATCTCCTCAAGCTCAAGTCGCATCTGTCTCAGGATCTGATGGGTCTGACTGAGATCATGCTTGGCACCCTCACCGCTGAGCTGCTGGCGGGCACCGCCAATGGTGAAGCCTTGCTCATAGAGCAGATTGCGGATCTGGCGCACCATGAGCACATCATGACGCTGATAGTAACGGCGATTGCCACGCCGCTTGACCGGCTTGAGCTGCGGAAACTCCTGCTCCCAATAGCGCAGCACATGCGGCTTGACGCCGCACAGCTCGCTGACCTCGCCGATCGTGAAATAGCGCTTGCCGGGGATCGGCGGCAGTTCGCCGTCGCTCGCTCCGATCAGACTATCGCTCGGTTCCCGCATAGGCTTCCACTCTCGACTTGAGCTTTTGGCCCGGACGGAAAGTCACGACACGCCGGGCGGTGATGGGGATTTCCTCGCCGGTCTTGGGATTGCGCCCAGGGCGCTCTTTCTTTTCACGCAGATCGAAGTTGCCGAACCCGGACAGCTTGACCTGCTCGCCGCGTTCCAGGGCGGCGCGAATCTCCTCGAAGAACATCTCGACGATGTCCTTGGCCTCGCGTTTGTTCAGGCCAAGCTCTTCAAACAAATGCTCGGCCATGTCGGCTTTGGTCAAGGCCATACCTGTTCAATCCCTCAAGCGTGCATCGAGTTCAGAGGTCAGGCGCTCCAGGATCCGCCCCACCGTTGCGTCTATGACTTCATCCGTAAGTGTCTGAGAAGACGACTGTAAAATCAATCCTAAGGCGAGACTTTTTCGGCCTGTTTCGATGTTTTGGCCGGTGTAGACGTCGAACAGGATCAGCTCACGCAGCAGATCAGAGGCAACCGAACGAATGCACTGTTCGACCGCCTCGTAGCTGACCCCTTGATCGATCAGAATCGCCAGATCGCGCCGGATACCGGGATAGCGGGAGATCTTGCCATAGTGTGGCAGCACGCCCGGAGTCAATGGAGCCAGATCGAGTTCGAACAGAAACACATTGCCCGTCAGAT
Organism: Allochromatium palmeri; assembly: GCF_009720725.1. GTDB lineage: Bacteria > Pseudomonadota > Gammaproteobacteria > Chromatiales > Chromatiaceae > Thermochromatium > Thermochromatium palmeri. Next base: position 9,490 of record NZ_WNKT01000054.1, read on the forward strand.
CGAGCTGCGCGGCGAGCGCCGGATGCAACATACCGATCAGCCCGACCGGCTGACCGTCGCGCTCGATGCGGGCCGTCTGGCCCGGATGCAGCGCCGGATGCTCGGCAGGCACGAAGCGGAAGGACGCAGACGCGCCGGTCTGGGTCAGCAGCGCCTCGACATCGGCCTTGAGATCGAAGAAATCGACGCCCTGTCCTTTCTGATCCCACTGCTCCGGCAGCCGGTCACCGACCACCAGGCCGGCGATCCCCGGCGTCTGGGTCAAACCTTCGGGGCCGAAGCGAAAACGCAGTCCGCTCTCGAAGATCCGCACGCGCTCCATCTGCCGCGCCTGGTTGTAGACGGCGGTTTGCAGCAGTCCGGGCCAAAGGCTGGTGCGCATGACCGAGAGTTCGGCGCTGATCGGATTGGCCAGTTTGAGCGTTTCCACCCCCGGCTCGACCAGTTCCTGGATCTCGGGACTGACGAAGCTGTAGGTGATGACCTCCTGGAACCCGCGATCGACCAGCGCCAGTCGCGCGCGGTCGAGCTCAAACCGGGTCTCGGAGTCGGACTGGGTGGCCGAGGCCGAGCTGGCATGACTGACCGGAATCAGATCATAGCCGTGGATACGCCCGATGTCGGCGATCAGATCGACCTCCTGCACCAGATCGAAACGTGCGCTCGGCGGCGTGACCTGCCAGCCGTCCTCGCGTCGCTCGATGGCCATGCCGAGCCGTTCGAGGATGTCCTCGATGGTCTCATTGGGCAGTTGCAGCCCCAGAATCCGCGCCACCCGCTCGGCACGCAGAGGCAACGGCGTCGGGCGCGGCAGATGTTCAGCGGCGCTGACCTCGCACACCGGCCCCGGCTCGCCGCCGACGATGTCGAGCAGCAACCGCGTGGCGCGTTCGATGGCGCGCACCTGGAGTTCGGGATCGACGCCACGCTCGAAGCGGTGCGAGGAATCGGTGTGCAGACCATAACTGCGCGCTTTGCCGCTGACGGCCAGTGGCGCGAAGAAGGCGCTTTCGAGCAGGATGTCGCGCGTCTCGGCCCCGACACCCGACTCCGCGCCGCCCATGATGCCAGCGAGCGCGACCGCACGCTCGGCGTCGGCGATGACGAGCGTGTCGGCGCGCAGCGTCGCCTGTTCGCCATTGAGCAGTGCCAGCGTCTCGCCTTCGGTCGCCATCCGCACCCGGATCTCGCCGGCGAGCTTAGCCAGATCGAAGCCGTGCATCGGCTGACCGAGTTCGAGCAACACATAGTTGGTGACGTCGACCACCGGGCTGATGGCACGAATGCCGCCGCGCCGCAGCCGCTCGCGCATCCACAGCGGCGTGGTCGCGCTGGGGTCGATGCCACGGATGACGCGGCAGACATAGCGCGGACAGGCTTCAGGTGCCAGCAGCTGCACCGAGAACCGTTCATCGCTGACCGGTTCAATCGGCTTGATGGCCGTTGGCATCAGAGGGACACGATTGATGACGGCCACTTCGCGCGCCAGGCCAGCCAGACCGAGACAGTCGCCGCGATCCGGGGTCAGATCGACCTCGATGCACTGATCGTCGAGCGCCAGCCAGGCGCGAAAATCTTCGCCGAGCGGTGCGTCAGCCGGCAGTGGCAGAATGCCGTCCGAGGATTCAGCCAGACCCAGTTCGCTCGCCGAGCAGATCATGCCGAACGACTCGACCCCGCGCAGCTTGGCACGCTTGATCTTGAAATTCCCCGGCAGACTGGCCCCGATGGTCGCCACCGGCACCTTCATATCGGCCGCGACATTGGCCGCACCGCAGATGATCTGAAGCGGAGCGTCCTCGCCGACATCGACCGAGCAGACACGCAGCTTGGCGGCGTCCGGATGCGGCTCGATGCTGAGCACATGCCCGACCCTGACCCCACTGAAGACGGGTGCCGCCGGTTCGACCGCGTCGACCTCCAGCCCCGCCATGCTGAGTTGATCGGCCAGACGCTGGGTATCGACCGGCGGGTTCACCCATTCGCGCAGCCATGCCTCACTGAATCGCATGTCCCACTCCCCACCCCGACGCCTGCTGGGCCTCGGGCAAAATTAAAACCAGATGATTGGTGTCAGACCCCGACGAACGGCGCAGGCGCGGCTCGATCCGGTCGCCGGTCACGTCACGCTCAACGGAACTGACGCAGATAGCGCAGATCGTTGTCGAAGTTGAGCCGGATGTCGTCGATGCCATAGCGCAGCATGGCCAAGCGTTCGACGCCCATGCCGAAGGCATAGCCGAGATGGCGCTCGGGGTCGATGCCGACATGGCGGAAGACCTCGGGATAGACCATGCCGCAGCCGAGCACTTCCAGCCAGCCGGTCTGCTTACAAACCCGGCAGCCGTCGCCGTCGCACATCACGCACTGGATGTCGACCTCCGCCGAGGGTTCGGTGAAGGGGAAGTAGGACGGACGGAAGCGCAGCTTGAGATCGCGCTCGAAGAAATTGGTCAGAAAATCATAGAGCACGCCCTTGAGATCGGCAAAGCTCACCTGCTCATCGACCAGCAACCCCTCGACCTGATGGAACATCGGGGTATGGGTCAGATCCGAGTCGCAGCGATAGACGCGCCCCGGAGCGATCACCTTGAGCGGCGGCGCCTGTTCTTCCATCACCCGGATCTGCACCGGCGAGGTGTGAGTACGCAGCAGACGCTCGGCGTCGAAATAGAAGGTGTCGTGCATCGCCCGCGCCGGATGGTGCTCGGGGATGTTGAGCGCCGCGAAGTTGTGATAGGCGTCCTCGACCTCCGGGCCTTCGACTACGGCAAAGCCGGCGTTAGCGAACAGTCGCTCGATGCGGCGCAACGCGCGCGTGACCGGATGCAGTCCGCCAGGCATCTGTCCGCGTCCAGGCAGAGTGACGTCGATACGCTCGGCGGCCAGACGCGCGGCGAGCGCGGTCTGTTCGAGCGCCGATTTGCGCGTCTCGATCGCCTGCTGCACGACATTCTTGGCCTGATTGATCGCCTGCCCGGCGGCTGGACGTTCAGCCGGCGGCAGGGTACCGAGTTGCTTGAGCAGGGCGGTCAGCTCGCCGCTCTTGCCCAGATAGCGCACGCGCACCTGATCGAGCGCCGTCGCATCGGCGGCCTGCGTGATGGCATCGATCGCGGCCTCCTGGAGCGACTGGATACCGAGCGCGGTCTGTTCGGCCATGGTGATCTCCGAAAGTAAAAAGGGAAAGACCTGGGCCTTTCCCTCTGTGTCGACAGCGACAGGCGCCAGATCAGGCCAGAGCGGCCTTCGCTTGAGCTGCCAGCGCCGCGAAGGCGACGCTGTCGTGATAGGCGATGTCGGCCAGCATCTTACGATCGACCTCGACACCGGCCTTCTTCAGTCCGTCGATCAGACGGCTATAGGACAGACCGTTCTCACGCGCAGCGGCGTTGATACGGGCGATCCACAGCGTGCGGAATTCGCGCTTTTTCTGGCGACGGTCACGGTAGGCATACTGGCCGGCCTTGATGACAGCCTGCTTGGCGACCCGGAAGACTTTGCTTCGGGCGCCATAATAGCCCTTGGCCTCTTCGAGGATCTTCTTGTGCCGCGCATGGGCGGTGACGCCGCGTTTAACTCTTGGCATTCTCTACTCTCCGGTCTGGGGTTCAGTGCAATCAGCAGTACGGAATCATGCGCCGCGCGGCACGCAAATCCGACTGATGGACGCGCTGAGGCGCGCGCAGTTGACGCTTCCGCTTGGTCGACTTCTTGGTCAGGATGTGACGACGGTGCGAGGCGTTGCACTTGACACCACCGGAGGGCGTACGCTTGAAGCGCTTCGCGGCTCCTCGATTGGACTTGATCTTGGGCATGGGACTGGATGACTCCGCTATTTGCCGATGATTGTGAGGCGACGAAAGCACGCGAGGTTCATTGAAATCAGATGGAATCAAGAACGCATCGGGCGCCGCCTGGCGCCCGATGACTGACTCGATTCGACCTGGGATTCAGGACGGCTCGCGCGTTGGAGCGTCGCTATTTCTTCTTGGGACCGAGCACCATGACCATCTGCCGACCTTCCATGAGCGGCTGCTGTTCGACGATGCTGAATTCAGCCAGATCACTCTCGATTCGCCGGAGCAGCTCCAGCCCGAGTTCGCGGTGGGCATGTTCGCGCCCACGAAAGCGCATGGTGACCTTGGCCTTGTCCCCTTCATGGAGGAAACGGGTCAGGTTGCGTAGTTTGACCTGATAGTCTCCTTCGTCCGTCCCTGGGCGAAACTTGACTTCCTTGATCTGGACCTGCTTCTGCTTTTTCTTGGCCTCGTTCTTTTTCTTCTTCTGATCGAAGAGAAACCGACCGAAATCCATCAAACGACACACCGGTGGCTCGGACGTTGGCACGATCTCGACGAGATCCAGCCCCGCCTCCTCGGCCATGGTCAAGGCCTCGCGTGTGTTGACGACCCCAACCTGATTTCCATCCGCGCCAATCAGCCGGACTTCCGGGATGTTGATCTCTCTGTTGACGCGGTTTCTCTTTGGCGCAGCGATAGCAGGTTCCTCCAAAAACTCAAATAAACACGGCCTAAGCGAATGGCCAGCACGTGGCTCGATTCGCCCAACCGTCCATCAGTGGATGCGGTTCGCGACGTCCTGGCTCAGTCGCTCGATAAAGGTATCGAGGCTGAAGGAGCCGAGATCCTGGCCCTGGCGGTCGCGGACCGACAGCGAGCGGGTCTCGACTTCGCGATCTCCGACCACGAGTAGATAGGGAACCCGCTGCAGGGTGTGCTCGCGGATTTTAAAGCCGATCTTCTCGTTTCTCAAGTCAAACTCAGCGCGGAAGCCCTTGTCACGCAAGGTCTTAACGACCTCCCTGACATAGTCGGCCTGACGGTCGGTGATATTGAGCGCCACCGCCTGCACCGGCGCCAGCCACACCGGCAGCAGGCCGGCATAGTGCTCGATCAGAATACCGATGAAACGCTCGACCGAACCGAGGATGGCGCGATGAATCATCACCGGCGTCTGCTTGCTGTTGTCCTCGGCGATATAGTGCGCGCCGAGCCGTCCGGGCATCGAAAAATCGACCTGGATGGTGCCGCACTGCCAGGCACGCCCGAGGCTGTCATGCAGGGTGAATTCAATCTTGGGGCCATAGAACGCGCCCTCGCCCGGCTGGATGCGGTAGGTCAAGCCCTTGTCGTCGAGCGACTGGGCGAGCGCGGCCTCGGCCTTGTCCCACAACTCATCGGCACCGACGCGCTGCTCGGGACGCAGCGACAGGGCCAGATCGATGGCGTCGAAACCGAAATCGCGATAGGTCTCGAACACCATGTCGATCAGGGTCGCGACCTCGGACTGGAGCTGGTCTTCGGTGCAGAAAACATGGGCGTCGTCCTGGGTGAAGCGGCGCGCGCGCATCAGACCATGCAGGGTGCCGGACGGCTCGTTGCGATGCACCACACCGAACTCGGCGATGCGCAACGGCAGGTCACGATAGCTTTTGAGACCCTGGTTGTAGAGCTGGATGTGACCGGGGCAGTTCATCGGCTTGATGGCGAAATCACGGTCATCCAGATGCGTCGTGAACATGCCGCCAGCGAACTTGTCCCAGTGGCCCGAGCGCTCCCAGAGCGAGCGGTCGAGCACCTGCGGGGTCTCGACCTCCTGATAACCGTACTCGTCGAGCTTCTCGCGCATGTAGGTCTCAGCGAGCCGATAGACCACGCGACCCTTGGCGTGCCAGAAGGCCATGCCGGGCGCTTCGTCCTGGAAGTGGAACAGGTCGAGCTGCTTGCCGAGCTTGCGATGATCGCGCTTCTCGGCTTCCTCAAGCTGGTGCAGATAGGTCTTGAGTTCTTTCTTATCGCGCCAGGCGGTGCCATAGATCCGCTGCAACATGGCATTGCGCGAATCGCCGCGCCAGTAGGCACCGGCGAGCTTCATCAGCTTGAAGCCGTTGCCGAGCTTGCCGGTGCTCGGCAGATGCGGGCCGCGACAGACGTCGAACCAGTCGCCCTGGCGATAGATCGAGACGGCTTCGCCCGCCGGGATGATGTCGTCGATGATCTCGACCTTGTAGTGCTCACCCAGCTCGGCGAAGAGTCGCTTGGCGTCTTCGCGGTCCATGACCTCGCGCACGATGGGCAGATCGCGCTTGACGATCTCGTGCATACGCGCTTCGATGCGCTCCAGATCATCGGGCGTGAATGGCTCGTCGCGGGCGAAGTCGTAATAGAAGCCGTTCTCAATCGCCGGGCCGATGGTGACCTGGGTGCCCGGATAGAGTTCCTGGACGGCCTGGGCCATCACATGAGCGGCGTCATGGCGCAGCAGTTCGAGCGCGGTGGCCTCGTCTTTGCTGGTGACGATGGACAGCTCAGCATCCTGATCGATGACATGGGAGGTATCGACGAGCTGACCGTTGACACGACCGGCGAGCGCGGCCTTAGCCAGGCCAGCGCCAATCGAAGCGGCGACGTCGTAAACACTAACAGACAGCTCAAAGGAGCGCTGCGAGCCATCAGGGAGGGTAATCAGCGGCATCTGGAATCCTGGAATTTCAGTGGTGATCGATACGAGGGATCACATGAGTCGTTCAGCGCGGTCCCGAACGGCGGGCAATAAAAAAGCTGTCAGCCTTCAGCGAAGCACTCTCAGCCAGTTTCATGCTGAAAGCTGATCGCTGAAGGCTGACAGCCAGTGTTGGTAGGCGCGATTGGACTCGAACCAACGACCCCCACCATGTCAAGGTGGTGCTCTAACCAACTGAGCTACGCGCCTGTCGTTAACAGACAGCCATAATACAAGCCCTCTCCGAGGGCTGCAAGTCTTTTTTCGCGTCGGTGCGCACAGACGGTCAGCGAACGGGCGCGACTCCGATGGTCGCTCCAGACACGGCGACAGCGTGCGCATTTGAAAACTATCAGAAAATTCTGATCGACTGATGAAATGGTCATCGCTTCAGGTTCGATGGGTCGCTGATATACACTGCCGCAAAGTCCTAGCAAAATCCCCGTAAACCCGAGCCACCATGACCATCATCCGCGAATCCGATTTCATCCAGAGCATTGCCGACGCACTCCAGTTCATCTCCTACTATCACCCGCGCGACTACATCCAGGCGCTGGGCGCCGCCTACGAGGCCGAGCAGTCGCCCGCTGCGCGCGATGCCATGGCCCAGATCCTCTACAACTCGCGGCTGTGCGCCGAAGGGCAGCGACCGCTCTGTCAGGACACCGGCTCGGTGGTGGTCTTCCTCAAGGTCGGCATGGATGTGCGCTGGGATACCAAACAAAGCCTCCAGGCACTGGTCGATGAGGGCGTGCGGCGCGCCTATCTGCACCCGGACAATGTGCTGCGCGCCTCGATCGTGTCCCCGCCGATCGGTGCACGCAAGAACACCGGCGACAACACCCCGGCGGTGGTCCATGTCGAGCTGGTGCCCGGTGATCGGGTCGAGGTACGGCTCGCGGCCAAGGGCGGTGGTTCGGAGAACAAGGCCAAGTTCGCCATCCTCAACCCGAGCGACAGTCTGGTCGACTGGGTGCTGAAGACGGTGCCGACCATGGGCGCCGGCTGGTGTCCGCCCGGAATGCTCGGCATCGGCATCGGCGGTTCGGCGGAAAAAGCCATGCTGCTGGCCAAGGAAGCCCTGCTCGGACATATCGATATCCATGAACTCCAGGCGCGCGGTCCTGCCGATCCGATCGAGGAACTGCGTCTGGAACTGTTCGAGAAGGTCAACGCGCTCGGCATCGGCGCCCAGGGACTCGGCGGACTGACCACGGTGCTGGACGTCAAGATCCTCACCTACCCGACTCATGCCGCCTCGCTGCCGGTGGCCATGATCCCCAACTGTGCCGCGACTCGCCATCTGGACTTCGTCCTCGATGGCTCCGGACCCGTGCAGCTGGAGCCGCCGCGTCTTACGGACTGGCCGGCGATCACCTGGGCGCCCGACAGCGCGGCACGACGCGTCAATCTCGATGGACTCACGCGCGACGAGATCGCACGCTGGCGTCCGGGCGAGCGGCTGCTGCTCTCGGGCCGGCTGCTCACGGGGCGTGATGCCGCGCACAAGCGCATCGCCGATCTGCTCGCGCGCGGCGAGTCCCTGCCGGAAGGCGTGGACCTCACCAATCGTTTCATCTATTACGTCGGCCCGGTCGATCCGGTGCGCGACGAGGTCGTGGGCCCGGCCGGACCGACCACCGCCACGCGCATGGACAAGTTCACAGAGGTCATGCTCGCCCGAACCGGACTGATCGGCATGATCGGCAAGGCCGAGCGCGGACCGGCGGCGATCGAGTCGATCAAACGGCATGGCGCGGTCTATCTGATGGCGGTCGGCGGCGCGGCCTATCTGGTCTCCAAGGCCATCCGCTCCTCGCGACTGGTCGCGTTCGAGGATCTCGGCATGGAGGCAATGCGTGAGTTCGAGGTCGAGGACATGCCGGTGACGGTCGCGGTCGACAGCCGGGGCGAGTCGGTGCATCAGACCGGCCCAGCTGAGTGGCGCGCGCGTATCGGGGGGATTCCGGTGACCGTCGCTTGAGGTGGCCTCAAAAGGACAGGCCGCCTCATCACCCTCACACTTCAACAGCACACTTCGATTCAGGTCTTACCCATGCTTTCATATTCTGCCTTCCGTATCCACAACGACGACCAGGGCCATCACGCCGGGATCGAGCAGTTACCCAAGCCGGAACCGGCCGAGGGCGAGGTGCTGATCCGGGTCCGCTATTCCAGCGTCAACTACAAGGACGCGCTCGCCGGTACCGGTCGCGGCAAGATCCTGCGCACCTTTCCGCTGGTCGGCGGCATCGACGCGGCCGGCGAGGTCGAGGTCTCCAGACATCCGAGCTACCGGGCCGGGGAGTCAGTCATCGCCACTGGCTGGGGCCTGAGCTTCGACCACGACGGCGCCTATGCCGAGTATCTCTGTGTCCCGGGCGACTGGCTGGTGCCCATGCCGGATGGACTCGATGCACGCGCAGCGATGATCCTGGGCACAGCCGGCTTCACGGCCGCACTGGCGTTACATCGGATGCAGGCCAATGGTCAGTGCCCCGAGCTGGGACCGATCCTGGTCACCGGCGCCAGCGGCGGGGTCGGCTCTATGGCCGTGGCCATTCTCGCCCATCTCGGCTACGAAGTCGTCGCCCTGTCGGGCAAGCCAGATCTGCACGACTGGCTGAAGGAATTGGGCGCCTCGCGGATCGTCGGCCGTGAGGCGTTGGCCGGCGCGACCCGTCCGCTGGAGAAGGGCGAATGGGGCGGCGCCATCGACAACGTCGGCGGCGAACTCCTGGCCCAGATCACCCGTACCATGGTTCCTGGCGGCAACATTGCAGCCATTGGTCTGGCGGCCGGGCATGAACTGCACACAACAGTCATGCCCTTCATCCTGCGCGGCGTGAGTCTGCTCGGCTGTAATTCGGTCGATGTCCCCAGCCCACTGCGCGCTGAACTCTGGTCGCATCTGGCTAGCGATTGGCGACCCGCGAATCTGGAGACCATGCCGAGTGAAACGGTCAGGCTCGCGGGTCTGCCGGATATCTTTGAGCGGATGCTCGACGGTCGAACGCATGGTCGAATCCTCGTCGAGATTTGAACCGGCGCTCGCTTAACAAAGTTTAACCCGACGTCCAGGTTCAGTCAGAGCGATCCATCTATCTGATTTGATTGAGCTTCGAGTCAAATGTCCAGCGCGCGCCGGCGCCTAGCCTGCCACGTCCCTCTTGCGCGCCTCGATCGGCTTGGTTGAAATCCGCGTCCGTATGGAGGGGGCACAGCGCCCCTCCCTTTCCCTCCAAGACACCGCGAGCAATCGAGACAGGAGAGACTCAATGATCGAGGTTCGCCACCTCAGTCGCCACTATGGCGCGCTCAAGGCGGTCCAGGACGTCTCGTTCAGCATCGACACGGGTGAGATCGTGGGTCTGCTCGGCCACAATGGCGCGGGCAAGACCACCATCATGAAGATGCTGACCGGCTATCTCGAACCGAGCGCCGGAACGATCCGGATCGACGGACTGGACATCGCCGAACAGCGCCGCGAGGCGCAACGCCACATCGGCTATCTGCCCGAGAACTGTCCGCTCTATCCCGAGATGACGGTGCTCGACTCACTGGACTATCAGGCATCCCTGCTGGGCCTGGCCCCCGACCGACGTCCGGCGGCGATCCGCCGTGCCGTCGAGCGCACCGAACTCGGCCCGAAGGCGACCGCTGCCATAAGCACCCTGTCGCGCGGCTACCGTCAGCGCGTCGGCGTGGCCCAGGCGATCCTGCACGAGCCGCGCATCCTCATCCTCGACGAGCCGACCAACGGCCTCGATCCGGCCCAGATCCAGCACATGCGCGCCCTGGTGCGCGAGCTGGCGCGCGAGGCCACGCTCATCATCTCAACTCATGTCCTGCAAGAGGTCGAGGCGGTCTGCGGACGGGTGCTCATCATGCGCGGCGGTCAGTTGGCACTCGACAGCCGACTCGATGCCATCGGACGTCAGCCACGTCTGGTGGTCAGTCTGGATCGCGGACCGGATGAGGCGCTGTCAGTGCTCTCGGCTCTGGACGGGATCGGCTCGGCGGTGCTGCTGGACCAGGACGGCGCGCGCCATCGCTTCGCCCTGGAGACCGACGATGTTCAGTCCGCCGCGCCCGGCGTCGCCCGCGCCGTCTGTGAGCGCGGCTGGTCGCTGCATGGTCTGGAGACCGAACGCCACGACCTGGAGGCGCTGTTCGGCGCTGTCACTCTGGAACGGATGGAGGCGACCCATGGCTGAGATCATCCGCGTGGCCCGCCGCGAGCTGGCGGCCTTCTTCGGCTCGCCGGTGGCCTATATCTTCATTGGCACCTTTCTGGCGGTATCGCTGTTCGTCTTCTTCTGGGTCGACGCCTTCTTCGCCCGCAACATCGCCGACGCGCGTCCGCTGTTCGAATGGATGCCGATCCTGCTGATCTTTCTGTGCGCCGCGCTCACCATGCGGATGTGGAGCGAGGAAAGACGCGCCGGAACGCTCGAAAACCTGCTGACCCTGCCGGTGGCCACCCCCAAGCTGGTGCTCGGTAAGTTCCTGGCCGCGCTGGGACTGGTGGCGGTGGCGCTGGCCCTAACCCTGCCGCTGCCGATCACCGTCTCGCTGCTCGGGCCGCTCGACTGGGGTCCGGTCGTTGGCGCCTATCTGGCGGCACTGCTGCTGGCCTCGGCCTATGTCGCCATCGGGCTGTTCGTCTCGGCGCGCACCGACAATCCGATCGTGGCCCTGATCGGCGCGACCCTGGTCAGCGCGGCTTTTTATGTCATCGGCTCGCCGGCGCTCACCAGCCTGGTCGGGCACGGCGGCGGCGAACTCCTGCGACTGCTCGGCAGCGGCGCGCGCTTCGAGTCGATCACGCGCGGTGTGATCGATGTGCGCGACCTCTACTACTATCTGAGCCTGACCGGCGTGTTTCTGGCGCTCACCATCCACGGTCTGGAGCGTCTGCGCTGGGCCGAACCGGAGGCCAATCCGCGTCATCATCGGCGCTGGACGCTGATCACGGGGCTGGCGGTGGCCAACCTGATCGCGGCCAATCTCTGGATGCAGGGCGTGACTGGCGCACGCGCCGATCTGACCGAAGGGCGGCTCTACAGCCTCTCCGAGGCGACCCGGACCTATCTTGATCAGCTCCAGGAGCCGCTGCTGATCCGGGGCTATTTCAGCGCCCAAACCCATCCGCTGCTGGCACCTCTGGTCCCGCAACTGCGCGACCTGCTGGAGGAATATCAGATCGCCGGCGGCGACAAGGTGCGTGTGGAGATCGTCGATCCGCAGCAGTCACCGGAGCTGGAGCGCGAGGCCGGCGAGCAGTACGGTATCCGCCCGGTCGCCTTCCAGACCGCGAACAAGTATCAGTCGGCCGTGGTCAACTCGTATTTCGACATCCTGATCAAATACGGCGATCAGTACGAGACCCTCGGTTTCCAGGATCTGATCGATGTGAAGGTCCGCAGCGAGACGGATCTCGACGTGCGTCTGCGCCATCCTGAGTATGACCTGACGCGCACCATCCGCAAGGTGCTCCAGGGCTATCAGGGCGGCGGTGATCTGTTCGCCAATCTCGCCAGGCCGCTGACGCTCAAGGCGTTCATCTCCGCGCCGGATACGCTCCCTGAGCCGTTGCCGGCTCTGCGCACGGATCTGGAGTCGCTCCTGGACGAGTTGCAGGCCCAGTCGAACGGCCGTTTCAGCGTCGAGATTCAAGACCCAGCGGCTGGCGATGGGGCTCTAGCCGAGACCATCGCCGAGCAATACGGCTTCGAGCCACTGGTAGTCAGTCTGCTCGATCCTACGCCCTTCTATTTTTATCTGGTGCTGGAGGATGGCGCGCGCAGCGTCCCGGTACCGCTGCCCGAATCGCTCGACCGTGCCGGCCTGAGCCGCTCGATCGAGTCGGCGATCAAGCGCTTCGCGCCGGGCGTATTGCGCACCGTCGCGCTCTTTGCCCCGGCACCCACGCCCAATCCCTTCGGTATGGGCGGTTCGATGGGCGACGACTACAGCCTGCTACGTCAGACGCTCCAGGACAGCTTCAACCTGCGTGAGACCGACCTCGCCTCGGGTCAGGTGCCGGAGGAGGCGGATCTGCTGCTAGTCGTCGGACCCGAGACCCTGGACGAGAAACAGCGCTTCGCCATCGATCAGTTCCTGATGCAGGGCGGAACCGTGATCCTGGCCGCCTCCAGCTTCGACCTGGATCTGGCCGGCGGCGCCATCAGTGCGCGCAAGATCGACACCGGGCTGGGCGACTGGCTCGCGCATCATGGTCTGAAGCTCGAATCCAGTCTGGCGCTCGACCCGCGCAACACGCCCTTCCCGATTCCGATCCAGCGCGATCTGGGCGGCTTCGTGGTCCAGGAGATCCAGACGCTCGACTATCCCTACTTCCCCGACATCCGGGGCGAAGGACTGGCCGAGGATAGTCCGATCACGGCTGGTCTGGGCCAGATCACGCTCAACTGGTCCTCGCCGATCACGCTCGATGAGACGAAGAATGCCGGGCGGCGGGTGACGCGCCTGCTTCAGAGTTCAGACGCGGCCTGGAGCAGTGACTCGGAGAACATGCAGCCTGATTTCGAGGCCCATGGCTCGCTCGGTTTCCCGCGTGGCGAGGATCGAGGACGCAAGCTGCTGGCGGTGGCCGTCGAGGGCCGCTTCGACTCAGCCTTCGCTGGTCAGCCCTCGCCGTTGCTCACCAAGGATGAGGCTGAGGCCGACTCTGAGTCTGAGTCTGAGTCCGAGACCTCCGAACCCGAGACGCCCGAACACGCGGTCATTTCAGGCGTCATCGACACGTCGCCCGAGTCAGCGCGGCTGATCCTGATCGGCTCGTCGAGCTTCCTCGGCGACACCGCCATCAGTCTCGCCAACGAGGCGACCCAGAGCCGCTATCTCAAACCGCTCGAACTGGTCCAGAACGCCGTCGACTGGTCGCTGGAGGATCGCGGACTGTTATCACTGCGCGGTCAGGGCCAATTCGGGCGTCTGCTCGATCCAATCGGACGCAAGGCACAGGTCTTTTGGGAGACGCTCAACTATCTGCTGGCGCTCAGCGGATTGGCGCTCGTTTACGCGCTGCATCGACGTGCCCGCGCCCGTCGCGCCCGCTACCATGCCGCCATCCTCGGTCACGGAGGTCAGTGAGTCATGACATCGACCAACACCACGACATCAAACTCCAGGGCTGATCTCGGCTGGCGCCCGGATCTGCGCTCGCCCCTGATCATGGGTCTGGCCGGTCTGCTCGCGCTGCAACTGCTGATCGCGCTCGGCCAGAGCCTGAGTGCTCCGAGCACACACGCTTTCGCGCCACAAACGCCCCTGCTCGACTTCCAGCCTGAGCAGGTAACAGCGATCCGCCTCGAAGGCGCCGACGGTGCCGATCCGGTGCGCCTCGAACGGCGCGACGACGGCGCCTGGGTGATCGGCGATCTGGACGACTTCCCGGCCGCCGGCTTCAAGGCCGATCAGCTCCTGACCACCCTGGCCGCGCTCAAACGCCCGCTGCCCGTAGCGACCAGTGCCGAGGCGCGCGAACGCTTCAAGGTCGCCGACACCGGCTTCAACCGGCGCCTGACGCTCGAAGGTGCACAAGGGCCACTCGGCACTCTGATCCTGGGCGAGACACCAGGCTTCAAGCGTCTGTTCGGACGTCCGGCGAACGACTCGGCCGTCTACGAGCTGGATCTGGCGATCGCCGATGTCTCCAACCGGCGTGTCGACTGGCTCGACCAGGGGCAACTGCGCGTCGATCAAGCGAAGATCACGGCCATCGAAGGCGCCGATTGGCGTCTGGAGAAAGACGGCGAGCACTGGCGTTTGGCCGGAGCCGACGAGAACGAACCGCTGGATCAGGACCAGGCCCGCGAGGTGGTGCGTCGTTTGGCCAACCTGAGTTATCGCGACGTCTTTACCGCCGCAGAGGCTCCAGCCGACGACCCGGCCGCCCCCGTGCTGGAACTGAAGCTCGAACTCAGCGCGGGCGAGTCGCGTGCGTACCGGATCGCCAAGCTCGCCGACAGTGAAGACTTCCTGCTCAAGGACGCCGATCGCCCCTACGCGTTCAGGCTTTCGCCGTATGACCTGGATGGGCTGGCCGATCTGGATCGCTCCACGCTCATCGGGGTGCGACCATAACTGATGCGTGCCGCGCCATTGTCATGCCGCTTGTTTGATCAGGTCTTGCCAATAGTTCTCCCAGTGGCCATTGACGCGATTGAGGCGTAGCGCCAGCATGGCCTCGGCCTGCTCAAGGCGCCACCACGCCCCGGGACGCTTGAGACGTTGTTGAAC
>NZ_WNKT01000055.1 GCF_009720725.1 Allochromatium palmeri
GTGATATGACGATCTACATGTGGCCGAAATGGGCCGCACGGGCCATTGAATGGAGCGCGAAACACTCATGACGTAGCCACTGAAAACAAAATGTTTGTGAAAAAGGGCACTTTCAGTGTTAACGAATAGTAAACGGTATTTGATCAGCGTTTCCCAAGGTCCGGATCATCCCATTGACTCCTGGAATCGCGGCACTCTCGACCCGTCTTCACGGTGACTTTCACGGTGATCCGGCTGATCGCTTGATCGTTGCCAGTAGTCTGGTGATGAATGCTCCGCTGGTCACGCGAGATGAAAAGATCACCGACTGGGGATTCGTCACGGTGTGTTGGAATTGATGGATTTCGACAGATAGGGCAGTGCCAAGCGTTCAGGCCGCCGTGGCTCGATAGTCAGATATCCCGTGCCCAAGCGGCACCACGATAAACCCGAACCGCATTGCCGCGTTCGAGCTGGGTGTGCTGGCGCCAACGCTGGTCCTCGGCGGCGCGGGATTGCTGCTCGGCGTGTTCGGCCAGCAGCGCGGCGAGCCGTGCCAGTGCCAGTCGGCGGTTGAGGTGCTGCGAGCGTTCTTCCTGGGCGAGCACGCTCAACCCGGTCGGACGATGGATGATGCGCACCGCGCTCTCGGTGCGGTTGACATGCTGCCCGCCGGGACCGCTCGCACGCAGGGTCTCGATGTTCAGCTCGCGTTCGTTCCAGGTCGGCGTGTCCGGTTCGGTGAAGGCGGCGATGCTGACGAACCAGTTCCGGCGCTTGTGATGCGGTCGATAAGGACTGGCGCCGATCCACTGAACCGTGCCCAGCGCGTCGAGTAGCCGCGCGGCGATCAGGGCGCGGTTGGCCTCGCCCTCGATCCAGCTCGACGGTGAGGCAATGACGCGCGGGGTGATGATTGGTTCGGTTGTGGTCATGCGTGTTGTCCTCAGCGTCGGCGCAGACAGTAGGCTCCGCTCGGCGACCAGCCGGACGGACAGCTACTGCCGATCTTGGCGATGGCTGCACGCGCCTGGGAGCCGGCCAGACAATAGGCGCCGCTGGGCGTGTAGCCGCTCGGGCAGGTGCCGAGCTTGTCGATGGCCGGGCGCGCCTTCGAGCCTGGGACGCAATAGGCGCTGCTTGGGCGGTAGCCGCTGGGACAGGCGCCGTGTTTCAGGATCGGCGACGGGCTCAGGGCTGAGTCGGCCAGTGTGCTCAGCGGGAGCAGGATCAGCAGTGCGCAGAGGGTCGGTTGCGCGCTGATTGAACGACTTGACGTGTTGGTCATCAACCAGCGCCACGGAATCCACACCGCGATCCCAAGTCCGGCCAGCACCGAGAGCAGCCAGGTCGGAATCTGCATCAACAGGCGGGCGATCAGGCGGATCAGGTCGCCCTTGTAGGCAATCTTCGAGGCGCGCGCGGAGTATTTGACGAATCGGATTGCACCGACTTGGTCGAGCAGGTGCAGGCCCTGTCGGCCATAGGTCGCGGCCAATTTGATCGTGTCCTGGCCCAGTTCTTCGGCGCGGTGCGCGGTCTTCAGAACCGTCTCGCCGCCGATCCGGTACAGGGTCGCGCTGTGCCGGCCGAAGGTCTCGGCGAAGCCGGCCATCCGCTTGAGCGAGGCGGCATCCTGGGTCTGGCTCAGGAGCGTCAGGCCGCCGGGCGTCTTGGCCAGGGTGTAGGTGTCGCCGAACAGACCGGCGACCGAGTCGAGCTTGCGCGTGTCCTTGACGACCTTGGCTTCCTTGATCAGCGTCTTGCCCAGCCAGGGCGGGAGTTTGCCGAGTTTGCGCGCGGCCTTGAGCACGACGGTGCCGCCCTTGACGGCGGTCGCGGCGGCCACGCTGGGGGCAGCGGCTCCGGCGGTGCCGACGGTTGCCGCTGCGCCGGCGACTTGGGCGGCGCTGGCCAAGACGCCGATGGCGGCCAGGGCGGCGATCACCGCGTCGGTTTCCTCGCCCTGAGCCCAGTTGAGGCCCTGCTTGGCGAGATCGCGCAGATCGCCGATGACGAAGAAGTCGGTGGCGACGCCGGCGGCCTGACCGATGGTCTCGTCGCTGGTGCCGGAGAGCAGTCCTTCGCGCAGTTTGTTGGCCTGATAGCCGAGGCTGTCACGCACCGCTTCGATTTCGCGTTGGAGGGCTTGGGCGTCCGGGTTGGTCTGGACGTAGGGATAGTCCATGAAGAAGGCCAGATAGTTCGCTGCCTCGGCATAGCGCTCCTGCGCGACCAGTTCGCGGGTCTCGGGAAGCGGGTCGATACGGGTCAGGGCGAGGGCGGCGAGTTGGGAGCGTTGCCAGAGGACGCCGATGGCGATGGCAGCGATGACGAGGAGGCTGAGTTTGGCGATGCGTTTGGTCATGGCTTAGGCCGCCAGCCGCTGTATGCCCAAGGCCGCTTTTTTGCTCTCCAGTTGCCACAGGTCATAGGCGGCCTGATGAGCCAGCCAGCTCTCGGCGCTCTTGCCGAATGCCAGCTCCAGGCGCACGGCCATCTCGGGACTCAATCCGGTTTGGCCGTTGACAAGTTCGGACAGTGCCTTGCGCGAGACCTTGAGCGCGTCGGCGGTGTCCTTGATGGTCAGGCCGAGCGGTTTGAGCCACAGTTCTCGCAGCAGTTCTCCAGGATGGGGCGGTTGGTGCATGGGCATGGGCGGGTTCGCTCAGTGATAATCCAGGTAATCGACGATGTGCGCGTCGCCGTCCTCGAAGCGGAAGATGACGCGCCAGTTGGCTTGGATCGTGACGGCCCAAAAACCGGCGCGGTCGCCTTTGAGCGGATGCAGACGCAAGCCCGGCGCATCGATGTCATCGATCCGTCGCGCCTGATCGAGCAGCGCTAAGGCGAGCCGCAGCCGCTTGGCGTGGCGGGCTTGAATGCCAGCTTGACTCCCGGTCAGAAAGAACCGCTCCGGCCCTTTGTGCGCGAACGACTTGATCATGGGTTGAGTGTAACCCGTTGGGTGTCGGGCGGCCACTTGACCATGCACGTCAGTGCCTGAGCTTGAGAGCGATCTACCGCAGCCAGCCACGCCTCGAACGACATCCCAAGATCGATGCGTCCGTGTCGATGCAGCCAAGGCATCTCGAAACAGGAGATCGCCGAGACGGCCATCTCGTCGGCCTCCTCGATCAAAGCAATCTGCGCACTGGTGAGTTTTCCGGCGATCTGATTGGTCCACCAATGCCAGATGTGCGTGTCCAAAACGATCAAGGGTCAATGCGCCAGTCGGAAGCAGGTGCGCTGTTCATGACATCGCCCAATTCGCGTACTTTTCCGGCCAATGCAGCGGGTGGCGAGCGGCGCCGCCAATCTGTCGTTGGCGCTGACAATGGCGGTTTTGGCTCCATGTCGAGCGGCCAAAAGATGACCTCAATTTTATGATGATGCAGCTCTTCTGGCACGGGGATGAGAGCCGGAGTGTCGTGTAAATTATTCGGCTGGGGTTCATCGGTGTCTCCGCGAAAACATTCAAAAAATCTGTCGTCAACGGGCGTGACGAGCGGAAAAGCCTTGACATGGTTTTTGTCTGACATTGCGTCGAAGCTGAGGAGGCGGGCGCCCCAGACGTCCTGTGCAGGAGTGCCATACAGACACACCCATTGATCCGCCGTGCGCTGATTGACCCAGTCGAGCAGCGGCTCGAAGACATGCGCCTCCCACAGCGCGGCACGCGAGGGGTAGTCGGCACCGCCCTGGCACCACTCGCACCGATAGCGACCATCGGCTGTGCGCACTTCGGACAGGTCAAAGTCGCCGATGATGTCCCAGAAAACGCCTTTTTCATCATGAATCATGAGTTCGGCCGGTCCCCACGAACGCCGCTGGTGGACTTGAAAGGTCAACTGCGGCGCCAACCCTTGGAAACGGAGTGTAAAGCCATGCTTGCGGGATTCTGCGATCCAGGGCGGATAGCGGAATCGTCTGGCGTGCGTGTGGATCCAGGCGTCATATGTGCGACGGACGAAGTTCTTGGGCATGCAGCAATGGACTCTGGCTGGGTGGATTGATGAATGTCAAGTCCCCGGAGATTGTAGACGCGTTTTTTGAAGCGTTCAGGGCGTTTCTCGTGCCAGTCCTTGAGCGCCTGAATCGGGGCGATGTGGCCGAGGGCTTTCTGCGGAATGTGTTGATTATAGACTTGAACATAGCGCTTGATGGTCTGGGCCAAAGACTCGGCGGAGTCGAAGCGGGTGGTGGTTAAGACCTCTGAAATCCGCCCGTTGAAGCGCTCGATCATCCCATTGGTCTGTGGGGTCCGTGGCTGGATGAGATCGCGCGGATTGGAGTCTGACATGGTCCGTCCTCAGTGGGTTGAGCCTGAAACAGCACGCCTGAACCGTGCAGGACACCAGCACCACCCAGGATTACAAGGGTTGGACCTGCCGTGCCTGGTGCCGTCAGCCGGATCGGTTCAGGAGCATCAGCCACCAGTAAAGCACACCCTAATGTCAGACTATGTCGCACTCAATTTTCAGCGCCGACCATTTGCGCCGCCCTGCGCGGCTCAAACCTGGAGAGAAGGGAACGCGGAGGAGCGCCGGCGCGGGCGCTCAAGCCGGATCGACGCAAACGCGATTGCGCCCGGCATGCTTGGCCCGATACAGAGCCGCGTCGACGCGATCGAGCACCTGTTTAGCCAGCTCATCGAGCGCACCATCCGACTGTCCCGTCTCACTCGCCACGCCCAGACTGGCCGTCAGGTAAAGCACATCGCCTTCCCGTTTCAGGCGCACCTCGCTCGGCCTGTCCGAGCCGAGCTGGGCGTTGTGCTCGATGGCCTCCGGCGTCAGCGTCAGGGGTGTTCGCTCCAGCGTGCCGCGCAGGCGCTCAGCGATCACGACAGCGTCTGCGCCGCTCGTGTTGGGAAGTAGAACCAGGAACTCCTCGCCGCCATAGCGCACCGCCAGATCCATCGCACGACAGGTCCGGCCCAGGCATTGGGCGACATGCTTCAGCGCCCGATCACCGAAGTCGTGCCCAAAACCGTCGTTGACCTGTTTGAAGTGATCGAGATCCAGCAGCACCAGCGACAGCGGCTGATGGGTGCGCCGGGTCTCGGCCAGACGCCGCTGCAGGACGCGCTCGCATTCGTGACGGTTGACCAGACCGGTCAGCCGGTCGAACAGCAGCCCCTGTAATTCGCGTTTGAGCGACTCCGGTTGCAGGATCCGCACCTGGGCGTTGAACCCGAGCAGCCACCAGCGCAGCCCAAGCGTATCCGGCACCTCGGCCCGCAGGCGAAACCAGCCGTCGGCAGGCGCATCGATCTGCTGGGTGCCGCGCGGCGGGCGCTCACGAATGGCTTCATAGAGCGCGGACTGGAATTCGACGTCCAGTGCGATCACGGCTCCGTGCGCGGCGGTCGCCGGAACCGGTGAGCGGTCGAGAAATGCCGCCCGTTGTTCCGGGGTGAGCGGCGGGCGTGCGGGTGCATCGAGGGGCGTCACCGCCTGCACCCGATGCACGGCCAGCCAGCGCGGGTTGCCAAAATTCCAGAAGGTACAGGCCAGATACTGCACGCCATTGCGTTGGGTCCAGCCGAAGGGATGCAGCCGCGCCCGCTGGGTCGCGCCCTGCTTGCGATAGTCGACCTCGACCTGACGGCCCTCGAACAGCGCCTGGCGCAGGGCATCGGCCAGGGCGGAATCGGCGGGCGGATCTTCGAGGATCTCCTCCCAGTGTTGCTGGAGCCGGGTGTTCTCCAGCCAGGCCGAGGCGGCGGGGTCCGTGGCCAGGACGTCTTCAGCCATGGAGAAGTCAGCGGCCAGTTCCTGTTTGATCGCGGGGGGCAGCACATCGCTCAGCCAGCGTTTGGCCAAGCTCAACACGAGCGCGTGGGCGGGCGTCATCGGCGGTTCCTGTCCTGGAGTCGGAGAAGGGGGTGCACGCGCTGTCCGCGCGTGTGGACTGGAGCGACTAAACCTCCGGACGGCTCGACGGCCGGATCAGGCTTTCCGCCGGAATCCCGAGATCGCGATGCAGTCGCCAGATCATTTTGAGCGTCAGTGGGCGCTTGCGGTTGAGCACTTCGTAGACACGATTGGAGCGTCCGATCATCGGTTCCAGATCCTTGGCCGCCAGTCCCTTCTGTTCCATGTGAAAGCGGATCGCTTCCACGGCATCGGGCAAATCGAGCGGAAAATGACGCTGCTCATAGGCTTCGACCAGCGTCACCAGCACATCGAGACGCTCGCCTTCGGGCGTATCGAACTCAGCCGTCATCAGACACTCGATCTCTCGCAGGGCGGCTTGATAGTCGGACTCGGTCTTGATGGGTTGGATGTCCATGATGACCTCGGATCTCGGGCATTCAGATGGTTTGGGCGTCGATCGCATCGTACTGCGCATGAGTGCCGATGAAGCGGATATAGACGACCCGATAGGGATAGTTGATCCAGACGATCAGCCGGTATTTGTTGCCGCCGAGATTGAAGACGACACGACCGTCCTTGAGGATGCTGGCGTTGCGAAAATCGGCCTTGACATTGGCCGACGCGGCCCAATCCGCCCGACAGGTCAGGCGATACCAGGCCAGAGCCGGTTCCTTGACCTCCTGGAAAGCCGGCGTTGCCTCCCAGAAAGATTTCAGCGTGGACAGGGCGATGATACGCATGAGTGCTACGCTAGTCCCTTATTGGGACTCGTGCAAGCCTGGATTCATCGTTCGCGGTGTTTGGTACTGACGCCTGGCCGCGCCTATGAGCGGCCAGTCAGAGTGTTGTTCGCAACTGAGCGGTTAGGGTTCGCGTCCCGTGAGAGGCGTTGCAAACCATCCGTGGTTTGCGTGTTTCAATGCCACAGATCCGAACTCAGGCCATCCGCGCCTCCTCACCCTTGAGCCGCCACTCGGCCATGAGGCGCTTGAGGAATTGCTCGGGCGTGAGCGTCTCGCCGAGCAGGGCTTGCTGACGGCAGACGGTCGCGAAGTCCCCCGGCGTCAGTCCTGGCAGGGTTTCCAGATGGCGCACATAAGCCGGCGGGACCGGCGCCTGTTCATCGCCCAGCGCCTCGCGGGCGAAGAGCGCGATCCGTTGCGGTCCGGTCAGCGCCCGGAAGTGCAGCTTGAAGTCGAAGCGCCGCAGGGCCGCGCCGTCGAGTCCGGCCATCAGGTTGGTGGCGGCGACGAAGATGCCCGGAAAGCGCTCCATCTGCTGCAACAGCTCATTGACCTGGGTGCGCTCCCAACTGCGCTGGGCCTGACGCCGGTCGGCCAGGAAGCTGTCGACCTCGTCGAGCAGGAGCACCGTATGCCGGGGATCGATCTCGCGAAACAGTCGCGCCAGGTTGTGCTCGGTCTCGCCGATATAGGGCGAGAGCAGATCGGAGGCCTGACGGGCGACCAGTTCGCGGTCGAGCGCTTCGGCCAGCACCTCGGCGAAGGCGGTCTTGCCGGTGCCGGGCGGACCATAGAAGCAGAGTCGTCCATGCCCCTGACGCTCCAGCGCCCGCACCAGCGCGCTCGGATTGAGGCTACCGCCCAGGTTGAGATAGGCGACATCGAAGCGCGTGGCCGCCGTGCGCCGACGGGGTGCGGGCGCGCCATGCAGCAGTTGCCGCAGCGCCGCGATCCCGGCGCGTACCGTCGGCTCAGGGGCCGACTCCGGTTGCAGATCCAGCAGCCGCCGCGCCGCCCCGAGTTGCGCCGGGGCCAGTGCCGTATCCGCCGCCAGCTCGTCGAGCAGATCCGGACTCAGCCCCAGATCCCCCAGATGGCGCTCGGCCATCTGTCGGCGCACCGAGCGCGGCGGCAGGGTGAAGGCCAGCGGCAGCAGGAAGCGGCGCAGAAAGGCCGCATCCATCCCCGAAGTGCGGTTGCTGATCCAGATCGCCGGGACCGGGTTCTCTTCCAGGATGCGGTTCATCCAGCCCTTCTGATGCCCTGTGACCGACTCGCCGCGCAGCAGCGACAACAGGCTGTCGCCCGCCTCGAAGGCATCCTCGACCTCATCGAAGATCAGCACCGCATCGCGTCGGCGCGCCAACAGCCGCTGAGCGACCAGATAGGCCGACAGCCGTCCCTCGCGGTCGAGTCCATCCTCGTCCTCGTCGCTGCTACGCACCTGATAGGCGCGCAGACCGGCGGCGGAGGCCAGCGCGCGCGCCAGTTCGGTCTTGCCGGTGCCGGGCGGGCCGTAGAACAGCGCATTGACGCCCGCTGTGCCCGTGGCTGCCGCTTGGGTCAGCACGGTGCGCGTGCGCTCGGCGGCCTCAGCCAGATGCGGGAAGTCCGTCACCCGCCACTGACCGGGCGGCGCCGGTTCGATCAGCAGAGCGAGCAGCGCCTCGACATCGGTGGGCGCGGCCTCCAGCACCTCGCGCAACAGCGGGCTGGGCGAGAGGAAGTCTTCCAGGTCGGTCGAATGGCGCTCGCGTTCGAGCAGTCCCAAGGCACGCAACGGGGCGCGGCGGGCCAGGGTGTGGCGGATCAGGTTCAGCTCCAGACCCAGCAGCCGGGCCAGGCGCTCCAGATTGAGCCGCAATCCATGACGTCGCGAACGCCCGAGCAGGCTGCGCAGGGGTTCGGACTGCTCGCGCATCTCCAGGAAATCGAGCACGCGCAGACTCGCGGCCTCCAGTTCCAGCGCCTCCCCGAGCAGGAGCAGCGTCGGCGACAGGGCCGGCTCGGTGTCGAGTTCGGCGAGGCGTTGATACACCCAGCTCGGCAGGGTTTTGAAGAACTGCTTCAGCGCCTCCCGCCCATCCACTTTGCGGGTCGGATCGATGTCAAATGTATAGTCCGTATACTCGGCGTCGCTGAGCGCATCCTCTAGCGCGTGCTGCCAGTCCGGCTCTGGTGCCTCGTTCCGTTTTGAGTCGGCTACCTGCATCGCCAGCCAGCGTGCGGCCGCTTCGGGTTCGAGCAGCGGGCGGATCAGTTGCCAGAGGGCGGAGAGGTTATCAGGCTCGGCCAGATGCTCGGTCAGATGCGGCTCGACGCGCAGCCAGTTCAGCGCCAGATGCGCCAACCGGCGCTCGGTGGCGGGCACGGCGCTGAAATCACGGCGCCACAGGGTGCGATGGGGTCGGGTGGTCGGGTTCATTGTTGCTCCTGCCAGGGTTGAAACCGGCGGCTGTCGTAATGAAAGCTGATCAGCTCGCCGCGTCCGGGATCTGAGTCCCAGATCAGGCCGAGCACTAGGTCGAGCGGCTCACGGAAATAGGCGCTGCCCGCTTCGCTCTCGCCATCGAGAATCGGCGTGTCGAGAACCTCGATTACCACGGCGGGTTGGCCGTAGTGCGGGTGGCGCCTGTTCTTGAGCCCCGGCTTCCAGGTCACGAGATCGCCGGGGGCGAAGCGATGCGCCGTAGTCAGGAGCCGGTAGCGCTCGCGCAGCACGGCACCGAGATCGCCGTTGAGATCCTCCAGGGGTTCGTCATCGTCGAGCAGGGAGCGCGGGTCGTCTTCGTTCAGTCCGATGCGCGCGAGCAGTTCGCGCGAGGAGAGAGGGTTGGGACGCTGTTTCATCGCGGAAACCTCCGGGGATACGTGTGGAGATGGAAAACACAGATGCGTGTCCGCCCCGTCCGTGGGGTGGGCGCGCGGTATGAATCCGGATTGTTAAAGAGCGTGGAGCGGGTGACGCGCGAGCACGGCCGCGGGCGACCGGGCCGCGTTCAGTGATTGAACCCGGTTTGTCCGGTTTTCGGGCAAGGCGGTCGGCTGAATCGGCTCGGGTCTTGAGCCTTCAGTAAATCACAGACAGACGTCAGACCCTGTCGTAAAGGAGTCGCTCTAATGGCCAACTATGCCCTCAGACTGCCCGAATCCTTGTTCGCCTACGCCCGTCAGGTGGCCGAAGAAGAAGGGGTTTCGATGAACCAGTTTTTTGTCACTGCGATTGCCGAGAAGGTCTCGGCACGCAAGACCGAAGCGTATTTCCGCGAACGTCAGGCGCGCGGTGACCTAGCCTCGCGGCCAGTCCCGATGTTCCGACCGAGGCGGGGGATCGGCTCGACGAGGCGCTTTAGGCGTTATGAAACTGAGCAGGCAGCCTCGCCAAATTGGCGCGAGAAGCCCCCGGCTTTAGCCGTGAGGTACATGACGTCCTAATCGGAATCGTTCCACTCGCGCAAAAACGCCCGCTCCTGCACCAGCGCCTCCGCCAACACCGCTCGGGCCTTCTTGCGCTCGAAATACTGATGGGCCAGCGCCACGACCTCGGCCCACATGACCTTGGCCTCGGGGTAGCGCATCAAACGCGCCGTCGCGGCCATGTCGAGCTTGACCTGGAAATAGGACGACGGATTCCGGATCGTTTCCATCAGCCCTTGCTTGATGTCAACCGTGTGCAGACCGTCTTCGTAGCCGTTGGTCACATCGAAGCAATAGGTTTGCGACGCTCCGGACGCCGAGACGACCGCGATCCGGTCGTAATACCGACCGTTTCTGCACAGGCAGTCCTCTATCCGCACCGTCCAGTCTTTCCAGTGTTGACGATGCTTGAGCGGATGCAGGCGACTCAGATACTCGTACTCCTCACACAGACTGCTCCAGATCGTATCGGCCCGGATGACCACCGCCGTCTCAAAGCACGCATCTTCATCACCCAGGCTCCGACTGCCCGGCTCAGCGTCCTCCTCCAGAATCGCCCTGATGTCGTCGGACATCGACACCTCTCGACCATAGAAATCCGTGATATCAAAGAAATACGACAACTCCCGCCCGTCGCTCAGCACGATGTTCACCTGATCGTAAGACCGTCCGTTCTCGTCCCTGTGCAACAGCCGCTGCGACGTCGGCGTCCAGCCTTCATGCATCCGGCCATGCCGCGCCCGGATCGCCTCGTACTCCATCCCGACCCCGATCCAGGAGTCTTCCGCCCGGATCACGATTGCGGTAGCGAGACTGAGACCATCGCGGCGACTGTCGTCGATGTCCTGCCGGATGAGATCGCGCGGATTGGAGTCTGACATGGTCCGTCCTCAGTGGATTGAGCCTGAAACAGCACGCCTGAACCGCGAAGGACAACAGGACTACCCAGGATTCCAGGGGTGGCCCCGCCGTGTCTGGTGCCGTCGGACGAATCGGTTCAGGAGCATCAGCCACCAGTAAAGCACACCCCAACGTCAGACCCTGTCGCATACGACCTGTCAGCGCCAACCACTCGCGCCGCCCTGAGCGGCTAAGGCTCCGGACGACTCGACGGACAGATCGAGCGGAAAATGGCGCTGCTCATAGGCTTCGACCAGCGTCACCAGTACATCGAGACGCTCGCCTGCGGGGGATCGTTGATCCAGACAATCACACGGGACGCAACACGAAGGTGCTTGCCGGATCGATCCAGGATCGTTAGCCTTGAGTAAATTACATTCAGACGTCAAACGCTGTCGCACGCGAGGCACCATGAGCGCTGCCCATCTCAGCCGCATCGAGCGGCTCAAAAAACTCGTGGCCTGCCTGCCGGTTGAGGGCCGCGCCGAGCGCTGTCCGGACGTTGGCCGCCTGCTCGACCGGATCGGCGACATCTATGAAGGTGCAAGCGAATCGGCCACCCGGCGCGCCCTACAGCGCGATCTAAAGGAATTGGTGCGTGATGGTCGGATCGCGATCGTCAAGCCGAACAGCAAGCCGCTGCGCTATCGACGCCTGATGGACGACCCTGACGACGATCCGTCGGTTTGGGACTGGCTGTGGAAACAGGTGCTCGCTCAGGCGGGTGCTACCCTGTCACGGCGTCAGCTGGATCGGATCTGGCGTCATCTGCTCACCACCTCCGATGGTCCACGGCTCGATGAGTCGCGTCTGCGCATCCTGCCCGATACCCTGCGTCTGCAACCGGTGGAACTCTATGCTGGCGTGCTGCGCGCGGTGATCCAGGCGCTGATCCAGCAGCGCGTGCTGCGGGTGCGCTATCTCAAACCCACGGGCGATCGTCGTGAATCCGACCTGCACCCACAGGCCCTGGTGCAGCGCGGTCCGATCCCGTATCTATTTGCGCTCAAGGACGACGAAGTAGAACCCGTGCGCCTCTATGCCCTGCATCGCATGACGCACGCCGAACTTTTACCGGAGGTCGAGGCGCGCGCCGCCGAGGGCTTCGACCTGGACACCGCCATCGCCGACGGTCGGGCTGACTTCGGCGCGGGACAGAGGATCGAACTGGAACTGCGCGTCCGTGGCTACCTAGCGCGCATCCTTCCCGACTGTCCGTTGGAACCGAATCAGCGTTGGGAGGATGAACCGGACGATTCGGATTTTGAGATCCGCGTTTGGGCCAGTGTCCCCTCGACCGGACAGTTGCTGCGTTGGCTGCTGGGGGCGGGCGATAATCTGGAAGTGATGGCCCCGCCGGATCTGCGCCGCGTCGTCGCGGCCCAGACACGCAAGGCGGCGGCCCTGTATTGACAATGACGTGAACGATGCGACGGAGCTTCCGTGAAGCAGGCTGTACATTCTCCAGGCTCAACCAACTGGTCGGCTATCGAAGAGCGGCTGTCCCAAGGCTGTGAAGCACTCGGATTGACGCCGACGCCCGAGCAACAGGCGCATCTCGTTGCCTTCCTCGGCCTGCTCGCGCGCTGGAACCAGGCCTACAATCTAACCGCCGTGCGCGATCCGCTGGAGATGGTCGCCAAGCATCTGCTCGACAGTCTGGCGATCGCGCCTTTTCTGTTCGGCGAGACGGTGCTCGATGTCGGCACCGGCGCCGGTCTGCCAGGATTACCGCTGGCCATCCTCGCGCCTGAACGCCGCTTCTGGTTGCTCGACAGCAACAATAAGAAAGTACGCTTCGTGCGTCAGGCGGTGCTCGAACTGGGCCTGACCAACGTCGAGCCGGTGCAGTCGCGCATCGAAACGTACCGACCGGGACGAAAATTCAGTACCATAGTCAGCCGCGCAGTGGCCGCCGAATCTGTGTTGCCCGTACTGACCGCCGATTTCTGCGATCGACCGGGCCAGCTGCTGCTCATGAAAGGACGCGCGGACGAGGCATCTGACGACATAGCTTGGGCGGCGCTAGCCCCCAGCGTCCATCGTCTGACGATCCCCTTTCTCGATGCGCCACGTCATCTGATCGAACTCCGGAGTGATTGAGTCGACCATGGTCAACATCATCGCGATCGCCAACCAGAAGGGCGGGGTCGGCAAGACCACCACCGCGGTCAATCTGGCCGCTGCGCTGGCGTTTATGCGCCGCCGCGTGCTCCTGATCGATCTCGATCCGCAGGGCAACGCGACCATGGGCTGCGGGGTCGACAAGCATCAGGTCGAGCATACGACCTGCGATCTGCTCCTGACCGACGTCCCCATCGCCGACTGTCTCCAGCGTGTCACCGAGCCTGCACCTGGGTTCGATCTGCTGCCGTCCAACGCCGATCTGACCGCCGCCGAAATCGGCCTGCTCGACTCACCCGACCGCGAGCAACGTCTGGGCCGGGTGCTGGCCACGGCCGCTGGCGCTTATGAGCTGATCATCATCGACTGCCCGCCCTCGCTCAACATGCTCACGCTCAACGCCCTGGTCGCGGCGCACGGTGTGCTGATCCCGATCCAGTGCGAGTATTACGCGCTCGAAGGGTTGTCCTCGCTGCTCGACACCATCGAGCAGGTGCGCGAGAGCCGCAACCAGGGTCTGCGCATCGAAGGCATCCTGCGCACCATGCACGATCCGCGCAATAATCTGGCCAATCAGGTCTCGACTCAGCTCGTCACGCATTTCAAGGATCAGGTCTACCGCACCATCATCCCGCGCAACGTCCGCGTGGCCGAAGCGCCCAGCCACGGTCAGTCGGCACTGGTCTATGACCCGCAATCGCGCGGCGCGCTCGCCTATCTGGCGCTTGCCAGCGAAGTGCTGCGCCGTCACGAAAAACGCCGCCAGGCCGAAGCGGCCTGATCCCGGTCTAATCGATCCCTAATACGCATGGACACGAGCGAACAGAAGAGCACGCCGCGCAAGAAGGGACTCGGACGCGGACTCGACGCCCTGCTGGGCGCCGCACGCACGCCGGCACCGCGACTCGACTCAGCTACTCCGACTGACGACGCCACAGCGGCGACGACCCCTGGAGCTAGTGCACATTCAGTCGAAACGATCCGCCGTCTGCCGCTGGAACACATCCAGCGCGGCCGCTATCAGCCGCGACGTGAGTTCGACCCCGAGGCCCTGCACGAGCTGGCCGATTCCATCCGCGCCCAGGGCGTGATCCAGCCGATCGTGGT
This sequence comes from Allochromatium palmeri, assembly GCF_009720725.1. Taxonomy (GTDB): domain Bacteria; phylum Pseudomonadota; class Gammaproteobacteria; order Chromatiales; family Chromatiaceae; genus Thermochromatium; species Thermochromatium palmeri. The sequence goes on from NZ_WNKT01000055.1 coordinate 14,153, forward strand.
ACGTCCGCTCGCTGAGCCGGGCGTGAACGGGGCGCGCTACGAGATCATCGCCGGCGAACGGCGCTGGCGCGCTTCGCAACAGGCTGGACTGGACGAGATCCCGGTCGTTGTGCGCGACGTCGACGAGCGCACCGCACTGGCCATCGCCCTGATCGAGAACATCCAGCGCGCCGATCTCAATCCGCTGGAAGAGGCCGGTGCGCTCGGGCGGCTGGTGTCCGAGTTCGAGCTGACCCATCAGGAAGTCGCCGAGGCCGTCGGTAAGTCACGCGCCACGGTGAGCAATCTGCTGCGTCTTTTGGAACTGAACGCGGACGTCAAGGAACTGGTCAGCCAGTCGCGGCTGGAGATGGGGCATGCACGGGCCTTACTCGGACTCAAGGGCGACGTCCAGAGTCAGACAGCGCGTCAGGTCGTGGCGGCTGGTCTGTCCGTGCGCGAGACCGAGCGTCTGGTGCGCCGGCTCCAGCAGGCCGATGAGCCAACGGATGCAGCCGCGACGTCGACGCCCGCCGAAGACCCCGATATCCGCCGGCTCCAGAACGATCTGATCGATCGCCTCGGCGCCCAGGTAAAGATCCAGCATGGGCAGCGCGGTGCGGGCAAACTGGTGATCGCGTACAACACCCTGGACGAGTTGGACGGCATCCTGGCGCGCATTCAATGACAGGCTGATTCCCCGTTCTTGCACGAATAGCGTTCACAGGCGTTGACCCTCTATTCACGAATAATTATAATTGTGGGCTTGTGAGTGCCGAACCCACTCCACTCACGTCGATTCAATGCAACAGCCGAACGCGCTTCAAGCCCGACAGATCCTGAAAATTCAGTCGATCTTCGGCTTGATCCTGACAATCATCGCCCTGCCGTTCGGCAGTCCAGTTGCGATTTCAGTCCTGATCGGGGCCGGAACTTGCTGGCTGGCTAACGCCTTACTGGTGGTCTGGGTCTTTCGCGCCTATCGCGCCCAGTCACCGGAGAGGTTAGTTTTGCGTTTTTACAGCGCCGAAGTCGCGAAAATTGCTGTGATTCTCGTGCTCTTCGGGACTGCATTCGCGGTCTATGACGAATTGAATATACCGGCCTTGCTTGGCGCCTATTTTCTGGTCCAGGTGATTCCAACCCTGATTGCCGCTCAAACGGGCAGCCGAACCCAGTAGCGAGAGATGATCGATGGCTTCTTCTGAAACCCTGACCTCCCAAGAATACATCCAGCACCATCTCACCAACCTGACGCTCGGTTGGCATCCGGAGCATGGGCTGGGCTTCGCGCATAACAGTGCCGAAGCGGCTGAGATGGGCTTCTGGGCCATCAATGTCGACACGATGTTTTTCTCGATCCTGCTCGGATCGCTGTTTCTCTGGTTTTTCAAAGGTGTCGCCGAACGTATCACGGCCGGCGTACCCAATGGCGCGCAGAACTTCGTCGAATGGATCGTCGACTTCGTCGAAGAGAACGTGCGCGGCTCCTTCAGTCACAAGAACGACATGGTCGCCCCCCTGGCCCTGACCATTTTCGCCTGGGTGTTCCTGATGAACCTCATGGACCTGGTGCCGGTCGATTTGATCCCGCATCTGTTCGCCCAGCTGCTCGCCATCTTCGGCGCCGATCCGCATCACGTCTATCTGAAGGTCGTGCCGACCACCGACCCGAACGCTACCTTCGGCATGGCGCTGACGGTCTTCCTGCTGGTGCTTTACTACAGCATCAAGATGAAGGGTGTCGGTGGCTTCCTTGGTGAGCTGACTCTGCAACCCTTCGGCAAGTGGGGCCTGCCGGCGAACCTGATCCTGGAAGGCATCAGCCTGCTGTCCAAGCCGGTCTCGCTCGCTCTGCGACTCTTCGGCAACATGTACGCCGGCGAGATGATCTTCATCCTGATTGCGCTGCTCTATGGTGGCGGGATGCTGCTGGATGGAACCGCTGGTGTGTTGCAATTCGTCTGGGCGGTGTTCCATATCCTGATCATCACGCTGCAAGCCTTCATTTTCATGGTGCTGACCATCGTCTATCTGGATATGGCGCATCAGGAACATCACTGATCGCAAAACCGGGCGTCGCGGCTGAAGCCGTGCGACGCCCGGCGACTGTTTTGCCGTAAACCAACCGTTCGTCTTTTCATTCACTGTTCATTCAACCCCTGGGGGATCTCATGGAGCTCGAAGTCGCACAAGCATTCGCAATGGCCATCAAGTTCATCGGCGCGGGCCTCATGCTCGGTCTGGGCGCGGTCGGCGCCGGCGTGGGCATCGGCGTCCTGGGCGGTCGCTTCCTGGAAGGCGCCGCACGTCAGCCGGAACTGATCCCGATGCTGCGCACCCAGTTCTTCATTGTCATGGGTCTGGTCGACGCCCTGCCGGTCATCGCGATCGCCATGGGTCTGTACCTGATGTTCGCTGCCTAAACATGCATCCGGCTCCGGCCGGGTCGAGGACACTCGCCTGTCACCCTGACTAGGTCCGAGGCAAAGGCACGAGGCAACGCTATGAACATCAATCTGACCCTGTTCGCCCAGATGATCACCTTCGCGGTGTTCGTCGGGTTCTGCATGAAGTATATCTGGCCGCCGATCGTGAAGGCGTTGGCGGAGCGCAAGGCCAAGATCGCCGAGGGTCTCGCCGCCGCGGAGCGTGGTCACCAGGAGAAGGCGCTCGGCGAGCAGCGCGCACTGGAGCTGATGAAGGAGGCCAAGACCAACGCGGCCGAGATCGTCAACCAGGCGCAGAAGCGCGCACTCGACATCGTCGAGGAGGCCAAGACCGACGCGCGCACCGAGGGCGAGCGACTGGTCGCCGCCGCGCAGGCGGAGATCGAGCGCGAGACCAATCGTGCACGCGAAGAGCTGCGCGAGAAGGTCGCCACGCTGGCCATCGCCGCCGCCGAGAAGATCCTCCAGAAAGAGATCGACGTCGCGGCCCATCGCTCGCTCGTCGACGATTTCGCCAAGCAGCTCTAAGGGAACACCATGGCCGGAGAACTCACCACCATCGCGCGCCCTTATGCCGAGGCCGCCTTCGAGCACGCTAAAGAGACCGGGCAAATCGACGCCTGGTCCGAGGCGCTGACCTTGTTGGCAACTGTCGCCTCGGATCCGCAGATGGCCGCGCAAATCGGCAATCCGACCGTGCCGCATGAGCGGGTCTGCGACATGCTGCTTGAGGTCTGTGGCAGCGCGCTTGCGACGGGTCCGGCCAATCTGGTGCGTCTGCTCGCGGACAACGCGCGTCTCGTGGCCATCCCCGAGATCGCGCGCCTCTTCGAGGAGCGTCGCGTCGCCGATCAAGGCGTGCGTCACGTCCTGGTGCGCAGCGCGTTCGCGGTCGAGGACGATCAGCGTGCGGCACTCGCCGACTCGCTCGCGAAGCGTCTGGGTGCGCAGGTCGATCTGACCTTCGAGATCGACGACACCCTGCTCGGCGGGATCGAAGTCCGCGCCGACGACCTCGTCATCGACGACTCCGTGCGCGGCAAGCTCAAGCAACTGGCCCACGCTTTGCAATTCTGAACTGGACACCGCCATGCAACTGAATCCATCCGAGATCAGCGATCTCATCAAGCAGAAGATCGAGAAATTCGAGCTTCAGACCGAGGCCCGCACCGAGGGCACCGTGGTCAGTGTGACTGACGGCATCGTGCGCATCCACGGGCTGTCCGACGCTCAGTATTATGAGATGCTCGAATTCCCGGGAAACACCTACGGATTGGCGCTGAACCTGGAGCGTGACTCGGTGGGCGCGGTCGTTCTGGGCGATTACACCCATCTGTCCGAGGGCGACTGGGTCCGTTGCACAGGACGCGTCCTGGAAGTGCCCGTCGGTCCAGGTCTGCTCGGTCGCGTTGTCGATGCCCTGGGTAACCCGCTCGACGGCAAGGGTCCGATCGAAGCGGCCGGCACCTCGCCGATCGAAAAGGTCGCGCCAGGCGTCATCGAGCGTAAGTCGGTCGATCAGCCGGTGCAGACTGGCCTCAAGGCCATCGACGCCATGGTTCCGGTCGGTCGCGGTCAGCGTGAGCTGATCATCGGCGACCGCCAGACCGGTAAGACGGCGGTGGCCATCGACGCGATCATCAACCAGAAAGACACCGGCGTTAAGTGTATCTACGTCGCCGTCGGCCAGAAGAACTCCTCGATTGCCGCCATCGTGCGCAAGCTCGAAGAGCACGGCGCCATGGATCACACCATCATCGTCGCCGCGCCCGCCGCTGATTCGGCCGCCATGCAGTTCCTGGCGCCCTACGCCGGCTGCACCATGGGCGAGTACTTCCGCGACAAGGGCGAAGACGCGCTCATCGTCTATGACGACCTGACCAAGCAGGCCTGGGCCTATCGCCAGGTGTCGCTGCTGCTGCGCCGTCCGCCGGGCCGCGAAGCCTATCCGGGTGACGTCTTCTATCTGCACTCGCGTCTGCTGGAGCGCGCCGCGCGCGTCAACGCTGACTATGTCGAGAAGATGACCGACGGCGCGGTCAAGGGCCAGACCGGCTCGCTGACCGCTCTGCCGATCATCGAGACCCAGGCCGGCGACGTATCCGCCTTCGTTCCGACCAACGTGATCTCGATCACCGACGGTCAGATCTTCCTGGAGACCGACCTCTTCAACGCAGGTATCCGTCCGGCCATCAACGCCGGTCTGTCGGTATCGCGTGTCGGTGGTGCGGCTCAGACCAAGATCATCAAGAAGCTCGGCGGCGGTATCCGTCTGGCGCTCGCCCAGTATCGTGAGCTGGCGGCCTTCTCGCAGTTCGCCTCCGACCTGGATGAAGCGACCCGCAAGCAGCTCCAGCGCGGCGAGCGTGTCACGGAACTCATGAAGCAGTTCCAGTACTCGCCGATGAGCGTCGGTCAGATGGCCATCTCGCTGTTTGCCGCCAACGAAGGCTACCTCGACGACGTCGACGTCAAGAAGGTCGTCGACTTCGAGCGTGCGCTCCAGAGCTATATGAAGTCCGCCCGCGCGGATCTGCTGGCCAAGATTGACTCGACCGGTGATTTCAACGACGACATCGCCCAGGCCATGCACACCGCGATCAAGGACTTCAAGGCCAACAACACCTGGTAAACAGCCGCCAGCGACCAGCCGTCCAGCCCTTCGGGGCCGGTCGGCTGGCGCGGTGCGTTTTGACAAGTATCGAACCTCCGCCGCCCTGGCCGCACGCGCTGGTGGCTGGTAGCTGGAGGCTGGGAGCTAAAGAATGGCAGGCGCCAAAGAAATCCGCACCAAGATCGCGAGCATCAAGAGCACGCAGAAGATCACCAAGGCCATGCAGATGGTCGCGGCCTCCAAAATGCGCAAGGCCCAGGACCGCATGGCCGCCTCCCGTCCCTACGCGGAGAAGATGCTCCAGGTCATCAGTCATCTGGCCAACGCCACGCCCGAGTATCGACACTCGTTCATGGCGATGGAGCGTCCGCGCAAGCGCGTTGGTTATATCGTCGTTTCGTCCGATCGCGGGCTGTGCGGCGGTCTCAACAGCAACCTGTTCCGTCGGCTGATCGCCGAGATCAAGGAGCAGCGTGCGGCTGGGGTCGAGCCGGTATTCTGCACCATCGGCACCAAGGCGCTCGGCTTCTTCAAGCGCTTCGGCGGCGAGGTCAAGGCGCAGGCAACCCATCTGGGCGACAAGCCGCACGTCGAGGATCTGGTCGGCACGGTCAAGGTCATGCTCGATGCCTTCGAGACCGGCGAAATCGACGCCATCTATGTGGTCGGCAACGAGTTCGTCAACACCATGACCCAGCGTCCGGTGATTCGCCAACTGGTGCCGCTCGTCCCAGGCGAACGCGACGCCATGCCCTATCACTGGGATTACATCTATGAGCCGGACGCCAAGACGGTCCTGGATGCCCTGCTGACGCGCTACATCGAGTCGCTCGTCTATCAGTCGGTGGTCGAGAACAGCGCCTGCGAGCAGGCCGCGCGCATGGTCGCGATGAAGGCCGCCTCGGACAACGCCGGCAACCTGATCGGCGAGTTGCAGCTCGTCTACAACAAGGCGCGTCAGGCCGCCATCACCCAGGAGATCTCCGAGATCGTCAGCGGCGCCGCCGCCGTCTAAACGACAGGCTGGCCGCGCGCTCGATACGGTTCGCTCCGGGCGGGGCACAGGATCCAAACAGAATCGCTTAGTGGCCGCAAGGCAGAAGAGGAAAAGACTATGAGTTCCGGTAACGTGGTGGAAATCATCGGCGCGGTCGTGGACGTGCAGTTCCCGCGCGGCGAGATGCCCAAGGTGTATGACGCGCTCAAGATCGAGTCGACCGGTCTGACGCTGGAAGTCCAGCAGCAGCTCGGCGACGGCGTGGTGCGCACCATCGCCATGGGTTCGACCGACGGTCTGCAGCGTGGTGTCGACGTGACCGCCACGGGCGCACCGATCCAGGTGCCGGTCGGCCAGGCGACCCTGGGCCGCATCATGGACGTGCTGGGCAACCCCATCGACGAGCAGGGCGATGTCCAGAGCGAAGCGCGCTGGTCGATCCACCGTCAGGCACCCAAGCTGGAAGAGCAGGCCGCGTCCACCGAGATCCTGGAGACCGGCATCAAGGTCATCGACCTGATCATGCCGATCGCCAAGGGCGGTAAGGTCGGTCTGTTCGGCGGCGCCGGCGTCGGCAAGACCGTGACGCTGATGGAGCTGATCCGTAACATCGCCGTCGAGCACTCGGGCTTCTCGGTGTTCGCCGGTGTCGGCGAGCGTACTCGTGAAGGTAACGACTTCTATCACGAGATGAAGGAAGGCGGCGTTCTCGACAAGGTGGCCCTGGTCTACGGCCAGATGAACGAGCCGCCGGGCAACCGTCTGCGCGTGGCCCTGACCGGTCTGACCATGGCCGAGTACTTCCGCGACGAAGGCCGTGACGTGCTGATGTTCATCGACAACATCTACCGTTACACCCTGGCCGGTACCGAGGTGTCGGCGCTGCTAGGCCGCATGCCCTCCGCCGTGGGTTATCAGCCGACCCTGGCCTCTGAGATGGGCGCGCTGCAGGAGCGCATCACCTCGACCCGCACCGGCTCGATCACCTCGTTCCAGGCCGTTTACGTGCCCGCCGACGACTTGACCGACCCCTCGCCGGCCACCACCTTCGCGCACTTGGACGCCACCCTGGTGCTGTCGCGTCAGATCGCCGAGCTGGGCATCTACCCCGCCGTGGATCCGCTCGACTCCACCAGCCGTATCCTCGACCCCAACGTCGTCGGTGCCGAGCATTACGAGACCGCGCGCGCCGTGCAGGGCACGCTCCAGCGCTACAAGGAGCTCAAGGACATCATCGCGATCCTGGGCATGGATGAGCTGTCGGAAGAAGACAAGCTCACCGTCAACCGGGCGCGTAAGATCCAGCGCTTCCTGTCGCAGCCGTTCTTCGTCGCCGAAGTCTTCACCGGTGCGCCCGGTAAGTTCGTGTCGGTCAAGGACACCATCAAGGACTTCAAGGCCATCGTCAACGGCGAGTACGATCACCTGCCCGAGCAGGCGTTCTACATGGTCGGCGGCATCGAGGAAGCGGTCGAGAAGGCCAAGAAGATGGCCAACTAAGGGGGATCTCCCATGGCAATGACAGTCCACGTCGATATCGTCAGTGCCGAAGGCGCCATCCACTCGGGTCAGGCGGCCATGGTCTATGCCACGGCCGAAATGGGTGAAGTCGGTATCGCGCCACGGCACACCGCCTTCATCAGCCGTCTGCGTCCGGGTGACGTGCGGGTGGAGAACGAGCACGGTGAGCAGGAGCATTTCTATGTCTCCGGCGGCATGCTCGAAGTCCAGCCGCACAAGGTGACGGTGCTGGCCGATACCGCCATCCGCGCACGCGATCTCGATGAGGCCGCGGCGCTGGAAGCCAAGCGTCGCGCCGAGGATGCGCTCTCCGGTCAGAAGGCTGAGTTCGAGTATGCCAAGGCCCAGGCCGAGCTGGCCGAGGCCGTGGCGCAACTGCGGGCGATCGAGAAGCTGCGCAAGATGAAGCGTGGCTGATCGGTTCAGCGGGTTGCACCGCCGTTATTCGGTCTGAACAGACGCCCCCGATCAGTAATGACGGGGGCGTTTTCTTTTATGGAGTCTAAGCGATGAAAACAGGTGTCGTGATCCTGGCGGCAGGGCAGGGTAAGCGGATGCGCTCGCGTCGGCCCAAGGTGTTGCATCCACTCGCGGGACGTCCGCTGCTGGCGCATGTGCTGGCGGCGGCGCGGGCGCTCGATCCGGCACGCATCGTCGTGGTCCACGGGCATGGCGGCGAGCAGGTGCGCGCGACACTGGCCGACGAGGACTGTGTGTGGGTCGAGCAGGCCGAGCAGCGCGGGACGGGGCATGCCGTCATCCAGGCCATGCCGACGCTGACCGACATGGATCGCGTGCTGGTGCTCTATGGCGATGTGCCGCTGATCACGCCGGAGACTCTGGAGCGATTGGTCGCGCTGGCCAGTGCAACCCCCTTGGCCGTGCTCACCGCTGAGTTGGATGATCCAAGCGGCTATGGTCGCATTCTGCGCGATGCTGAGGGCCAGGTGGTCCGCATCGTCGAGGATAAAGACGCCACGCCCGACGAGCGCGCGATTCGCGAGATCAATACCGGCTTCCTGGTCGCCGATCACGCACGGCTGGAGTCCTGGCTCGACCGGATCGACGATGACAACGCCCAGGGCGAATACTATCTGACCGATGTCATCGCACTGGCGGCAAGCGAGGGTGTGTCGATCGCTACCACGCAACCGTCAGCGCTCCACGAGGTCGCCGGGGTGAATGATCGCGTCCAGTTGGCCGAGCTGGAGCGGATCCATCAGCGCCAGCAGGCCGAGTCGCTGATGCGCGCCGGTGTCACGCTCGCCGATCCAATGCGCTTCGATCTGCGTGGACGGCTCGACGCCGAGCCGGATGTCTTCATCGACGTCAATGTCATCATCGAGGGTGAGGTGCGTCTGGCCTCGGGCGTCTGCGTCGGTCCCAACTGCGTGCTCAAGGACTGCGTCATCGGCCCGGATACCCAGATCCAGGCCAACTGTGTCATCGAATCAGCCGAGGTCGGCGCGAACGCGCGTATTGGTCCCTTTGCCCGGCTGCGCCCCGAGGCACGGCTGGCCGACGACACCCACGTCGGCAACTTCGTCGAGATCAAGAAGACGCAGGTCGGACGCGGCAGCAAGGTCAATCATCTGACTTATCTGGGGGATGCTGAGGTTGGAGCCGGGGTCAATGTCGGCGCCGGCACCATCACCTGCAACTATGACGGCGTGAACAAGTTCAAGACCCGGATCGGCGATGGCGCCTTCATCGGCTCCAACACCGCACTCGTGGCACCAGTCGAGGTCGGGGCAGGCGCTACCATCGGTGCCGGCTCGGTCGTCACATGCGATGCGCCCGCCGAACAGCTCACGCTTTCGCGTGCGCGTCAGGTCAGTCTCTCCGGCTGGAAGCGACCAATTAAACCACGTCCAGTCAGAGATGCGTAATTTTTGTGATACGCTGTCCACATGAACTGAGTCGCCGTTGGCTCGCCCTC
>NZ_WNKT01000056.1 GCF_009720725.1 Allochromatium palmeri
GCTCCGATCGCCATGGAAGACGGTCTGCGCTTTGCGGTACGCGAAGGCGGTCGTACCGTCGGCGCGGGTGTGGTTTCCAAGATCATCGAGTAAGGGCATGACGAATCAGAGAATCCGAATCCGGCTGAAGGCGTTCGATCATCGTCTGATCGATCAGTCCGCGCGTGAGATCGTCGACACCGCCAAGCGCACCGGCGCTCAGGTGCGGGGTCCGGTGCCGCTGCCGTCCAAAAAGGAGCGCTTCACCATCCTGGTTTCGCCGCACGTCAATAAAGATGCGCGCGACCAGTACGAACTGCGCACCCACAAGCGTTTGATGGACATCGTCGATCCGACCGACAAGACCGTCGACGCGCTGATGAAACTCGATCTGGCCGCCGGTGTCGACGTCCAGATCAAGCTGAGCTGAGGACGAAATCATGTCGATCGGAGTTATCGGACGCAAAGCCGGCATGACCCGTGTCTTCACCGAAGCGGGTGAGAGCATCCCGGTCACCGTGATCGAGGTCACGCCGAACCGCGTCAGTCAGGTCAAGTCCGAAGAGACCGATGGCTATAGCGCCATCCAGGTCGCTTTCGGCCAGCGCCGCGCCTCGCGCGTCACCAAGCCGATGGCGGGTCATTACGCCAAGGCGGGTGTTGAAGCGGGTGAAGTGCTGCGTGAGTTCCGCCTGGAAGGCGATGAAGGCACTGAGATCCAGGTCGGTCAGGAGATTTCGGTCTCCATCTTCGAGCCGGGTCAGAAGGTCGACGTGCGTGGCGTGACCAAGGGTCGTGGTTTTTCCGGCGTCATTCGCCGTCACCACTTCGCTGGTCAGGATCGCACCCACGGCAACTCACTCTCGCACCGTGCGCCGGGTTCCATCGGTCAGAACCAGACCCCTGGACGCGTATGGAAGGGTAAGAAGATGGCGGGCCATCTGGGCGCTGCCAATCGTTGTCAGCAAAATCTTGAGGTAGTGCGGGTCGATACCGACCGGAACCTCCTGCTGGTCCGTGGCGGCGTGCCTGGACCGACGGGCGGTCGACTGATCGTGCTGCCGTCCGTGAAGCAAAAGAACAAGGGCTAAGCACTCATGGAGATCGCCATTCGAAACCACACTGGCGCGTCCAGTGTGCAGGTTTCCGACGCCGTCTTCGGCGTGGAATACAAACCAGGCCTGGTTCACCAGGTCGTGACCGCCTACATGGCGGGCGCGCGCGCCGGCACCAAGGCCCAGAAGAACCGTGCGGCGGTTTCCGGTGGCGGTGCCAAGCCGTGGCGTCAGAAGGGAACCGGTCGTGCCCGTGCGGGTACCTCGCGCAGTCCGCTGTGGCGCTCAGGCGGCGTGACCTTCGCGGCCCAGCCACGCGACTACAGCCAGAAGGTCAACCGCAAGATGTATCGCGGCGCCGTGCGCTCGATCCTCTCCGAGCTGGTGCGCACCGAGCGTTTGATCGTCGTCTCCGAGCTGGCGCTGGAAGCGGCTAAGACCAAGGCGTTGATCGCGCTGCTCAAGAGCCATGATCTGACCGATGCACTCATCCTCACCGATGGGTTCGACGACACGCTCTATCTGGCGGCGCGCAATCTGCCCAAGGTCGACGTGCTGTCGGCGCAAGAGGTCGATCCGGTCAGCCTGATCGCCTTCGAGACCATTCTCGCCACCGAAGCGGCGATCAAGAAGCTGGAGGAGCGGCTGGCATGAACAACGAGCGTCTGATGAAGGTGCTGCTCGCGCCCGTGATCTCTGAGAAGGCGTCGCGTCTGGTCGAGACCTGCGGTCAGGTGACCTTTCGCGTCCTGACCGATGCGACCAAGCAGGAGGTCGCCAAGGCGGTCGAGATGCTGTTCGAGGTCCAGGTCGATCGCGTCCAGATCCTCAACGTCAAGGGCAAGCAGAAGCGCCACGGGCAACGTCTGGGCAAGCGTCAGGACTGGCGCAAGGCGTATGTACGTCTGAAGCCCGGCCAAGACATCGACTTCGGCGACGCCGCTTGAGCGCGGCGGCGGACAGCAACGGATAGATCAAGATGCCAATCGTAAAGACCAAACCGACGTCCGCCGGACGACGCTTCGTCGTCAAGGTGACGACGCCCGATCTGCACAAGGGCGAACCACATGCGCCCCTGCTCGATAAGCAGACCAAGCATGGCGGGCGCAACAATCAGGGCCGTGTCTCCGTTCGTCACCAGGGCGGCGGTCACAAGCAGCGTTATCGCATCATCGACTTCAAGCGCAATCGCAAGGACGACGTGCCGGCGACCGTGGAGCGTCTGGAGTACGATCCGAATCGCTCGGCGCACATCGCGCTGCTGAAGTATGCCGATGGCGAGCGCACCTATATCATCGCGCCCAAGGGCCTGAAAGCCGGTGATCCGGTCATCTCGGGCGAGGTCGCGCCGATCGCGGTGGGCAATTGCATGCCGCTGCGCAACATTCCGGTCGGTACCCAGGTCCACTGTGTCGAGATGCGTCCTGGCAAGGGAGCGCAGATTGCGCGCTCGGCCGGCGCCTCGGTGCAGCTGATCGCACGCGACTCCGGCACCGCAACCCTGCGTTTGCGCTCAGGCGAGATGCGCAAGGTGCATTCCGACTGCCGCGCCGTCATCGGCGAAGTCGGTAACAGCGAGCACAGCCTGCGCAAGCTCGGCAAGGCCGGCGCAAGCCGCTGGCGCGGTATCCGTCCGACGGTGCGTGGTGTGGTCATGAACCCGGTCGATCATCCGCATGGTGGTGGCGAAGGCCGCACCTCCGGCGGTCGTCATCCGGTCACGCCTTGGGGTGTGCCGACCAAGGGTCACAAGACGCGTAAGAACAAGCGGACCGACAGCATGATCGTGCGTCGTCGCGGTCGCAAATAGAATCAGTCGAGGTTGAGCAAGTGCCACGTTCGATTAGAAAGGGACCCTTTGTCGACCACCACCTGATCAAGAAGGTGGAAGAGGCGGTCGCCCAAAACAGCAAGCGCCCGATCAAGACCTGGTCGCGCCGTTCCATGGTGTTGCCTGAGATGGTTGGTCTGACCATTGCGGTCCACAACGGGCGTCAGCATGTGCCGGTACTCGTCAATGAAAACATGATCGGCCACAAGCTCGGCGAGTTCGCGTTGACCCGTACCTATCGTGGTCACGCCGCCGACAAGAAGGCGAAGAAGCGCTAGTCGGGAGATCGCGATGCAAGCCGTAGCAACACACAAATACGCCCGGATCTCGGCGCAGAAAGCCCGACTGGTCGCGGACCTGATTCGCGGCAAGCATGTTGAGGAAGCCCTCAGCACGCTGAGCTTCAGCCCCAAGAAGGGCGCCGATATCATTAAAAAAGTCCTGGAGTCGGCGATCGCCAATGCCGAGCACAATGAGGGCGCCGATATCGACGAACTCAAGGTTGCGGCCATCCAGGTCAACGAGGGGCCGACCATGAAGCGGATCATGCCGCGCGCCAAGGGCCGCGCCAACCGCATCATGAAACGCACCAGCCACATCACGCTGACCGTGGCCGAAGCCTAGAGGATCCAGGGGACCAGTATGGGACAGAAAGTTCATCCGAATGGTATCCGCCTTGGCATCGTCAAGGATTGGACATCCAAGTGGTACGCGAATTCGAAGGATTACGCCGATCTGCTCAACACCGATCTCCAGGTCCGCGACTTCCTGCGCAAGGAACTCGCTAAGGCGTCGGTGAGCCGCATCCAGATCGACCGTCCGGCCAAGAATGCCCACATCACCATCCACACCGCCCGTCCGGGCGTGGTGATCGGTAAGAAGGGCGAAGACATCGACAAGCTGCGCACCAAGGTCTCGGCGATGATGGGCATCCCGGTGCACATCGCCATTGAGGAGATCCGCAAGCCGGAACTCGACGCGCAACTGGTTGCCGAGGGCATTGCCCAGCAGCTCGAACGGCGTATCATGTTCCGCCGCGCCATGAAGCGTTCGATCCAGAACACCATGCGTCTGGGTGCCGAGGGCATCAAGGTCAGTGTCGCCGGCCGTCTGAACGGCGCCGAGATCGCACGCAGCGAATGGGCGCGTGAGGGCCGCGTGCCGTTGCACACCCTGCGCGCTGACATCGACTATGGCTTTGCCGAGGCCAAAACGACCTACGGCGTGCTCGGTGTTAAGGTCTGGATCTTCAAGGGCGAGGTTTTTGGCGACCAGCAGCCCGAGGAACCGGCGCCGAAGGCGGCCGGAAAGAAGGGTTAAGTCATGCTGCAACCAAAACGCACCAAATTCAGAAAGCAACACAAGGGCCGCAACCGCGGTCTGGCCCAGAGCGGCAACCGCGTGAGCTTCGGCGAGTTCGGTCTCAAGGCGACCGAGCGTGGTCGTCTCACGGCGCGTCAGATCGAAGCCGCCCGTCGTGCCATCTCCCGTAGCGTCAAGCGTGGCGGTAAGATCTGGATCCGGGTGTTCCCCGACAAGCCGATCTCCAAAAAACCGCTCGAAGTGCGTATGGGTAAAGGTAAGGGTAACGTCGAGTATTGGGTCGCGCTGATTCAGCCGGGCAGCATGCTCTACGAAATCGAAGGTGTCAGCGAAGAAGTCGCGCGTGAGGCCTTCAAGCTGGCGTCGGCCAAGCTGCCCGTGCAGACCACCTTTGAAAAGCGGACGATTCTGTGATGAAGGCCAACGAGCTTAGAACGAACAGCGCTGCGGAGCTTCAGACGCAGTTGATGGATCTGCTGCGTGAGCAATTCAACCTGCGCATGCAGCGGGGCACCGGTCAGTTGTCCAAGCCTTCGCGCATGAAGGCCGTGCGCCGGGACATCGCCCGGATCAAGACCATCATGGCCGAACAGAAGGCGGGCGGGAAATCATGAGCGACGAGAACGAGATCAAGAGCAACCGGACACTCGAAGGGCGCGTGACCAGCAGCGCCATGGACAAGACCATCACGGTCGTGATCGAGCGCCGTGTCAAGCACCCGCTTTATGGTAAGTTCATGCGCCGCTCGACCAAGATCCATGCCCATGACGAGACCAATAGCTGCGGCGAAGGTGATCTGGTGCGGGTCGAGCAGTGCCGTCCGCTCTCCAAGACCAAGACCTGGCGTCTGATCGAGATCCTCGAAAAGGCGCGCTGAGCAGCATTTGCCTGTCTCGCGTATTCCGGCCCGGCCCTTGCGGCACGGCCGGCGCGGTCATTCGCGGAGCCATCGGTCCATTCCCGGATCAGCAACGAGCTTTTTAGGTAAAAGACAATGATTCAGATGCAGAGCAATCTGAGCGTCGCCGACAACAGCGGCGCCAAGAGCGTGATGTGCATCAAGGTGCTCGGCGGGTCGCATCGTCGCTACGCGGGCATCGGCGATGTCATCAAGGTCACCGTCAAGGACGCCATCCCACGCGGCAAGGTCAAGAAAGGCGATGTGTACAACGCGGTTGTGGTGCGGACCCGTAAGGGTGTGCGCCGGCCCGACGGCTCGCTGATCCGTTTCGACGGCAACGCGGCCGTGCTGCTCAACAACCAGCTTCAACCCATCGGCACCCGTATCTTCGGCCCCGTGACGCGCGAGCTGCGCGGCGAGCGTTTCATGAAGATCATCTCGCTGGCGCCGGAAGTGCTCTAAGGAGACGATAGTCATGAGAAAGATCAAGAAGGGTGATGACGTCATGGTCATCACCGGTAAGGACAAGGGCAAGCGCGGCACGGTGCTCAAGGTGCTCGACGAGAACCACATCGTCGTCGAGAACATCAATATCGCCCGCAAGCACCAGAAGGGCAATCCGCAGGCCGGCGCGCCGGGTGGCATCATCGACAAGGCGATGCCGATCCATGTCTCCAATGTGGGGCTCTATAACCCCATCAAGGGCGCGGCCGACCGAGTCGGCTTCAAGACCCTGGAAGACGGCCGCAAGGTGCGCGTGTTCAAGTCCAACGGCGAAGTCGTCGACGTCTGACCGGGTGAAGCGAGATGTCCAGATTACAGACTGAATACAAAGAGCGCATCGTTCCTCAGCTCAAGGAGCGCTTCAGCTACTCAAGCGTGATGCAGGTGCCTAAGATCGAAAAGATCACGCTCAACATGGGCGTGGGCGAGGCTGTGGCGGATAAGAAAGTCATGGATCATGCCGTTGCCGATCTGCGCGCCATCGCCGGTCAGCAGCCGATCGTGACCTACGCCCGCAAGTCGGTCGCCGGGTTCAAGATCCGCGAAGGCTGGCCGATCGGCTGCAAGGTCACGCTGCGTCGTGAGCGCATGTACGAGTTCCTCGATCGCCTGATCAGTGTCTCGATTCCGCGTATCCGTGACTTCCGCGGCCTGAGCGCCAAGGCGTTTGATGGTCGTGGCAATTACTCGATGGGCGTGCGCGAGCAGATCATGTTCCCCGAGATCGATTACGATAAGATCGATGCGTTGCGCGGACTCGATATCACCATCACGACCACGGCCCGTACCGACGAAGAAGGTCGCGCGCTGCTCGAGGCCTTCAATTTCCCATTCCGGACCTAAGGTAGCCCCATGGCGAAGAAGAGCATGATTGCGCGCGACCGCAAGCGCACCGAGATCGCAGCCCAGTTCAGCGCCAAGCGCGCGGCCCTCAAGGCCGTGATCAATGATCGCAGCGCCAGTGCCGAGCAGATCGACGAAGCCCTGGCGAAACTCCAGAAGCTGCCGCGCGATGCCGGCCCCACGCGCCAGCAGCGTCGCTGCCGCGTCAGCGGTCGTCCGCACGCGGTCTATCGCAAGTTCGGTCTGTCGCGCAACAAGCTGCGCGAGGCCGTGATGCGCGGGGACGTCCCCGGCGTCGTCAAGGCGAGCTGGTAAGTCCAGATCCCACGTTTTTTTAACCTACCGGGTATCGCGTCGCAACGACGGCCTGACCCACGGAGAAGCCAATGAGTATGTCGGATCCGATTGCGGATATGCTGACACGCATCCGCAACGGCCAGCAGCGCGGCAAGATCACGATCGTGATGCCGTCTTCCAAGCAGAAAGTCGCCATTGCGGACCTGCTCAAGGAAGAAGGTTATATTGCCGACGCCATGGTCGAGGCCAAGGATGGAAAGCCTGAGCTCGTCATCAAGCTCAAGTACTATCGCGGCAAGCCCGTGATCGAGTTCCTCAAGCGCGTCTCGCGCCCCGGACTGCGCATCTATCGCGGCAAAGACGAGCTGCCCAAGGTTTGGGCCGGGCTTGGCATCGCCATCGTCTCCACCTCCAAGGGTCTGATGACCGACCGCGCGGCCCGCCAGGCCGGACACGGCGGCGAGATCATCGCCTACGTTGCTTAAGGGGAGACCAAGATGTCACGAATTGCAAAGGCCCCCATCAAGCTGCCCAAGGGCGTCAGCGTCGAGATCAGCGGTCAGGACGTCAAGGTCAAGGGGCCCAAGGGTGCCCTGGACTGGTGCGTGCATCCGACTGTGAGCGTGTGCGAAGAGAGCGGCGAGATCCGGGTTGCTCCGGCTGAAGGCCAGACCGAGGCGTGGGCCATGGCCGGTACCACCCGTGCCCTGCTCAACAACATGGTCACGGGCTGCGGAACCGGGTTTACCCGCAAGCTGACCCTGGTCGGCGTCGGTTATCGCGCGCAGGCCAAGGGCGACGTGCTCAACCTCAGCCTGGGCTTCTCACATCCGATCGACTATCCGGTGCCTGCCGGTATCACGATCGAGACCCCCAGTCAGACCGAGATCCTGGTGTCGGGTGCCGACAAGCAGCGAGTCGGTCAGGTCGCCTCCGAGATCCGGGCTTACCGTCCGCCGGAGCCGTACAAGGGCAAGGGTGTTCGTTACGCAGACGAAAACGTCCTGCGTAAGGAAGCCAAGAAGAAATAAGGGGTCTCAACGATGGATAAGAAACAGGCTCGCCTGCGTCGTGCGACGCGGGCCCGCGCCAAGATTCGCGAGCTTGGCGCCTATCGGCTGTGTGTGTATCGCACGCCGCGTCATACCTATGCCCAGATCATCGCTTCCGGTGAATCCGGCGATCGTGTCCTGGCCAGCGCTTCGACCGTTGAGAAGGCGCTCGCTCAGACCATCGAGGGCAACAAAGCCAACATCGCTGCCGCCACCGTCATCGGCAAGGCGATCGCTGAGCGCGCGCTCGCCGCTGGTGTCGACACGGTCGCCTTCGACCGTTCCGGCTTCCGTTATCACGGCCGTCTCAAGGCGCTTGCAGATGCGGCGCGTGAAGGCGGATTGAAATTCTAGGGGAGCGATCAATGGCAAACTTCAATCCAAAGGCAGAAGGCGACGATCTCCTCGAAAAACTGGTCGCGGTCAACCGTGTCGCCAAGGTGGTCAAGGGCGGTCGTCAGTTCGGTTTCGCGGCGCTGACCGTGGTCGGCGATGGCAAAGGCCGGGTCGGCTTCGGTCGCGGCAAGGCGCGTGAGGTGCCGATCGCGATCCAGAAGGCAATGGAAAACGCGCGCAAGAACATGGTCGAGGTCAAGCTCAACGGCACCACGTTGCAGTATCCGCTGCAGGGTAAGCACGGAGCAGCCAAGGTCTTCATGCAGCCAGCCTCCGAGGGTACGGGTATCATCGCCGGTGGCGCTATGCGTGCCGTGTTCGAGGTGCTGGGCGTGCAGAACGTGCTCGCCAAGTGCATCGGTACCAACAACCCGATCAACGTCGTGCGTGCCACCGTCAATGGTCTGCGGATCATGAGCGACCCTGAGACCGTTGCAGCCAAGCGCGGTAAGAGTGTCGAAGAGATCCTGGGGTAAGCGATGTCCGACAAGAAAATGATGAAGGTCAAGCTGGTGCGCAGCGTGCACGGGCGCCTCAAGCGCCACCAGGCCTGCGTACGCGGCCTGGGTCTGCGTCGCATGCACCAGGTCGTCGAGGTCGAGGATACGCCCTGTACGCGCGGCATGGTCAATACCGTGCAGTACATGGTCAAGGTCGTGGAGGAAGTCTGAGATGAAACTCAATGATCTACGGCCCGATCCGGGCAGCCGTCCGTCGGCCAAGCGTGTCGGTCGCGGTATCGGTAGCGGTCTGGGCAAGACCTGTGGTCGCGGTCACAAGGGTCAAAAGGCCCGTGCCGGCGGTTTCCACAAGGTCGGCTTCGAGGGCGGTCAGATGCCCTTGCAGCGTCGTCTGCCCAAGGTCGGCTTCCGTTCGCGCACGGCGCCGGACAAGGCCGAGGTGCGCCTGAATGAGCTGAATCTGGTCGAGGGCGATGTCGTCGATCTGGACGCGCTCAAGGCCGCCGGCGTGCTCAATCGCGCCGTCAAGGTTGCCAAGATCATCGCCTCCGGCGAGGTCAGCCGCGCCGTGACGATCCGTGGCCTGGGCGCGACCAAGGGTGCGCGTGCCGCGATTGAAGCTGCCGGCGGCAAGATCGAAGACTAACCAAATAGGTTTGAGACGGATGGCTAAGAACGCTGGATCCATAGGTAGGGCGCTTGGTGGGACGGGGCAGTTGACCGAACTGCGCCGGCGTCTGATGTTCCTGTTGGGGGCCTTGCTCGTCTACCGCATCGGTACCTTCATCCCGGTTCCCGGGGTGAATCCGGAGGCACTGGCCATCCTCTTCGATCAGAACCAGGGTTCCATTCTGGACATGTTCAACATGTTCTCGGGTGGCGCTCTGGAGCGCGCGAGTCTGTTCGCACTCGGCGTCATGCCCTATATTTCGGCCTCCATCATCGTGCAGTTGATGACGGCGGTGGTACCGCAGCTTGAGCAGCTGAAGAAAGAGGGTGAGGCCGGACGGCGCAAGATTACTCAGTACACCCGCTATGGCACGGTGTTCCTGGCCACCTTCCAGGCCATCGGTATCTCGATGGCGCTGCAGGGTCAGACAGCCGGCGGCTCGGCGCTGGTGGTGCATTCAGGCGTGGGCTTCGTCTTCACTGCGGCCGTGTCGCTGGTGACCGGAACCATGTTCCTGATGTGGCTCGGCGAGCAGATCACCGAGCGCGGTATCGGCAACGGGATCTCGATGATCATCTTCAGCGGTATCGTCGCCGGTCTGCCGGCGGCGCTCGGTGGCACGCTCGAACTGGCGCGCACCGGTGAGATGAACTCGCTGGCCGTGCTGGCGCTCTTCGCAATGGCGCTGGCCGTAACCGCTTTCGTGGTGTTCGTCGAGCGTGGTCAACGGCGTATCACCGTGAACTATGCGCGCCGTCAGCAGGGCCGTAAGATGATGCAGGCGCAGAGTACGCACCTGCCGCTCAAGCTCAACATGGCCGGTGTGATTCCGCCGATCTTCGCCTCCAGTATCATCCTGTTTCCGGGCACGCTCGGTCAGTGGTTCGGCAGTAGCGAGGATTTGCGCTGGATCGCGGACATCACGTCCAAGCTGGCGCCCGGTGAGCCGATTTATGTGCTGCTCTATGCCTCGGCGATCATCTTCTTCTGTTTCTTCTATACCGCGTTGGTCTTCAACGCCAAGGAAACAGCGGACAATCTCAAGCGCTCGGGCGCCTTCATTCCGGGCATCCGTCCCGGCGAGCAGACGGCCCGTTACATCGATGGCGTCATGACCCGGCTGACCGCCGCCGGTGCCATCTACATCACGGCTGTCTGTCTGCTGCCCGAGTTTCTGATCGTCGGCTACAACGTGCCCTTCTACTTTGGTGGCACCTCGCTGCTGATCGTGGTCGTGGTCGTTATGGATTTCATGGCCCAGGTGCAGGCGCATCTGATGTCACATCAGTACGAAGGACTGATGAAGAAAGCCAATCTGAAGGCACCGGGCGGCGGACTGCTGCGCTGAGGCCGTCAACAACGCTTGTTAGACCGCGTCCAGCGCGGCGACCGTCCGGAGTCGCTTGCGGACGGTCGGTTCATTGCAAACACCGCCTGTCGTACGCGGACGCGGTTTAGGAGACAAAAAATGAAAGTGCGTGCATCCGTCAAGAAGCTGTGCAGAAACTGCCGAATCATTCGGCGTAACGGGTCGGTGCGTGTGATCTGTACTGATCCGCGTCACAAGCAGCGCCAGGGTTGATCGATCCTTGGTTGACCTGAACAAACTGTTTGATATACTGCGCGGTTTACCCGCTGAGCATTTAGGACTAAGGGGTTCGTAAACATGGCCCGTATCGCCGGCGTCAACATCCCAGACAAAAAACACGCCGTGATCGCGTTGACCGCGATCTATGGCATTGGTCGCACCCGCGCGGGTCAAATTTGCGATGCAGCGGGTATCGCGCCTAATACCAAGGTGCAGAGCCTCACGGAAGAAGAAGTCGACAAGCTGCGTAATGAAGTCGCGAAGTTCGCGGTTGAGGGCGATCTGCGGCGCGAGGTGTCGATGAACATCAAGCGGCTGATGGACCTTGGTTGCTACCGGGGCATCCGTCATCGTCGCGGGCTGCCGCTGCGCGGTCAGCGCACCCGAACCAACGCCCGGACCCGTAAGGGCCCGCGTCGCCCGATCAAACGCTGAGAGCGCTCGCGCTCGGCCAGATGAGCTGGATTACGTCGAATGGCTAAACCGATTCGCAGCACGAAAAAGAAAGTCAAGAAGCAGGTCGCGGACGGGGTTGCCCACGTCCACGCCTCCTTCAACAACACCATCATCACCATCACCGACCGGCAAGGCAACGCCCTGGCTTGGGCGACCTCCGGTGGCTCAGGCTTCCGTGGCTCGCGCAAGAGCACGCCCTTTGCCGCTCAGGTCGCCGCCGACAAGGCCGGCCAGGCCGCGAAGGAATACGGTCTGCGCAACCTGGATGTCAATGTCAAGGGGCCGGGGCCTGGACGCGAGTCCGCCGTGCGCGCGCTCAACAATGCCGGATTCAAGATTACCAGCATCACTGACGTGACGCCCATCCCGCACAACGGCTGCCGCCCGCCCAAGAAGCGGCGCGTCTGACGTCTGACAGTTCAACAGGAAGAGACATGGCACGTTACACAGGCCCGACCTGCAAGCTGGCGCGGCGCGAGGGTGTAGACCTTTCGCTCAAGAGCCGCGCGCGTTCGCTCGATACCAAGTGCAACCTGGAGAAGCAGCCCGGTCAGACGACCGACCGCCGTCGCCGCCTCTCAGACTACGGCGTGCAGCTGCGCGAGAAGCAGAAGGTGCGCCGCATCTATGGTGTGCTCGAAAAGCAGTTCCGCAACTACTACAAGAAGGCCGCTCAGTCCAAGGGTGCGACCGGTGAAAACCTGTTGCAGCTCCTCGAACGACGGCTCGACAACGTCGTCTACCGGATGGGCTTCGGCTCCACCCGTGCCGAGGCGCGCCAGCTCGTCAGCCATAAAGGCATTCTGGTCAATGGCCGCATCGTCAACATCGCCTCCTATCAGGTGGGCGCTGACGACCACGTTGAGGTCTGCGAGCCGGCCAAGAAGCAGGTGCGCGTGCAGAACGCCATGGCCCTGGCTGAGCAGTATGGCTTTCCGGATTGGGTCGAGGTCGATAGCAAGGGTCTGAAAGGCGTGTTCAAGCGCATTCCTGATCGTTCGGATCTGCCAGCCGACATCAACGAGTCACTGATCGTCGAGCTGTACTCCAAGTAAGGAGCACCCTGAGAGGCACTGAATGACTGACGCTATTGGCGAATTTCTCAAACCGCGCATCGTCAAAGTCGAGCAGGTCGACGGCAACCCGCGCCATTCGCGGGTCTCGCTGGAGCCGCTTGAGCGCGGTTTCGGCCACACGCTCGGCAACGCGCTGCGGCGGATCTTGCTGTCGTCGATGGACGGGTACGCCGTAACGGAAGTCGAGATCCAGGGCGTACTTCACGAGTACACCACGCTTGAGGGTGTGCAGGAAGACGTGCTTGAAATCCTGCTCAACCTCAAGCAGCTCGCTATCTCGCTCGAAGGTAAGGACGAGGCGATCTTTGCG
The DNA here is from genome assembly GCF_009720725.1 of Allochromatium palmeri. Taxonomy (GTDB): domain Bacteria; phylum Pseudomonadota; class Gammaproteobacteria; order Chromatiales; family Chromatiaceae; genus Thermochromatium; species Thermochromatium palmeri. Next base: position 12,743 of record NZ_WNKT01000056.1, read on the forward strand.
CTGAGCAAGCGTGGCCCGGGACCGGTGACGGCGGCGGATATCGCCATCGACCACACCGCCGAGATCGCGAATCCGGAACTGGTGATCGCTAACATCACCGAAGGCGAGCTGAGCATGACGCTGACCGTGCGTCGTGGTCGCGGCTATGAGCCGGCGAGCCAGCGTGAACTCGAGAATGCGGAGGATCGCCCGATCGGCAAGCTGCCGATCGATGCCTCCTTCAGCCCGGTGCGACGTGTGGCCATCGAGGTCCAGTCAGCGCGTGTCGAGCAACGCACCGACCTCGACCGGCTGGTGATCGACCTGGAGACCAACGGCACGATCGATCCGAAGGAGAGCATCCAGCGCGCGGCCACCATCCTGCGCGATCAGCTGTCGAGCTTTGTCGCCCTTGAGGGCACGGCTCCAGCCGATACCCAGGTTCAGGAGGCGCGTGACGAATCGCCCTACGATCCGATTCTGCTGCGTCCGGTCGACGACCTGGAGCTGACGGTGCGTTCGGCCAACTGTCTCAAGGCCGAGAACATCTATCTGATCGGCGACCTGATCCAGCGTACCGAGGTCGAGCTGCTCAAGACGCCCAATCTGGGCAAGAAGTCGCTCACCGAGATCAAGGACGTGCTGGCCACGCGCGGACTGTCACTGGGCATGCGTCTCGAGAACTGGCCGCCCGAGAACATCGCCGAACTCAGTATTCGCTAAGGCTGGGTCGCGGATCTTCGCTGATCCGCGCCAGCCGATCCATGCCATCTAACGATTGAATGATTATTTCGGGATCAGGACCATGCGTCACCGCAAAGCCGGAAGGCAACTGAATCGCACCAGCTCGCACCGCGAGGCCATGTTCCGCAACATGGCGTCTTCGCTCTTTCGTCACGAGCTGATCAAGACCACCCTGCCCAAGGCCAAGGAACTGCGTCGCGTCGCCGAGCCCTTGATTACCCTGGCCAAAACTGACTCGGTTCACACGCGCCGTCTGGCGTTCGCGCGTCTGCGCGACAAAGAAGTCGTCGGCAAGCTGTTCGTCGAGCTGGGGCCGCGTTATCAGGGGCGTCCGGGCGGTTATCTGCGCATCCTCAAGTGCGGCTATCGTCACAGTGATGCCGCGCCCATGGCCTATGTTGAGCTGGTCGATCGTCCGGTGACGGCTGTGGCGGTCGAAGACGAAGATTGAGGCGCGAGGACGCTGGAATCAGCGACGCTGTTAGATGCGTCGACCTGTTCCGCGTTCGCTGCACAAAGCCGGGCATTTGCTCGGCTTTTTTCTGTCTGCTCGAAACGTATTCAGCCTCGATCCATGGTGATCTGATCCATGCCTGCTCAGCGCGCTATCAAACGCATTCTGCTCGCCACTGACTTTGGCGCGGATCTCTATGCGGGGCAGATGCAGGCGCGGTTGCATGCGCTTGTACCGAGTGTTCCCTGCATCGGTCTCATGCAGGATCTGCCGACTTTCAGGCCCGATCTGGCGGCCTATTTGCTGCCGGCGCTGATGCGCGATCTGCCGCGCGACTCGCTCGCGCTCTGTGTCGTCGATCCAGGCGTCGGCGGCGAGCGTGCTGGTCTGCTGGTTCGGGCCGATGGCCAGTGGCTGATTGGACCTGATAACGGACTGCTCGCCCTCGTCGCGCGCCGTGCCGGCGAGGGTGCAGTGTGGCGGATCGGTTGGCAGCCGGACGGGATGTCGGCGAGCTTTCACGGTCGTGATTGGTTCGCGCCGGCCGCCGCGCGCCTGGTCTTGGGCGAGGATCTGGCGCTGTCACCGCTGGGGCTGGCTGACATGATCGGCACCGACTGGCTGGATGAGCGCGCGATCATTGTCTATGTCGATCATTTCGGCAATCTGATGACTGGTGTGCGCGCGAGCGGGGTCGAGGCGGATGCCAGGTTGCAGGTGCGGGGGCAGCCGCTGCCCCGCGCCCGGACCTTCTGCGAGGTCGAGCCGGGGCAGGCGTTTTGGTACGAAAATGCGCTGGGTCTAATCGAGATCGCGGTCAACCAGGGACGCGCTGATCGACAGCTCGCGCTGAGTGTGGGCGATTCGATTGAGGTTGGCTGATGGTCACCTAATCCTAATCCGCGTCTGGCTTGGAGTCCTCGCGCGCACGCCGTGTCAGTGGTGCATGCCCCGCCTCTTGCGCCTGAGCACTCGATGGCCGACGACGCTTGCCGATGTTTTTGCGATCACGCAGACGATCCTTGTTGCGCGTTGTCGCGGCCGCAGCGGCTTTGGACTTGCTTTTTTTGGCGCTCGACGATTTGCTCGAACCCTTGTGTTTCCCCGGCCCCTTGAACTTGGCCTTGAGGCCCTCGATCACGCGCGTCTCGAAGGTCAGATTCAGATAGCGCGCGATACTCTCCAGGCGGTTCCACTCAGGCGGGCCGATCAGCGAAATCGCCACGCCCGCCTCACCCGCGCGCCCGGTGCGTCCGGTGCGATGCAGATAGTCATCGCCCCGACGCGGCAGGTCGAAATTGAACACCCGCTGCACGCCCGGCACGTCGAGACCGCGCGCCGCCAGATCGGTCGCGATCAGGGTATTCACGCGCCCACTGTGCAGCAGCCCCATGACCCGGTTGCGCTCGCGTTGATCGAGTTCGCCGTGCAGCACCGCGACGCGCTGCTGCTGGCCCTGGAGAAAATTTCCCAGCGCCACGGCACCGTCGCGGGTGTTGGTGAAGATCAGTGCTTTTTCATAGGTCTCGTTGCGCAGTAGCCACAGCAGTTGCTGTTGCTTGTGTTCCAGGCCATCGCTCAAAAACAGCCAATGCGCGATGTCTGGATGCTGTTGGCGCGCTGAGTCGATCTCGACCCGACGCGGATCGCGGAGCAGACGGTCAGTGATCGTGCTCAGACCGCGCTGATCGAGTGTCGCCGAGAACAGCAGCGACTGGCGCTCGGGACGGCTGTAACGGATGATCGCGAGCACGTCGTCGGCAAAGCCCATGTCGAGCATGCGATCGGCCTCGTCGAGCACCAGGAACTCCAGGTCGCTCAGATTCGCTTGCCCCGTCTCCAGGAGTTCGAGCAGACGTCCGGGGGTCGCAACCAGGATCTCGGGGTTCTTGCGCAGGGTCGCGATCTGATGGGCCTTAGGCTCGCCGCCAGTGATGATGCCACTATTCAGGCGCGTATAGCTGCCCAGGCGCATGAAATGGATATGGATCTGACGCGCCAGCTCGCGGGTCGGCACCAGGATCAGGGCGCGTGTGCTGCCATCGTGGCGCGGCACATCCAGAAAGCGCTGCATGATCGGCAGCAGGAACGCCGCCGTCTTACCCGAGCCGGTCGCCGCCGAGACCAGGAGATCCAGACCATCCATCGCCAGCGGAATCACCTGAGCCTGGACCGGGGTTGGCGTGGCATAGCCTTCGTTGGCCAGGCCGCGCATGAGCGCATCTGGAAGGAGGAATTCAGAAAAGTGTGTGTTCATGGGGCGAAACATACCACCAAAGCATCGGACGAGGTGCGAAATCCTGTACGATGGAGGTGACACGGGCGCGCTTTGAGATTATAATGCCCGACTCTTAAGGCTGAGTGGCAGAGTGGTTATGCAGCGGCCTGCAAAGCCGTGTACCTCGGTTCGATTCCGGGCTCAGCCTCCATCAAATTCTCTTTGCTTATCAGTTCGTTGGCTTGCCCCGCGTGGCAAAATCCCTCGCTTGAAATTTTCGCGTCTGATCGCCTCCAGTACCCAAAACCCACTGCGGATATCCTCGGTTGAGTGGCAAAACCACTCGTCATCGTATTGGTAAGACGTTGACGCGAGATTTCGACATGGCAATCAAACGCAAGCGCGGCCACTCTTGGCACTATACCATCCGGCGATCTGGACTCATCCCAAGCCCATTTACCTATCCTTCACCAGTGAACAGGACGGGGATGCCTACGTCTACAATCTCCGGGGACTTGACACGCCACCCGGACTGTTGGATAGCTTCCAGGCGACTATCGAGTCAATCGTGGAACAGTTGCGGACTCTCACATTCGCCAACCAAAAACTCCGCACCGCCCGCGACCTCCTTCTCCCCCGCCTGATGAGCGGAGAGATCGCGGTATGACGGTTCAGAAGAAGATCGTCATCATCGCTGGCCCCAATGGTGCAGGGAAGACCACCTTCGCGCGCGAGCTGCTGCCCAACGAGGCTAACTGCCCCGTCTTCGTGAATGCCGACCTCATCGCCGTCGGCCTGTCTCCATTCCGACCGGAAGAGGCCGCATTCCGTGCTGGACGGCTGATGCTGGAAGAAATACGCCGCCACGTCGCGGACGGACGTAGCTTCGCCTTCGAGACCACACTCTCCGGTCTGACCTATGCCCCTATGATCGACCGTTGGCGTAACAACGGCTATGTTGTGAAGCTCGTCTTTCTGTCACTACCTTCAGCGGAGGAGGCCATCGCCCGAGTAGCCGTGCGTGTACATCAAGGAGGGCATAATGTCTCGCCAGACACCATCCGAAGACGCTTTGCATCAGGACTCGACAACTTTCAGCATGTCTATCGCCATCGTGTCGATTACTGGCAATGGTTTGACAACGGCGGCGAATCGCCACTCCTGTTAGCCGAGGGGAAGAATCCATGAGCCGCCATGAACAGCCCGCCCCAGTATCCAATCTGCCGGATGACGACATGCAGGCCATACCGCGTGCGCTCGTCCGAGCCGCCCAACGGGCACGCGAGATCGCGGCCCAAACGGGAACGCCCTTGATCGTCAGCCGAGCCGGGCGGGTCGTCGAATGTCCCGTTGATCCCGATTCCGAGGCGTCAACACGTTTTGTGATCGCACTCAAGGGCGTGGCCGGGAACATTGGTGCTCGCAATATCCAGGCGGCCGCTCAGGCACTGGAGTCGGCCTGTCAGGCGGGCGAAGCGGACGCACATCTCGACCGGCGGCTGGTCGAGACCCTGGCGTGTCTGGAGCCGGTGATGCCTGGCTTGGCGGCGCTCGATTCGCTGGAGTCTGACGCGCCGAGTGATCAGGCGGACACAATCACGGCGTCCATCGACCGTGAAGCCCTGAGAGCGCTGCTTGAGCAGATATGTGCCTTGCTCTCAGAAGACGATACCAAGGTCAGTGAGCTGATGGCGCCCTTGGCGTCGCTCTTGATCGGGACGACCTTTGCTGACGCCTTGAGACGTATCCAGAGCGCGACCGAAAACTATGACTTCGATGAAGCCTTGACGGCAGTGCTGGAACTGCAAGCGGCGCTCGACAAAGCGGACGATTGAGGCTAGGAGCCACGCCCGACCGCCCCCATTTGGACTGTCCACAGCCACACAGCCACCGACGGTTCAAGCCAATGGAACAACCGCACGTTCTTCCGACAGAACTCAATCTTCACCAGCAGTCGCGCGTCCTTGAGATCGTCTTCGACGATGGCGCGCGCTTCCGGCTGCCGTGCGAGTATCTGCGCGTCTATTCACCCTCTGCCGAGGTGCGCGGGCACTCGCCGGCGACGGCCAAGCTCCAGGTCGGCAAGGAAGGCGTCAATATCCGCGATCTGGAGCCGATCGGGCGCTATGCCATCAAGATTCATTTCGACGATGGGCATAATTCAGGGCTCTACGATTGGGCGTATCTCTACAAGCTCGGTCGCGCCTGGCAGCCGTTCTGGTTCGACTATCTGCGCCAGCTCAAGGATGCCGGACATGAGCGGCGGGGGCCGGATCCGTTCGACGAACTCAAGGCGCGCGGCGAGGCACCGTCCGAGTTGCCTGTTGGCACGCTGCCGCCGCACGAACCAACCTGATCTGAAAATACGGAGGCACCGGTGATGACTCCCCGTCTGGCGATACTGTTACCGCTCCTGTGTTGGATCCCGCTGGCTCACGGCGGACCTGTTGCCGGCACGGTCGAGCCGACCGGCGATGTGCCGGAGGCCGTCGGCTGGCGTGCCGAAGTGGTCGTGTCCGGCCTGGAGCATCCCTGGTCCATCGCCTGGCTGCCGGACGGCTCTGCACTGATCACCGAGCGCCCAGGGCGGCTGCGGAGGCTCCGCGATGACGTGCTCGACCCCAAGCCGATCAGCGGTGTACCGAGGGTGTTGGCCCAGGGGCAGGGCGGTCTGCTGGATGTCCTGCCGCATCCGGATTTCGCCGCCAATCGGCTGATCTACCTGACCTATGCCGCCGGCACTCAGGACGCCAACCGCACGACGCTGGCGCGCGCACGTCTCGTCGGCTCGCGGCTTGAGAATCTGGAAGTCATCTTCCAGAACGCCAATGCCAAATCCGGCGCTCAGCATTTTGGCTCCCGACTGCTCTGGCTGCCCGACGGGAGCCTGCTGATGAGCATCGGCGATGGCGGCAATCCGCCGCTGGCCTTCGACGGCGGCAATATCCGCGATCAGGCCCAGCGGCTCGGCACCCATTTCGGCAAGATTCTGCGTCTGCGTGAGGATGGGCATCCTGCTCCGGGCAATCCCTTCATGCAGCCGCGCGGTGCCCGTCCCGAGATTTATACCTACGGCCACCGCAATATCCAGGGTTTGGCTCTGGACCCGGTCAGCGGGCGGGTGTGGGCGACCGAGCATGGATCACGGGGCGGCGACGAGCTGAATCTGATCGAGGCCGGGCGCAATTATGGCTGGCCCGCCGTGACCTACAGCCTGGAGTATTGGGGGCCACGGATCTCCGACGAGACCAGCCGTCCGGGTATCGCGGAACCGACGGTGGTCTGGACGCCGTCGAAGGCGCCCAGCGGTCTGGCGTTTTATACCGGCGACCGCTATCCGCACTGGCAAGGCGATCTCTTTAGCGGCGCACTCAAATTCGGCCAGATTCGCCGCATCGATCTGGATGGAGCGCGCGTGGTTGGCGAGCAGAAGCTGACCATCGGCAGACGGGTGCGTGATGTGCGCCAGGGTCCGGACGGCTATCTCTATGTGTTGACCGATGAACCCAAGGGGGTGTTGTTGCGGATTTTGACCGGGGATGCTTGAGCGGGCAGGCGTAGTGGCTGCCGAAGACGGCGATCACCGAGCGCAAAGGTCAGCTCGATGGCTGTCGGCATGTTACATGCTCAAAACGTCGTAGATGGCTTATCCTTGTCACCTGACGAGCTGTTGCAATCGTGGAAATCAGAACGGTCAGACTCGATGAAGAAAAGATCCATTCAAAAACAATCGATTCAATACGACTCCCCATTGGATGCGCTGGTGGCCATCGCCAAGCGATTGAGTCGCTACGAGACTGAGGCGGGGCTGTCTTCAGAGGATTTTTTCGACCGATTCAGTCAAGGCTCCTGGGGAGACGATACCCAATCCGTCGAATGGGCCAACGATTATCGTCATTACCTGGCCCTGCGTGCGGAACTCGGAAAGATTCTCGATGCCGCCGCTTAGTGTACTCGCGCGCTACCTTCAGGAGGTCGAAGTCGCGCTTGAGCAAGCGCAAGGCGTGGTGATCGACGCCTATGTCGAAGAACTCTTGACGCCGGCCCGCGCGAATCTGCGTATCCGTTTACGCTTCGACAACGGTCGTTTGTTGGAAATCAACGAGGCCCTTGTTGTAGAACAGGGAGCCTTGCAGCACTTGGATTATCGGTATCACTGCCAGGATCGCGACAACCGCCTCGTGTTTCGTTACGACAGCACACCGCATTTTCCGGATCTACCCGGTTTCCCTTTCCACAAGCATCTCCCGGATGACACCCTACCGGCAGAGCGCCCGACCATCGCCGCCGTGCTGGCGGAAGCCGCAGAGACAAAAGATGACGTCGAATGCTGAGGAAACGCTGATCAAATACCGTTTACTATTCGTTAACACTGAAAGTGCCCTTTTTCACAAACATTTTGTTTTCAGTGGCTACGTCATGAGTGTTTCGCGCTCCATTCAATGGCCCGTGCGGCCCATTTCGGCCACATGTAGATCGTCATATCAC
>NZ_WNKT01000057.1 GCF_009720725.1 Allochromatium palmeri
CATGAAGTGTGGAATGTGAACGGGTCGATCCGAGTAGAGGGCAACGGCACGTGCCCCGGAGTCGATTGCGGCGCGGGCGAGTCCGTGAGCTGGGCGCTTGGGACGCTTGAGCCTGGCGAAGTGCGTCAGCTTGGGTTGAGCTACCTGATTGTGGGGGATGTCGCGGATGGCAGCCTGATCGCCCAATCGGCTTCGGTCCAATTCGACGGTGGAGTGGCGACGGCCGGGTTCTCGGCTCCAGTCGCAAGTACGGCTTCGGGCGTAACCCCAAATGACGGGGATTGGGAGTTGCAGAGAGTCACGCTGGGCGATACCCCTGAAGCGGACTGGATGATTCGGGTTGGCGACATCGACAACCTCGGATTTGGATGGCCGGCCGGATTCAACCCCTTCTCCGGGAACAGCACGCCGCCCCACGGTTATCCTTGGGCAACGGATCCGAACGATTCCCTCGGGACTGACCAGGTCATGGTCGTTTCGAGCTATAGCTATAGTGGCTCATCCCCTTGTGGGAATGATGGATACACGAGCACAACCGCCAGGCCCGATAATGAGCCGGTTGCCATCACGCTGGAATATGCTGATGCCATTGCGGAAATCTCGCTCTCCTCTGCTGCGCTGCAGATTTTCGTCGACGACTTCCAGTCACAGGTCTTCTGCTCGCAGTTCCAAGTCACTCTCAATGGCGTCCGTATCCCGATGTTGGAGGCAGTCGTCAACTCGCTTGTCCAGACTGGACCAATCGGGAAGCTGATTACTTTTCAGATACCGACCGAGTACCTCGACCTGGTGCGATCAGGGCGGCTTGAGCTACTGTTCGATGATCCGACAACGGGGGCCGGTGACGGCTTTGCGATCGATTTCGTTAAGCTCCTTCTGAATCCAGGGGCGTTCGCGAGTACCGGCATCATTGCAGGTGTCGTGACTGATGCCGAAACTGGTGATCCAATCGAGGGTGCTCAGGTGGAGGTGCTAGGCGGCAGCCAGGCACAAACGGAGATGGATGGCCACTATACGTTGAAGTCGGTGCCAGCTGGCCTGGTGTCCGTTAAAGCATCAATGACGGAGTACCTGGACCAGATCAAAGTTATCGATCTCGTGGTGGGCCAAACTCAAGTCATCGACTTCGCGCTTGAGAGCGACCCGCTCTCGGATCGAGATGAAGACGGTGTTCCGGATGTCGAGGACAACTGTCCGCTCGCCTACAACCCTGACCAAGCCGATGCGGACAGCGATGACATCGGTGATGTCTGTGATTCCGAAGGCACGGATATCTGCGCGGTTGCAACCTTTAATGTTCCCAACGGAGATCGCGATGGCGATTTCGTCTATCGTTCGGAGGCTGGGATACGGGCGGCTCAGGTCAACATCCTAGATGGGGCTAAGGTGACCTTCGAAGCGGGCACGGACGTCATTCTAAGTCCCGGCTTCAGGGTTGCCAGTGGAGGACGTCTTGAAGCTAGGATTACTTCGGTGGAATGCTCTCTAAATTAGTGCCGGGCTCTGACCGCCTCGCTCCCACGACGCCGGGCTGCTCGGCGGGCGCGAGGTGTTCTCCGGCGTCTGGTTCAGACGCTCGCGCGCCTCCTTCAGATTCGACAGCAACTGCATTGGATAATGTGCGCAGCATCTCGCTCGGTAGTCCGCCAAGACGCGCCTTATCGAGTTGGCAAAAATTGTTATCACTCAGGCGCATCGCGGCGTGTCGCTCTCAAACCTCAACGGGGAGGCATGACTCTTCGGTGCTCGGTTGCTTGAAACTGAACACCTGACAGCCCTGCGGATTGACGCCGGACATCACATGCCGGATGGCCCCGTCCTTATCGGCCGCGTCCATTGCCTGAAAGATGAGCAGGATCGCATAGCGCTTGGAGACGTAGTGCATGCGTTGCAGCTCTTGCTGAGTTCCTCAACGCCTTCATCGAGCTTCTTGTGATGGTGTTTCTTCGACTTGAAGAATGGTTTCACCTTCGTCTGGCGCTTGCTGAGTTTGAACGCTTTTCCAGGTGACACTTGGAAATCATTGTCGCCAAGTCCCGTTGGGGAGCGGAACCCCAACGGTCTTGGACAGCGTGTCAGCGGGCAGCGACTGCCCGCCGTCAGCTCAACGTTTGATCGGCGTAATCTTCGTCCCTTCGATGCTGAGACTGGCCATGAGTCCCGTCTGATCGAAAATGAAGGCGTAGGCATCATCCTGGAGTGTGGACGATGACAGATTCTTGGCCGCGCCTGCATCCACGACCACCACAGTCGGCCCGACACCGATTTCCCAGCCCTCCGATTTGTCGAGATAGGTCAGGGCATCGTCGCTCATGAGAAAGACGACGTAGCTGTAGGACTGGGCGCCGGCCTGCCAGCCCCAGGACGCGGAGACGGAGTTGTAGTAGCCGGCGAACGTGCCCCCCTTGGTCAGCATGCCTTCACCATAACTGCCGCCGAAGACGAGTCCGGCTTTGACGACATTCGGGAACACCAGGATCCCCTTGGCCCGCTTGGCCAGCGCCGCGGCATCGGGACTGGTCTTATACAAGAGCTGCAACGCCTGAGTGGCATCGTGATTGAGGTCTTCCGCCGTTGCCGCCATCGCCGGGCTGCCGATCGCGATCAGCGAGAGGGTGGCCGCCGCCATCAAAAGGAGGTTTTGGAGCCTGTGCTGGATCTTGTGCATGGTCATGTCCTGTCGGTCGCGTTGAAATGGATGCATGGCTGAAAGACAAAATCTGCCTGACACAGCCACAGCGGTCGTGTCGGTCGGTCGAATCCGACCATGTCGGTGAATCGATCCGTCCGTAACGACAGCCAGGAGCCTAGACGGGATCTTGCGCGGGTTCCGTTCGGTGACGCACAGAGCGGCATGAAAACAAGCGCGGATTTCATTGGGCGCTTTCGTTCAATTCGTCTTTAATGCTCGTCGGATCCTAATGCGCCGGCAGCCGTCAGTGCCACCGACACCAGTCCGCTCAACCCTCCTTCCTCCAGCGAACGCTTCGCCACCGCGCGTGGAAAGCCCTTATGTGCGTTGCCGAACCGACTGCCCATCCATCGCGCGCGTATTGTTCTCCGCAGCGCTGGGAGTCAGATTCCGCGCTGGGTGATGAGTCAATTCATTTACAGGACAGACAGATGAAAAAACAACAGGTCAAGGGTCGCTACGAAGAAGCCAAAGGCAAAGTGAAGGAAGTCTCTGGTCATGTCGTCGGCAACGAAAAGCTGGAAGTCGAAGGAAAGCTCCAAAAGAACGCCGGCAAGGTTCAGGCAGACATTGGTGATGCCAAGAAGAAGATCAAGAAAAACAGCTAAGACATGATGAACGCGTTCCATCCTGGAATGCCCTTTCGTTTAACGCGTTTTTGCGAATAGGAGTATGGCCATGTCACTCGGTACCATCTTGCTCGTTGTTCTTCTTCTGATCCTGGTGGGGGTCATTCCAACCTGGTCGCATAGCCGCAGTTGGGGTTATGCGCCGAGCGGCGTGATCGGGACTATCCTGATCATCGTCCTGATTCTGTTCCTGATGGGCTATATCTAGGAACGACGACGCATTGCCGTGCATCGCCACGGCTCCTGACAAACCCATTGGGGAGTCAACCATGCAAAAGAAGCATGCCTACATGCCCATGACCCTGTCAGTAATCCTTGTTGTGGCCACAGAGCAGTCTCGATAGGACGTCAGAAGTGGCACGCAATAACCAGGGTGTGACAGGGTATTGGCGGGACATCAGAACGGGCAGGGACGCCCGCAGGCTCAGACACGGACCGAAAATCAAGAATAAGTCTGGCGCGACAGGAGTATACCCATGAGCACGAAACCGGCATTCAACGTCGAACCGGATGGTGTTGTGAACCAGGTGTTGCGTCCCGTTGATTGCGGTTGGTGGCCGGCGAGCGCGCCTCGTACCGGTCACAACAGCAGCAGAATCGCGACATAGTGGCTCACGCTGCCGGCGAGCACGAACAAATGCCAGACACCATGGGACCAGGGGTACCAATGGTCGAGGACATAGAAGAGGATGCCCGAGGTATAAAAGATCCCGCCCACCAGCAGCCAGCGGAAGCTGGCCGGAGGCAGGGCGGCCAGCAGCGGGTTCAGGGCCAAGATACAGAGCCATCCCATGAACAGATAGAGCACCACGGGCAAGACCCTGGGTCCCTGGCGCGGCAAGGCATCCAGAACGATCCCGAGCGCCGCCAATCCCCAGATCGCCCCGAATAACCACCAGCCCAGCGCGCCCTTGAGTCCGAGCAGGGCGAAAGGGGTATAGGTCCCTGCGATCAGCAGGTAGATGGCTTGGTGGTCCAACACCCGGAAGACCCGCTTCGCCGCCCCGACCAGGCTGTGATAGAGGGTGGAGACCAGATAGAGCAGAAACAGGGTGAAGCTGTAGAGGCTATCGCTCACGATCGCGCGGGCATCGCCGGCCATCACGGCGAAGGTCACGAGTGCCGTGCCACCGGCGAGGGCGAAGGCCGCACCGATCAAGTGCGTGATACTGTTGAAGCGCTCCCCTTTTGGCATGATGTCCATGGCCTCGTTGAGCTCCGCCGCACCTACCTCACCGACGCGAGCGGCAGAGTGGGGATGTGGGCCGGTGCGCTGAAGGGTTCGTTAACGACCTGGATCGACGGCTTTTCGACTACAAGGACTTGCGGCGACGGACCGCGACGAAACCGATTAGGCCGATGCCGAAGAGGCCGATGGTGGCGGGTTCTGGGACGGTCCTTCACCAGAATATTCACCGCCGGTTCGGTGTCGCCGAAGCGATAGGTGCGGCCACCCCACAGGCGAACTTCCAGCGGGATCTTGACCCGGTCGCCGAAGACGCGCTTCTGAATCAGGCGAGCGAGTCGGTCAGCGGCCGAAGCCCCGATAACGGTTGCGCATTGGCTCATCGAAGGTGCCTCCACCGTACAGCGTCAGGACTCACTTGGCGGACTCGCGCTCAAGCCGAGCACTTGGTCACAGGCGTCAAGTCAGTGTCGTTGAATCTCACTCTATTTGTGAGTGTGACCGACGCGGTCGTGGCTGTCGGTTCGGTAACGCACAAAAGAAAAAGGCGCGTCTATGTGTGTTGCCGAACCGACCGCGAGCCGTGGTGCGCGTATGTTTCTCTTCAAGTGCTGGGAATCACAGTCCACGCTAGGGTGATGTCAATTCATTGACAGGACAGACACATGAACAAACAACAGGTCAAAGGTCGCTACGAAGAAGCCAAAGGCAAAGTGAAGGAAGTCACCGGTCATATCACCGGCAACGAATCGCTGGAAGTGGAAGGAAAGCTTCAAAAAGACGCTGGAAAAATCCAGGCCGGCGTTGGGGATGTCAAGGCGGAGATCAGGAAAGAGCACTAAACCGCGCGTTACTGAGCCGTACAACGGTGTCTGGACAGGCGATTTCGCAGTTGGAAATCGGCCTGTCTAGCACATGTCGAGCGCGAACACGCTGAAATCCTGGACGATTCAGTGCTCAAACCCAATAGACTGTCCGCGTCATGATGCGCGAGGTCAGCTTCATCGCCTGACGGATGGGCGCGGGCAGATCGGTCCCGCCCGCCGACTTGGCGATCTGAGCATGATGGATCTCGTCCGCCTTCATCTGCTCCAGAATCGCGCGGCTTTTTTCATCATGGGCCGGAATCTGGTCCAGATGCTCGTCGAGATGATCCTCGACCTGACGCTCGGTCTCGACCACGAAGCCGAGACTCCATTTGTCGCCCGCCAGCCCGGCCAGCGCTCCCATCGCAAAGGAGCCGGCATACCAGAACGGGTTCAGCAGACTCTTGCGATCACCCAGTTCCTCCAGCCGTTCTTCGCACCAGGCCAGATGATCGTTCTCCTCCTTGGCCGAGCGCTCCAGACGCTGGCGCGTTTCGGGCAGCTTGGCGGTGAGTGCCTGCCCCTGATAGAGCGCCTGCGCACAGACCTCGCCGGTGTGGTTGATACGCATCAGGCGCGCCACATGCTGGCGCTGATCCTCACGCAGATCCGCCTCCATCAAATCGGCGGACGGATTCTTACGCTCGGTGATGCGCGGACGGCCAAACACCGTGCGCAGGGCCTGGTCGGCGCTGATGAGCAGGTGATCGACTGAGGTATAACGGCGGCTGTCGTGCTGAGTGTTCATCATGGATTGAAGACTCGCGAATCAGATGGAGGAGGACGGGAGTTGGCGCGCGATCAGCTCGACCGGATGACAGACCTCGATGTCGAGACCCGACTCACGCACCCCGGCGAGCAGATGCAGCGCGCATCCCGGATTGGTGGTTACGATGATATCCGGCTTCAAGTCGCGGATGTGGTGCAACTTGTCATCGAGCAGTGCGGCGGCCATCGTCGGCTGTTGGAGCAGGTAGGTTCCAGCGGCGCCGCAACAGCGCGCGTTGTCCGGCAGCGGCGCGACCTCCAGACCCGGAATCCGCGCCAGCAGCCGATAGACGGCGGCATTGCCGCCGAGCAGACGTCGGTGCGAGCAGGGTTCATGCACCAGCACGCGCCGCGCCAGTGGAGCGATCTTCAGTGTGTCCGGCCAGTCGCGCTGGTCAAGATAGTCGCAGACCTCCCAGGTCCGGGCCAGCTCGGGATGCTCGCGCAGCTCAGCGATACAGGCGCTGGAGACGCCGACCAGCGGACGATCACCATAGACCTGCGCGCACTGCGCCCGCGCGCGGTCGGCGTCTTCCGCAAAGCCATTGTGACGCTGCATGGCACCGCAACAGAGCGATTCGGACGCGATGCGCACGCTGAGGCCAAGCGCCTCGCCGACGATCCGGGTTGCCGCGAGCGCCCCGCCTTGCGCGCTCGCGCCCGAGCAACCGACGAACAGATCCAGATCGGCCGGCTCGGGCGCCTGTGGCGCAATCCGACGGGCCGTGATGGCCAGTGTTTTGAACAGCCGGTGAGGCGCGGCGAGGCCACGGAACCGGATCAGACGCGCGGTCTCGACAAATCGCGCCGCGCCCGTCCTGACATAGAGCACGGCCAGCCGTCCCAGCACGTCCATGATCCGCGCGCTCGACAGCGCACCGAGCCAGTGTCGCGTCCAGAACCGCCGCCAGGCCGGCGCCTCCGCCGCCTGTTTGGTCCGCACACCGTCGAGCAGACGCCCGTAGGCGACCAGCGACGGACAGGCCGATTCGCAAGCACGGCAGAGCAGACAGCCGTCGAGATGCGCGGCCAAGGTCGGCGTCATCGCCAACTGGCCTGTCAGCCAGCCCTGGGTCAAGGCGATCCGTCCGCGCGGCGAGTCGGCCTCGTGGCGCGTCTTGGCATAGGTCGGGCAATGCGGCAGACAGAGTCCGCACTTGACGCACTGATCGGCGAGTTGGAGCAGGGATTGATTGGCGTGCCGGGACGCATGATGAGCGGCCGACGGAGTAACCTGAGTATTCAAAACGGCTTCTTAGCGGTGGAATGATGGGGGGCAGTCGAAGGGCCTGACGGACCGCAGCGGACGCGCGGCAGGGGCGATACGAATAGCGCCCTGAACGCATCGATTCGCATGGTACTCTATAAACTGCTATTCCGACTAAACCACTCTCCTGACTCGTCGGCACCCGGCGATCCGAGATCGATCATGGCGCACTACAGTCATCACATCTTCTTTTGCACCAACCGCCGCGAGGACGGTCGCCAATGCTGCGACCAGGCCGGCGCCACTACCATGCGCGACTATCTCAAGCGTCGAGCCAGGGAGGAGGGGCTGTCCGGTCCCAATGGCGTGCGTGTCAATACCGCCGGCTGTCTGGGACGCTGTGTCGATGGACCCGCGATCGTCGTCTATCCTGATGCGATCTGGTATACCTACGCCAACGAGCAGGATCTGGAAGAGATCCTGAGCGAGCATCTGAAGGCCGGGCGCGTGGTCGAGCGGTTGCGGCTGCCTGATTCAGCGCGCGCGTCCTGAACGATCCCCTCTCCCGAGCGGGCGGGTGTGCGGTCCAGCATGAGATCGCGTCATGAGGTTATCAGGGGCTTGCGCTCCCGAATTTGATCGCGTATATTTCGCGGTCTTTCCCGAAGCGGACAATCGATTACACGGCCAGCGCGCTGATTACCGCGCGCGGCCCTCCCGGAGCGATGGAACATGACGACGACTGTTAGCGCCAAGCCCGCCGAGGTTCGCCGCGCTTGGTACCTGGTAGATGCCGATGGCAAGACCCTGGGCCGTCTGGCGAGCGAGCTGGCCAGCCGCCTGCGCGGCAAGCACAAGCCGCAATACACCCCGCACGTGGACACAGGCGACTACATGGTGGTCGTCAATGCCGAGAAGATCCGCGTGACCGGCAACAAGCTCCAGGACAAGATGTACTATCGCCACACAGGCTATGTCGGCAACCTCAAGTCGACCAACCTGGAGAAGCTGTTGCAGACCGCCCCTGAGCGCGCCATCCAGTTGGCCGTCAAGGGTATGCTGCCCCGTGGACCGCTTGGTCGCGCCATGTTCAAGAAGCTGCGCGTCTATGCCGGACCCAATCACGAACATCAGGCCCAGCAGCCGCAAGTCCTCGAACTCAACGTTTAGGAATCAGACTCATGTCGGAGACACAACTCGCCACTGGTCGTCGCAAGACCTCCGCCGCACGGGTCTTCCTGTCGCTGGGATCGGGCGCCATCACCGTCAATAATCGTCCGCTGGATGAGTATTTCGGCCGCGAGACCGCACGCATGGTCGTGCGTCAGCCGCTCGAAACCGCCGGCCTGCTCGACCGCCTTGACATCAAGGTCACGGTTCGCGGCGGTGGCAACACCGGACAGGCTGGTGCCATCCGTCACGGTATCGCCCGTGCGCTGGTCGAGTATAATGAGGAACTGCGCAGCCCCATGCGTCGCGCCGGTTTCCTGACTCGCGATGCACGCGAAGTCGAGCGTAAGAAGGTTGGTCTGCACAAGGCGCGTAAGCGTCCGCAGTACTCCAAGCGCTGATCGCTTCGAGACAGTTTTCCTGGGGAATCGTCTAACGGCAGGACAGCGGACTCTGACTCCGCTAATCTAGGTTCGAATCCTAGTTCCCCAGCCAAACACAACAAGGGCTTAGCCGCAAGGCTAGGCCCTTGTTCTTTGTGCTGAGTCCGGTTTGAGTCCACCACACCTCGACGCGGTCATCGCGCTCCTCGCATGGATCCGCGATCGACCATGTTGCTAGCCGAGGCTTTCACTGGGTCGACTTCGATCAAAACTCCTCCCACTGCTCCCCATCATCAGCGGCCGGTGTCGACTTGGGTCGCTTGGCGAGTGAGGACGCGGCCGCTTTGACGGGGGCCTTGGGTTTAGCGCCTATCGTTTGCGCCGCTTGGGTCGCGCTGGAACGCGGCTGAACCCGAGCCGGCGCGCGCGCGGACGCAGAACCCGTGGAACCCGCTCCGCTGAGCTTAAACATCGAGACCGTCTGGGCCAACACTCGCGTTTGATCCTCCAGACTCTCAGCGGCCGCCGCTGCCTGTTCGACCAGGGCCGCGTTCTGTTGCGTGACCTCATCCATCTGGGCGACCGCCTTGGTCACCTGCTCGATGCCTGTACTCTGCTCGCGCGAGGCGCCGGTGATTTCGTCGACCAGGATGGTGACCTGACGGAAGCTGTCGAGGATCTCGGACATTGTCGTGCCGGCCTGAGAGGCCAGTTGCGCACCGCCTTCGACTTTGCTGACCGAGTCGGTGATGAGTTCTTTGATCTCCTTGGCCGCCTGGGCGCTGCGCTGGGCCAGATTGCGCACCTCGGCGGCGACTACCGCAAAGCCACGTCCCTGCTCACCGGCGCGTGCCGCCTCGACAGCGGCATTGAGCGCCAGGATATTGGTCTGGAAAGCGATACCGTCGATGACGCTGATAATGTCGGCGATCCGTCGGCTCGACTCCTGGATGCTGCTCATGGTATCGACGACACGCTGCACCATATCGCCGCCGCGCGCCGCGATCGTGTTGGCGCTCTGTGCGAGCTGGTTGGCCTGATCGGCGTTCTGGGCGTTCTGCTTGACCGTCGCATTGATTTCCTCCATGGAACTGGCCGTTTCCTCCAGACTCGCCGCCTGCTCCTCGGTGCGTGTCGACAGGTCGGAATTGCCCGCAGAGATCTCGCCCGCGGCGGTGGAGATGGCGTCCGAGACTTCCAGGATGCGTCCCACGACCTCGCGCAGGCGCGCCACCGTGGTATTGGTGTCGTCCTTGACCTGACCGAAGGTGCCGTTGTACTCGGCCTCGATGGTGCGATTGAGATCGCCCGAAGCGATGGCGTTGAGCACGATCGCCACGTCAGACAGTCCCTGCGCGACGATCCCGATCAGCCGGTTGAGTCCCTCGCTCAGCTGAAGGAAGAAGCCGTCCTTGCCCTGAAGCTCGATGCGGCGCTTGAAGTCGCCGTTGGCGGCGGCCTGGATGAGTTCAGCGATCTCGCGCTCGGCTGTGACCTCGGCGGTGCGATCGACCCACTGGGTCACGCGGCCGCGATACTGACCGTCCTCGCCCTTGATCGGGGTGGCGGTCATGCGCAGATTGCGCCGCGACTGGATCATGTCGAAATGCCGGGTCTGCTCCAGCTTGCCGCGATAGACCTCGGCGACCGTCTGGTCCTCGAAGTAGGTCGCGAGGCTGGTACCGATCATGCCCTTGACCGAGAATCCCGGATGGCGCTGGCGAACGTCCGCTTCCATAGACTGCCAGAGGTGCTGCGCGGCGGCATTGAGGTAGACCAGTTGGCTGCGGTCGTCGGAGATGGTCACCGGCAGGGTCACATTGTCGAGTCCAGCGCGGATGCGCAGATTCTCGTTGGCGATCCGGCGTGCATCCTGGATGTCGAAGTCCAGCCGGGCCTGTACCGACTTGACCGCGAGCATCATCTCGCCGAGTTCGTCCTTGTTGTCGGCCAGGATGCGGCTGCTGTAGTCGCCGTTGGAGAGTGCCTCCAGATAGCCGAGCGTCTTGCGCAGCGGGCGGGTGATCTTACGCACCAGCCAGATGCCGAGCAGGATGGCGGTCACCAGTGCCAGCAGCGAGAGGCCAAGCGCCTGGAGTTCGGCGAGATTCGCGGCGGCGATGGCGGTGTTCCGCTCGGCCTGGGCCGCGCGTGTGACCTTGGCAGCGGCCTCGAGGATCAGTACCTTATACGCACGCCAGACGACGTTGTCCTGGGTGTCGTAGGTCTGTTTGGCCCCGATCAGATTGCCGGTGCTGATCTGGATCAATACCTGGCCCTGAATTTCACTGTGGCGCTGGCGTTCCTGCTCGATGCGTGTGAGTACCTGGAGTGCTTCGCGGTCATTGGCCGAGAGCCGGCGCGCCGTTTTCAGATGCTGAGCGAATTGCTGACTGGCTTTTTCGACGTTGTTGCGGGCCTGTTTGTCGCTGGGTTCAAGCAGCAGATAGCGCATGGCGGCCGCCATCTGCAAACCCTCGCCGAGCATGCCGTTATAGGACTGCTCCAGGATCTGCGTTTCATCGTTGATGTGCTGCAATTGACCGGCGGCGCGATTCAGGCTCATGAGCGAGACAGTGAGCGCCAGGATGAAAAACGCAGAGATGAGCACGAGACCGCCCGGCAAAGCCCAGCGGATATGAATGTCGTTGATGCTGGCGGCGATCCGCGCTAACAGCGGCTGCGCCGGCTTGCCGGCGCGCAGTCGCGCATAAATGATTTCGGCCTCGGCGATCTGTTCGCGCGCAGGCTTGCGGCGCACTGAGATATAGCCGGTGATCTGGCCTTTTTCGCGTAGCGGCGAGACATTGGCCTCGACCCAGTAGAAGTCGCCGTTCTTGCAGCGATTCTTCACCAACCCGGTCCAGGGGCGACCCGACTGAATGGTCTGCCACATGTCCTTGAAGGCCGCTTCCGGCATGTCGGGGTGACGGATGATGTTCTGCGGCGCGCCCATCAGCTCCTGCTCGGTGAAGCCGCTGATATCGACGAAATCTCGGTTGAAGTCGGTGATCCGTCCTTTGAGATCGGTCTTGGAGACGATCAGTTGATCGTCACGCATCACATGCTCGGTGGCGGTGACGGGCAGATTCATGCGCATGGTTGGTGTGTTCCCCGTTGTGGGCGAGCGCTTCGGCGCGATTGAAAGACCATATTATGACCCGGCGCAGATCGACACGACGCAGTTACAGCGTCAGGCGCGGAGTCAATCGCTCGATGCCAAGAGCGAGGCCGAGCGCATCGAGAAAGAACTGCACGCCATCGAACAAATCAAGCACAGCGAGGGTGGCGTTTCGGGCAAAGCCGCCCAGCTTGGAAAACTGGAACTGGCGCGTCGCGAACTGCTCGACACCTCGCTTCAGCGCTCGCAAGTACAGCAGGGTTCAGCCGAGTCGACGGTACGTTATCGCCTAACTCGGCTGGCGGGCTAGAACGGAATGTCGTCGTCGAAATCAGACCCACCGCCGAAGCTGCCGCGATCTGGTGTGGCTGATTGGCTCGCATCCGGCGCGGCTGGGCGAGCGCCACTGCTGCCGCCGGAGCTACGGGCTGATGCGGCTGGGGCCTCGTCGAAGGGCACCGATGAAGCGCCACCCGGCCGACCGTCGAGCATCTGCATGGTGCCGCCGATGTCGACGACAACCTCGGTCGTATAGCGATCCTGGCCGTCCTGGGTCTGCCATTTGCGCGTGCGCAGTTTGCCCTCGACATAGATCTTGGAGCCCTTGCGCAGATACTGCTTGACGATCTCGGCGAGCTTGCCGAAGAAGACCACGTTATGCCATTCGGTGCGTTCCTGGGTCTCGCCGGTATTGCGATCCTTCCAGGACTCGCTGGTGGCGATGCGCACATTGGCTACGGCATCGCCGCTGGGCATGTAGCGGACATCGGGATCGGCGCCCAGATTGCCGATCAGGATCACTTTATTGACACCGCGTGTCGCCATCTGTCTACTCCCACCGACCTCGTGCGAGTGCCGGCTATCGATCTAGATAAAGGCGACCAATCGATCGAGCCGATCAGGCTAGATCCTGGCCGCCGAAAACGTCTGCAATCTTGCCCAATCGAGTTGACGGCTGTCTACCTTGAGATAGGCCACGCCCTCGTCGAGTGCGATCACGGCTTCTTTGACGCCTGGAACCGCCAGCAGACGCTGCTCCAGGCTGGAAACATCGAGCATAGCGCCTGACGCGCCGAGCGTCAGGACATGACGGCTCAGATTCTCCGGAATCGGCAGACTCCAGGCCAACCGGAGCCAGACGAGCGCCGTCAGCATCCCGACCAAATAGACTGACGCGACCCCGAATTGCTCATGGGCCAGGCCGCCGAGCAGTCCGCCGAGAAAGGCGCCGACGAACTGCGAGCTGGAGAACACGCCCATGGCCGTGCCCTTGGTGCCGGCCGGCGCCGCCTTGGAGACCAGCGAGGGCAGCACCGCCTCCAGCAGATTGAAGATGGTGAAAACCACGGCCAGCAGCACGCCGACCAGCCACAGCGTCTGATTGAACAGATAGAAACCCAGCATGGAGAGCGCGAGCGTTGCCACTGAGCCGATCAGCACCGAGCGCACCTGGCCGCGCCGTTCAGCGAGCACGATGAAGGGCACCATGGCCAGGATCGCCACCAGCACCGCCGGCAGATAGAGCGTCCAGTGCTCGGTCACCGGCAACCCGGCCTCGCGCAGCGAGAGCGGCAGCACCACGAACAGACTGACCATGGTCAGATGCAGCATGAAGATCGCCAGATCCAGCCGGATCAGGGTCGGATCGTGCACCACGCCGGCGAGCTGGTCGAGCACCGGCTGGGCGTCGCGATGCACTTTCGAGTGCTCGGGATCGGGCACCATCTGGGCGAGCAGCAGCATTCCGGCGAGCGCCAGCAGGGCCGTGAGCCAGAAGAGTCCCGAGATCCCGATCAGCCCTGTGAGCGGCGGTCCGACCACCAGTGCGGCCGCGAAGGAGAGGGCGACACTGATCCCGATCGCCGCCATGCCCTTGGTACGCACCGCATCGCGCGTGAGATCAGCGGTCAGGGCGATGATGGCCGCCGCGATCGCGCCGCTGCCCTGGAGCACGCGCCCGAGGATGACCCCATAGATGCTATCGGCCAGGGCCGCGACCAGACTGCCGATCAAAAACAGCAGCAGCCCACCATAGATGACCGGCTTGCGTCCGATACGGTCTGACAGCAGGCCGAGCGGAATCTGGAACAGCGCCTGGGTCAGGCCATAGGCGCCGATCGCCAGTCCGACCAGCAGTGGCGTGGCGCCGGGCAGGTCGTGGGCATAGAGCGCCAGCACCGGCAGCACCATGAACAGCCCGAGCATGCGGGTCGAGAAGATGGCGGCAAGTCCGGCGGCGGCGCGGCGTTCCGAGGCCAGCATGGGTACGTTGGGGATCTCGGGGTGGGAGTGGTTCGATCGATTCACGGGCCGGCCTATGTCTGTGCGAGAACGAAGAGCTGAATCATAAACCGCCGTCGGCGTGAGCGGCAGGGTTTTGGCTCGGTCGGTTCAGAGTCGCTGCAGAATCGGGCCGGCGTCGACTGCGCGCCTGGATGGGATCCGCTGTGTTCACGCAATCTTCACAACGCTGTGCTTCACTCACCGGCTTCAGTTGCTTGGACTGGGCCGGTTCCGAGTGTCGAGCCGGCATCGACTGTCCCGGCACCTCCATCACCCGAACCGAGGGCGCGCCGTGACGCCGGACCCGCTGAACGACGACATCAAGCGGAGCGAGATCCGCTACCGTGGACTGTTCGAGAACATGATCAGCGCCGCCATGGTGCTCTCGCATCGTCCGGACGGCTTTCACATCGAGGCGATCAATGCCCAATGCCGCCAGTTCGCCGTCCTGGACATCGCCGGACGTTCGGTCGCCTGGTTGCACGAGGTGATCGACACCCATGAGTCCCCGGAACTCCACGCGGCCCTGAAGGAGGTGTTGGAGCAGGGCGTCGGCAGACACATGGATGAGTTTCCACTGATCCGCTCCGGTCAGGCCCACTGGCTGGACTGCCACATCTTTCCACTGGTCGCCGACGAGATCGTGTTGATGATCCGCGACGTCACGGATCAGAAGCTCGCGCGTGATCTGCGCCATGCCAAGGAGGCCGCCGAGCAGGCCAGCGAACTCAAGAGCGCCTTTCTGGCCAGCATGAGCCACGAGATCCGTACCCCGCTCAACGGCGTGCTGAGCATGGTCGAGCTGTTGCGTGGCTCCAGGCTCAATGGCAGGCAGCGTCACTGGGTCGAGGCCATCCGGGGGTCGGGACAACTGCTGCTGTCGACCATCAACGACATCCTCGATTTCTCACGCATCGAGGCGGGACGGCTGCAACTGGACCGGGTCCAGTTCTCGCTCGGCGAGGTCATCGGCAATCTGTTCAACGCGACCTTCCAGCGGGCCTATGCCAAGCAGCTCGAACTGGTGATCCATCAGGATCCCGGACTGCCCGACGCCCTGATCGGCGATCCGTTCCGCCTCCAGCAGATCCTGGTCAATCTGGTCGGCAATGCCATCAAGTTCACGGATCAAGGCGATATCGAGATCCGCCTCACCTACCGCGAACTGCCGGACGATCGGCTCGACCTCTGCGTCTCGGTGCGCGATACCGGGATCGGCATGGGGTCGGAGCAGATCGGGCAGCTGTTCCAACCCTTCGAGCAGATTCGCGCCAACGGATGGCGTTTCTCCGAGGGAACCGGGCTGGGACTCGCCATCTGCAAACGACTGGTCGATGCCATGGACGGCGAGATCGGCGTCGAGAGTGCGCCGGGCAAGGGCAGTCTGTTCTACTTCGAGGTTCCGGTCAGTCGCGCCGAGATCGGGCCGCCGACATCCTGGCTGCTGCCTAGAGAATGGCGCTGTCCGACCCTGGTCTGGATCGAACATGACCTGATGCGCGCGACGGCCACGCATCTGCTCTCGATCCTGGGTTTCGAGGCCGAACAGACGGCGGAGGCGGCTACGGCCTTCGACTGGGCGCGCGACCTGGAGGCCGACGCCGGCACCTGTCTGCTGATGCTCGACGATGCCTGGCTCGCGCACCATGGTCCCCGCCTGGTGAGCGCACTGCGCACGCATGAGGAGCGCGCGACCGGTCGCGACAGGCGCGTCCTGGTGCTCTATGTGGTCAACGTGTTCGCCCGCGACCGGGGTGAACTCGACCGGCTCGACGGCATGACGGATACGGCTTATGCCATGAAGCCGCTGCATCTCTCGGCCCTGTTCAACGCCTTGCAGGATCTGTTCGGCGCCCCGAGTCGCGCGACGCGGCTGGAGCGCAAGTCCGACGACCCATCCTGGGCGGTCTTGATCCGGCGTCTGGGAGCGCGTGAGCAGCTGTCCGGTGCGCGATTGCTGCTCGCCGAAGACAATCCGGTCAATCAGCAGGTCGCCACCGAGGCGCTGGCGCTGGTCGGCATCGAGACGCGCGTCGTGGTCAATGGTCTCGCGGCGATCGAGGCGATCGAGGAGGACGCGTTCGACGGCGTCCTCATGGACGTGCAGATGCCGCTCATGGACGGCCTGGAGGCGACCGAGATCATTCGCCGTCGTCACGACCCGGACGCCCTGCCGATCATCGCCATGACAGCGGGTGTCTTCTTCAAGGACCGTCAGCGCAGTCTCCAGGTCGGCATGAACGATCATGTCGGCAAGCCGATCAACATGCGCAATCTGCTCGAAACCCTGCTGAAGTGGATCCGCCCCGCGCATCCGCGCCCATTCCGCTCGCTGGATCCCGAACGGTTCGAGGAGGTCGCGAGCGATCGGCTCCAGCTCATCGAGGGCGAGCTGGACTGGAGCCGGGTCGATCTGCCCGGCATCAAGGTGCGCAAGGGACTCAACCGTCTCGGCGGCAACGGTCTGCTCTATTTCAAGCTGCTGACGACCTTCGTCAGTCTACAGTCGCAGGGGCGGGAAACCATGCCGGCGGCCCTGGAACGCGCCGATGAGGCCGCACTGCGTCTCCAGGCCCATACGCTCAAGGGTGTGGCCAAGACGCTGGGGGCCGACGCCCTGCACGCCCACGCCGAGCGCGTCGAGCAGGCGGCAGAGGCGGGTGAGCGTGCAAGTCTCGATGCGCTGTTGCACCCGATGCTCGATGAACTCCAGACGGTGCTGGACGGTGTGAACGCCTTTCTGGAGTCCTGGCATCTGGCTGATGATGAGACCGGCGACGGAGACCTTGGCGCGCGTCCCGACCCGGAGCAGGCCGGCGATCGCCACGCGCTGATCGCCGCCTTGCTGGAACACGGCGATACGCGACTCCGGGATGTCTGTGTCGACAATCGGGCCTATCTACGTGACTGGTTCGGCGGGGAGGCATCCGGTTACGCGCACTTCATGGCCTTGATCGAGCAGTATCGCTTCGAGGAGGCACGGCGGATCTTTCGCGAGCGGGCAAACCCGCCCGATGTCACACCGGAGACGGCTGATCGGCGAACTTCAGCTTGATCGCCAGGATCTCGGGCTCGATGGCGAGGAAGCGATCGAGCAGTCGGGGGTCGAAATGCCGGCCCCGCTGTTCGCGCATCCAGTCGATCGCTTCGTCCGTCGACCAGGGGGCCTTGTAGGGGCGCTCCGAGGTCAGGGCATCGAAGACGTCCGCAATCGCGACGATCCGGCCCGCGAGCGGGATGGATTCACCGGCCAATCCCTGCGGATAGCCGTTGCCGTCCCAGCGTTCGTGATGGGTCAGGGCGACAGTGCGCGCCAGGGACATCAGCGCACTTTCGCGCCCGCCGAGGATCGCGGCGCCGATCTCGGGGTGCCGGCGGACGAGGTCGAACTCGTCGTCGGTCAACGGCCCCGGCTTGAGCAGGATCCGGTCCGGAATCCCAATTTTGCCCACGTCGTGTAAGGGCGCGGCTCGAAACAGCAATTCGGTGGTCGGGGCGTCCAGATCGGCAGCACGCGCGAGCAGGCGGCTGTAGTGGCTCATGCGCTGTACATGCAGGCCGGTCTCGTTGTCGCGGAACTCCGCCGCGCGCCCCAGGCTGTCGAGCAGATCCTGCTGGAGACGCTCGTTTTCCTGGGTGCGCTCGGCGACGCGCTGCTCGAGCAGACGCTGGTTCTGGGCGAAGGCCAGATGGGCGCGCACCCGAATCTGGAGCTGCCTGGGTCCGACCGGCTTGGACAGATAATCGGTGGCGCCATGCTCAAAGGCGCGGATCTCGCAGAACTCGTCGTTGTGGCTGGTCAGGAAGATCACCGGCGCCTGCCGGGTCGCGGGATGCTCACGCAGCGTCCGGCAGACCGCGTAGCCGTCCAGACCGGGCATGGACAGGTCGAGCAGGACCAGATCCGGCGCGGGGTCGAGCCTGGCCAGATGCAGACCGCGCTCGCCGTCCTGCGCGGCCAGGATGCGAAACTCTGCGCGCAGGGCCGAGTCGATGATCGACAGGGTCATGGGGTCGTCGTCGATCGCTAGCAGGGTTCGCAGCTCGACTCCGTGCCGGGGTGGATGGGTATCGCCGGCCTGTTTCATCGATGACGGTTCCTCTATAGGGTCAGCTCCAGGATGAGCACATCGTCTTCGAGCGAATTCCGGCCCCGATGATAGCGTACCGCGTCCAGCAGGTCTTCGAGCGGCCCCTGACGCTCCAGCAGGGTGGTGTAGGCCGCCGTCAATCGCTCCAGGCCGAAGAGCCGACCGTTCGGATCGCTCGCTTCCAGCAGGCCATCGCTGGTCAGCAATAGCCTTGACTCGGTCTCGACCTCCAGGCTGTGGAGAAGTTCACCCGAGACACCGGGCGCGATCCCATAGGCGCCAACATAGCCGCCAGCCCTTGAAAATCAGTGGAGAACCGCGAGCTGTTAAACCTCGACTAGGCCGGGATGCGTAATTTCTCTTCCTCTGGATCGAGCGTAGTTTTGGTCCAGAGTCGGTCAGCGATGGCGAAGGGATCGGCATTGATGGTGTGAACAAAGTGGTTGACCCGTTGAACCAATTCCTCGGCCGTGGCGTGACAATGATGGTAGGTGACCTCCTCGCGTAACCATCGCCACAGCGCTTCCACCGGCATGAAGTCTGGGCTATAGGCGGGCAACGGTTGGAGGGTGATCGACAGCTCCTGAGCGAGCTCGCGCACGGCCCCGGCGCGATGATAGGAGGCGCCATC
>NZ_WNKT01000058.1 GCF_009720725.1 Allochromatium palmeri
CGGGCCCTGGACAACATCTTCGTCGAGCGCCTGTGGCGCAGCGTGAAGTACGAGGATGTCTACATCAAGGGCTACGCAAGCCTGCCCGAGCTGCTCCTGGGGTTGAGCGCCTATTTCGCCTTCTACAACAGCCAACGCCCTCACCAGTCCCTCGGCTACCTCACGCCCGATGCCGTCTACCAATCCGGCACCGGTGGCGGAGCGAAGATCGTCGATCGCTTCGCGAGATGGTCATGAAGCGCGGCGCGAATGGCAGATGAGCGTTGAGGATCAGACGGTGACATGCTGTTCTCCGTAACATTAGACTGAAGAATCGACGCAGGCGCGAGAAGCCCCTGGCTTGAGTCGTGGGGTTCATGACGCCGAGCGCAGGCGTCAGCGACTGAACCCCTCACGCCTCAGTTGGATATCACTCGAAACGGATTGCACACGAGCAAACGCCCCTCAATCCGCTGGTCATGCTGAAGATCTTCGGAATACAGCATGGGACATCCCGCATCCAGCGCGCTACTGACGACCAGCGAATCCCACAGCGAGAAGCCATAGCGGTTCCTGATAGCGTGGGCCTGGCGAATGATCAGCACCGAAACCAGGACCACGTCGCAGTGCTGGATCATGGCTTCAAGGTTGCTCTGGATCGCCAGATCCGAGGCCCGATTCTTCAGCATCGCCGCGTAGTATTCGTTCAACACCTGGGTACTCACCACGAAACGATGATCGGACTCAACCAGTGCCCGCGCCAGATCGCCTTTCGGATCCTGGGGCGTCTCCAGGTGCGCGTAGACCCAGATGTTGGTATCGACGAATGGCTCACCGCTCATGCAGTGCCTCCCTGTCTAGAATCACCCGCTCATCAACCCTGACGGTCCAATAACGCGGACCTGCCGTTTCGTTGCGCGGCGCGACAGGCTCGTCGAGTGGCAGGATGATGACCTCAACGCGGCGATGCTGAAGCTCGGGGGGGAGATCAATGTGAAGCTGCGCGGCGGCATCATCGAAGATCTGACGGATGGCATTCATTGCGTTCACCTTTTTTGTGCAAAGCCCAAGACCGGATGATAACGCCAGCCGTTGTCATTGGGCCTCACGGTCGCTGTGCCGAATCGCTCCGCGCAGGTAGCAGGCGATAGCTCCAGTTCCGATGCCAGGGCCGACAACGCGGCCATGTAGTCGGTTATCCCCCACGGCTCGATACGATCGCCCCGGACCAGGGTGTCGGGCAGGTGCTCGCACTGTGATCGGTCCACCGGGATATAAAGATTCTCTCCTCGCCGACCCCCATCCATCACCTGATGCAACAAGGCTTTTTCATCGTCCTCATCCGGCAGCAGGGTCAGGGTGATGTCGCGCGGAAAGGGTTCGATATTCGCCATGCGCACCAGACCGAAGCTGACGCGCTTCCGGGTTTCTGGGTCCACGCTGTGATGGTCGTGATGCAGGTTGATGGCGGCTGATAACACCTGTGGCGCGAAGGCTTGGGCTAGCAGAGGTATGGGGCGGATGCCCTGCAATCCCTGCACAGGCCGCACTGCCGCACGGCGGCGCGGCTTGGCCGCCAAGCGAGCGAGTTCGCCGTGACGACGACGTGCGAATTGCCCATGAGTCTGCGCAAAACTGGCGGCGTCCGAACAATCCTGGGCCTGTTGATGGAACTCATCCATCCAGGCGCAGCAGATCGCGGGTGGCGTCTCGGCGCCAGTCGGGCGCGCGGCACGATTGAGCTGAAAGTGTTGGCGTCCGTTGCGGTACGCCTCGAACAAACCCTGTACCAGAGCGGGCGGCAGGGTGGCCGAACCTCCGACACGGATGGCGAGATCGTCATCGCTCAGCGCCAGCATGTCGCGGAACGCCTTGCCGGTTTGCAGCGTCAAGGTGCGCAATCCCATGGCGAAGGCGCAGCGCATGCCCAGAGCGGGATCGGCCAGCGCGTACATGATGCGGGCGTTGCCGAGCGTCTTGCCGCAACCAGTGGAAGCCATGTTGACGATGAATGCGCCATGCTCGCGTGAGCGTTCGCGCATCCCTCCGGCCAGATCGGATGACCTGTCCTGCCAGCGAAAGCGCTCGTGCTGTGCGCGCTGCCTCAGGCGTTTGCGCCGACCAAGACGCGGCAGATGCTGTTCGAAGCGGGGCAGGAATCGAGCGATCTCAGCGCCGTGCCGGGCTACGCCTCGCTGTGATCCTTGTCACGAATCCAGTGACACGCGACCGCCGTATTCTTGCGCGCCGTTTTGCGCAGCAGGCGATGCAGCGTCTCCAGACCCTGCTGGGTGATCGGTGTCTGCCAGGTTCGGTCGCCGCGAACAGCGACGTACCGCCACCGCCGCAGAATCCGACCAGCACCCGGCCTTGGCCAGCTCGCGCATCGCCGCCTGGGTGATGGAGGTGCCTGTCCCCAACAGCAGGGAGGTGGTGTTGGCGATGGGAATGTTCCAATACAGTGACTGCTTGCCCTCATCCGTCACGTACTCGACACGTCCGCCGTTGACCAGAACGCGACAATGTTCAAGGTAGTACAGATTGGCTCGCTTGGAATGCAGGATGGTCTTGAGATCCGAGGGTGTAAAACTGTCCACTAATGATGCTCCTTCCTTCGGTGGAGTCGAGGCCATAGAGCCGAAACACCACCTCATCGACAGCGTCCTGACAGCGTTCAAGCGCCACAGCCGCCAGCTCCGAGCGCACATCCTCCGATACATCCGCCCAGTGCGGAATCCGAATCCGTCTGAGCGATGGCGCCTGGACCCTCAGTAAGCCCCCAGCCAGGCGCGTGCCATAGGTCGCGACCATCGCCATAGCCACCGATGAGCGCAGCACCGCCTGAAGCGCGCGCGGTTCCCACTCAGACGTGGTGATGAAGTACAGACTGTGGTGTGGATAGAAGTGCCCTTCATCGAGCAGCACCATCGTCTCGCCCTTGATGTCGGGAATCAGCAGCTTCGGCTGACTGACCAAACTCGGGTCGATGCGGTCGAGGGTGCGATACCAGGCCGCCGGGTTGCGCCTGGCCACATGCCGCCCTTCGACCGCCACCCGGTGCTGTTCGAGATAGGCCGCCAGCCGAGGATGCGCATCGAGATCGACCAGCCCACCATCAGGTTGGAACGGATTGATCACACCCTTGCCATGCCACTGGATCTCGCCATCCACCAGATCCCGGGCCATGACCAGCGGCAGCTTGCAGGCCGGCTCGACCGGCAGGCTTGGATAGTCGTCGATGAAGACGCGATCACAGCCCGTAGCGACGCCGACGCCGACCTTGCAGCCGGCTTCCTCCAGCGTTGGATACATTTCTTCGAGTCGACGGATCAGATCCAGATGTTCACCCGCATCGAGCAGCCAGGGCGCGTCTTTTTTCGCGCCACCGAGCTGAACCTCGGCGACGAGCGCCGCATCCAGCGTGTCGGCACGCAAGGCTGTGACCAGATACGGCAGTTGTTCGACCAGACTCAAGACGCCCGGCTTGACGGTGCGCGTCGCGCTAGGCTTATCAAGGTCGCCTTCGCGACCCGCCCGGCACTCGATAAGCGTAATCGCGGGATAGGCGATGACGTCCGAATGAAAAGCCTCGATGCCTTCGAGATCGATGAAGTGCGTCAGGGCAAAATCCTCGGCAATCTTCTCGCGCAACGGGCCGCCATAGGTGTTTTTCAGCCAGCGGTTGGCGCAGACGAACCCGAGTCGACCATCCGGCGCCAGCCGATCCAGAGCACGCTCGAAGAAGGGCACAGAGAGATCGGCGCGATCGTAGAGCGTGCGAAAACGCTGTCGGTAGGCGCGTCGCAGCGCTTTGGGGAGGCGCTCCTGGGGCAGGTACGGCGGATTGCCGACCACGCAATCGAATTCGCCATCCAGATAACAGAGCAGGAAGTCATCCCGGATCAGCCAGGCCGCACGGAGTTTGCGGGCCGCGCGCCCGGAGAGTCCGGCGGCGATCAACCGCGCCTCGACGGCGCGTGCGGTTTCGTCATAACGGCCAGCATGCAGCTCAACCGCGCGAATGGCAGGGCGCAGTTCGCGCGCGGCCTCGGTCGCCAGTCCGCCGGCCGCGCCATAGGACGCCAGCAAACGCTCGATGGCCGCGAGCAGAAAGTCGCCCCGTCCGAACGCCGGTTCAAGCAAGCGTAAGCGATACAGTGGTCGATCCGGCGTGTAGCCGGCCAGATCCAGGATGGCGTTCACGACCTCGGGCCGACTGAAGACGGCTCCGTGGTCGGCTTCGCCCTGTCGTTGGGCCAGCAATGTTAGCGCGGCTGTGACGGCGGGACAGCGAGCGGTTGGGCCAAGGATGTCGAGCAGTGGACTCATTGAAAATAAGACGATCGATAACGTTGGCAAAATGAAGAATCGTTAAGCTTATACCGCGCGCTGGTCGACTCGACTACACTAGTGCGAATCGTTTCCAAACGACCTCAGTTCCATAACGACCCACAATGAGGAGTCTCCAATGGCCATCAGCTTGCAAAAAGGCGGTAACGTCAGCCTGACCAAGACCGATCCGGGTCTGACCAACGTCCTGGTCGGACTGGGCTGGGACGCGCGCTCCACCGACGGCGCGGCCTTCGATCTGGACGCCAGCGTGTTCCTGGTCGGCGACGACGGTAAGGTGCTGTCGGACGCGCACTTCGTCTTCTACAACCAGAAGACCTCGCCCGATGGCGCCGTGATCCATGCCGGCGACAACACCACGGGCGCCGGCGAGGGTGACGACGAGACCGTCTCCATCAATCTGCCGGGCGTCGAGGCCGGCGTGAAGCGCGTGGTCTTCGCCGTTACCATCCACGAGGCCGAGAGCCGCAAGCAGAACTTTGGCATGGTGCGCAACGCCTTTATGCGCGTGCTCAACAAGGACAGCAGCACCGAACTGGCCCGTTACGATCTCTCCGAGGACTACTCGACCGAGACGGCTATGGTCTTCGGCGAGATCTACCGCAACGGCGATGAGTGGAAGTTCAAGGCCGTCGGCCAGGGCTTCGCCGGTGGTCTGGGCGCGCTGGCCAAGGATCACGGCGTCAACATCGGCTGATTCCGAACCGCCGGTTTCCGGTGATCGGCGGCCGGCAAGAGTGCTGGCGGCTGGTCGCTGGACGCCTCATTGCTTTCACCCGCTAGGGGAGGCCAAGCCATGCCAACCTTCACGGTCACTGGAGAGATCGATCCGTTTCTGCATGTGAGTCTGAGCAAGGGCGAACGGATCTTCTGCGAGTCCGGCGCCATGGTCATGATGGAAGAGCCGTTGCAAGTGAAAGGCCAGATGCGCGGCGGCTTCGGACGTGCGCTCCTGCGGCGTCTGGCCAATGATGAATCCTTCTTCCAACAGGAGATCGAGGCCGTCGGCGGCGATGGCGACTGTCTGCTCTCGCCGACCATGCCCGGCTCGATCGAGCTGCTCGACGTCACCCCCAGTTCGTCTTACACACTGTCCGACAGCAGCTTTCTCGCCGCCGAAGCTGGCGTGCAAGTCAATCCACGGCTCAATACGGTCGGCGGCGGGCTGTTCGGCGGCACCGGCGGTTTCGTCATCATGGAGGCCGTCGGGCAGGGCAAGCTGGCCGTCTCGGGCTTCGGCTCGATCTTCACCCTGGATGTCACGCACGGCCGTGATATCGTCATCGACAACAATCATGCAGTGGCCTGGTCGTCGAGTTTGCTCTACGAAGTCGGGATGCCGCGCACGGGTGGCGGTTTCTTTGGCTCGATCGTCAACTCGGTGACCTCGGGCGAGGGGCTGGTGATCCGCTTTCGCGGCCAGGGCAAGGTCGTCATCTGCTCGCGTAACAAGACCATCTTCCGACCCCAGCAGTCACAGTAACACGACCGCCATTTGCAGCGCCCTGCGCTCGGCTACACTACGGGCCGGCTGGCGCGCACCAATCCAGCCGCCGAACACCACGCATCTCAATCCATCCGCGCCAGGCGCGGTTCAAACGAGGAGTCGCCACCATGGGTATCAGTCTTCAGAAAGGTCAAAAGATCTCGCTCGACAAGGAGGCCGGCGGCGGTCTGACCCGCATCGTCATGGGGCTGGGCTGGGATGCCGCCCAGTCCGGCAAGAGCGGCTTGCTGGGCGGACTGTTCGGTGGTGGTGGCAATGACAGCATCGACCTCGACGCCTCCTGTCTGCTGTTCGACGAGGCGGGTAATCTGGTCGATACGGTCTGGTTCCGTCAGCTCACCAGTCGCGACGGCAGCCTCCATCACACCGGCGACAACCGCACCGGCGAGGGCGCGGGCGACGACGAGCAGATCCAGGTCGATCTCGCAGCGGTACCGGCCAACGTCAAGAGCCTGGTGTTCACCGTCAACAACTACACCGGCCAGGACTTCTCGCAGGTGGCCAACGCCTATTGCCGCATCCTCAACGGGGCCAACAACAGCGAGATCGCCCGCTACGATCTGAGCTGCCAGGGTGGTCACTCGGCCATGCTCATGGCCAAGGTCTATCGTCACAACGGCGAGTGGAAGATGCACGCCATCGGCGAGGTCGGTCAGGGGCGCACCTTCGAACAGCTCCTGCCGCAGATCAAGCCGCATCTGTGAGACCGTCGTAGTCGTAGATACAGTTCCAGTGTCTGATTTGGCCAAGTGATGTTCGATCCGATAAATCCTCCTTGTTTCGCCGCGAGCGCATCAGGTGTCACCGAGCGACGGGTCGTTTTAGACACTGGACTATTACGCGTCCGCGTTCATAACTCTGACTTTGCGTTAGAGGATCTCTGTGGCTTTGCCGCGCGTCATAATCGCAAGCGCGGCTTTCTGTTTCTGAGCAAGGTGCTCGGCAAGCACTGGCCGGTCACGCCGACGCGGATGCGCGAGATCCATGCCCATCTGGCCGGCCAGCTCGACCTGGGCGATGGTCCCTGTCTGTTCATCGCCATGGCTGAAACCGCGACCGGGCTAGGGCAGGGGGTGTTCGAGTCGCGGCTCGAACAGCGGCCTGAGACCGAGGCACTGTTCATCCATTCGACCCGCTATCGGGTCGACGGACGCACGGCACTCGATTTCCAGGAGGCCCATTGTCACGCGCCCGATCAGTTGCTCTATGCTCCGATACGGCCCGAGTTACGGGCGCGCTTCGAGTCGGCACGCGAGCTGGTGCTGATCGACGACGAGATCAGCACCGGCAATACCCTGTGCAATCTGGTCGAGTCCTATCGACGTCTCAATCCCAACATCGAGCGCGTCCACTTCGTCGCCATCACCCAGTTCGGCGGCGCCGACAGCGCGGCGCGTTTCTCCGAACGTCTGGGCCTGCCCGTCGCGTGCGTGGCAGCACTGCATGGCGAGTTCGCCTTCGAGCCGGCCGAGTCCTGGTTCACCGACGCGCCGCCACCCGCCGTCGGCGACAACAGGCGCGCACCACACCAGCTCGCCGAGGATCTGGGGCGGTTCGGCATCGATCGCCCGATCCGGATTCCGCCTGCGGATCTGGAGCGACTGACTGAGGGCTTGGCACCGGATGATTCGAT
The DNA here is from genome assembly GCF_009720725.1 of Allochromatium palmeri. GTDB lineage: Bacteria > Pseudomonadota > Gammaproteobacteria > Chromatiales > Chromatiaceae > Thermochromatium > Thermochromatium palmeri. The sequence goes on from NZ_WNKT01000058.1 coordinate 7,470, forward strand.
TCTGGTACTGGGCACCGGCGAATTCATGCATCTCGCCTTCCGGGTCGGGCTGGGTCTGGAGTCGCTGGGCTTCAGGGTCGCGGTCCAGGCCACCAGTCGTTCGCCGATTTTGGTCGGCGCCGATGTTGGGTCTCGGCGCATCTTTGCGGATAATTACGGCGAAGGTATCCTCAACTATCTCTACAATGTCGACCCCGAGGACTATGCGCGGATCATCGTCTGTCACGAAACACCGCGCGCCGGACTCGACGACCTGTTGCAAAACCTGGGGCCGCACCATCGGTCCTATAGCGTTGCGTCTAGCTGAGCAGGACGCGATTCGACCACTGACCACTCTGATCTGAAAGGAGCTACGCCATGGCCATCAGTCTGAACAAGGGCGGCAACGTCAATTTGAGCAAGGAAGCCCCCAATCTGGAGAACGTGCTCGTGGGTCTGGGCTGGGACGCGCGCGCCACCGATGGGCAGGACTTCGACCTGGATGCCAGTCTGTTCATGGTCAAGGACGACGGCAAAGTGCCGAGCGATGCCTATTTCATCTTCTACAACCAGCCCAAGTCGCCCGAGGGCGCAATCGAGCACACCGGGGACAATCTCACCGGCTCGGGTGAGGGCGACGATGAGCAGGTACTGGTCACGCTGTCTAAGGTACCAGCCGAGATTCAGCGTCTGGTGGTGGTGGTCACCATCCACGACGCCGATGCACGCCACCAGAACTTCGGTCAGGTCAGCAATGCCTTCGTGCGCATCGTCAATCGCGACAACAATCAGGAAATCGTCCGCTTCGATCTGTCCGAAGACTATTCGACCGAGACGGCCATGATCTTCGGCGAGATCTACCGCCATAGCGGCGATTGGAAATTCCGCGCCGTGGGTCAGGGCTATGCCGGCGGGTTGCGCGCCCTGGCGTTGCAGCACGGAGTCAACGTTTGATGAACCTCTCGCGCGGACAGCGTGCCAAGATCACGGATCTGGTGCCGAACGGTCAGCGCTTCACGCTGGGCGTGTCGATCGACGCGCCCGGCCTGATCCTCGATTTCGCCTGCTTTGGGCTGGATGCCAGGGGTCAGCTCGCCGACGAGCACTACATGACCTTCTTCAACCAGCCGACCTCGCCCTGCGGCGGGGTGGCGCTGTCGGTGCCCTCGGGCGACACGGCCGGGTTTGCGGTCGATCTCGGGCGACTGCCGGCGAGCATCGAGCGTTTGACCGTGACCGCGGCGATCGACGGCGCGGGGACCATGTCGCGGATCGGTCGCGGGCATGTGCGCTTCATGGACGGGGCGAACGAGGCTGGACGCTTCGAGTTCAGCGGCGCGGATTTCGCCGAGGAACGCGCGCTCATGCTGCTGGAGATCTACCGCAAGGACGGCGTCTGGCGGACCTGTGCGCTCGGTCAGGGCTTCAATGGCGGTCTAGCGGCGCTGGTCGCGCACTTCGGCGGCACCGTAGCGACCGAGACCTCGGCTCCACCGCCGCCCGAACCGCCCAAGCCTCAGCCGTCGCCGGTCAATCTCAGCAAGATCACGCTGGAGAAGCGCGGCAACTCGGTCTCGCTGCAAAAGCAGGCCAACACCGCGCATGGCGAGATCCTCATCAATCTCAAATGGCGTTCGCTATCGGGTGCCAAGAAGGGATTTTTGAGCGGCCTCATGGGCTCTAACCGAACCGATCTCGACGTCGGCTGTCTCTACGAGCTGGCCAATGGCGACAAGAGCGCGGTGCAGGCGCTGGGCGACACCTTTGGCGATTACTACCGTCCGCCCTATATCGGACTGGACGCGGACGACCGCACCGGCACCAGCGCCAGCGGCGAGAATCTGCGCATCAACGGCCAGTACTGGGATCAGATCAAGCGTGTCCTGGTCTATGCCTTCATCTACGAGGGCGCGCCCAACTGGGCCGAGGCCGAGGCGCTCATCACGCTCAAGACCCCAGGCCAGCCTGAGATCGAGGTGCAGCTCGACTCACATCGCAACGATCGGCCCATGTGTGCCATTGCGCTGCTCGAAAATCAGGGCGGTTCGATCAAGATCACCAAGCTGGTCGACTACTATCGCGGCCATCTCGACATGGATCAGGCGCATCACTGGGGACTGGATTGGGTGCGGGGCAGCAAGGATTGACCCAGGCGCAATCCGATGTCGAGTGCAACGCCGTTGCGCGTCTATTGAGTGCATTCCCGTGCCGGCCGGACTCAGCCGGTCACAGACTTTCTATCCACGTACGATCGACATCATTCAGGTGACACACCATGGCCTTCCAAGATTTTTTGAACAACCTCAAGCAGAAAGCCGCCGACCTCAAGACCGAGGTCATGAAGTTCAAGAACAAGGACTTCCTGAACGCCGCCATCGGCAGCTCGGTGCTCATCTCCATGGCCGACGGCCATGTCTCCTCCGACGAGAAGCAGAAGATGATGCGCTTCATCGAGAACTACGAGGCGCTGTCGGTGTTCTCCAGCAAGGAGATCATCGAGTCGTTCCAGAACATCATGACCCAGATCGAGTTCGACAAGGATCTGGGCGAGGCCAAGGCCTATGAGTCCATCCATAAGATGAAGGGCAACGACGAGGCCGCGCGTCTGATCGTGCGTCTGGCCATCGCCATCGGCGGCGCGGACGGCAACTTCGACGACAACGAGAAGCGCGTCGCCCGTCGGCTGGCCATGGAGCTAGGTCTGAATCCGGCCGACTTCGAGCTCTGAGCGTGCACCGACTGGTTTTCCTCGATCTGGATGACACCCTGTTCCAGAGCCATCGTAAGTGTCCGAACGACGGGGAGCTGCACCCGACCGCCTATCTGGCTGATGGTCGCGCCCATTCGTTCATGACGGCGCGCCAGCGCTCACTGTGGCAACTGCTGGACGACCAGTCGACGCTCATCCCCACCACGGCGCGGGATCACGACGCCCTGCGCCGGGTGGATCTGCCGTTCCAGAGCTGGTGCATCATCGACTATGGCGGGGTCATTCTGAACCCCGACGGCGAACCCGACAGCGACTGGATGGCGCGCATGGAGGCGTATTCGCATGACTCGCTCGACGAACTCAATGACCTGCTGGATCGGATGCTGACCTTCGTTGCCCGCGAGGGACTGACGATCCGCGCGCGCCTCATCGAGGACTTCGGGGTACCCTTCTATCTGGTCGCCAAGTATCGGGACGCACGCGAATCCGATCTCGACCGGCTGCAGGACGCACTGGCTGTGCCCTGGTTGGCTGAGCGCGCCGGCGCCTATCGGCTGCACCGCAATGGCAACAATCTGGCGATCATCCCGCGCTGGCTCGGCAAAGAACGGGCGGTGCGTCATCTCATCACGCGGCTGGGGCGCGAATGGGGTGAGCTACTGACCATTGGGATCGGTGACAGCCTGATCGATGGGGCCTTTATGGCTGAGTGTGATTACGCCATCACGCCGCGCGGTTCGCAGTTGTTCGAGGCTACACTGTCGCGCGTTCTGATCTGACAGGCGTTCTTGCGATAGCGCCCAAACCACACGTCTTTACGTTATGAATCAAGGACTCGGCCGCGTGCCTTTTTTCGGCAGCTATCGCCCCGAGGATGTTCAGTTCCTGCTCAAACCAATCGACATCGACCCCATCGACGTCGCCGAGAAGGAACGGCTCATCCAGAGCGGGCGACGCCACTACAGCGAGATGCTCAGTCGCGAGTCCTTGCCCTCGGCACGCTATCTGGAGGTCTTCCATCGCGCGCTGGCCATGGGGTTGCGGCCGATGGTCCAGGGCGTGCTCGATCTGGCATCCATCATCGCCGCGCGCCGTCCGAGCGAGATCACCCTGGTTTCGCTGGCGCGCGCGGGCACGCCGGTCGGTGTAGCACTCAAGCATGTGCTGCGCGAGGTCTTCGGGCGCGATTCCGCGCATTATTCGATCTCGATCATCCGCGACCGGGGAATCGACCGAAACGCCCTGCGCTTCATCCTCGATCAAGCCAGGCGTGATCCAGCCGGGCTGGTGTTCGTCGATGGCTGGACCGGCAAGGGCGTGATTGCGCGTGAACTGCGTTCTGCGCTCGACAACTTCGAGCGTGACCAGGGCGTGCGTTTGGACGCCGACCTCTATGCACTGACCGACCTGGCCGGGGTCGGTGTCGCGCCCTCGGATGTGGACTATCTGATCCCGTCGAGCATCCTGAACGCGACGATGTCGGGACTCGTCAGTCGCTCCATCCTCAACGCACACATCGGCCCGGACGATTTCCACGGCTGTGTCTACTATCGCGAATTCGCCGACGCCGATCTCTCGGTGTGGTTTATCGAGCAAGTGCTCTCAGCCGTGCGTGTCCGGCTCGCTGAGGGGTATGCACCACAGACGCGACCGGTTGATCCAGCGCTGGCGCGTGCGCGCTCGGCGGCACTGCTGAGTGCCATCCGCGAGTCGTTCGGAATTCAGGACGCAAACTTCATCAAGCCAGGGATCGGCGAGGCCACGCGCGTGCTGTTGCGCCGGGTGCCCGAGCGCGTCATCATTCGTGACCCAGAAGCTCCGCAGGTCGCTCATCTCCTGGAGCTGGCGCGCGAGAAGGGCGTGCGCTGGCAGGTTGATCGGGCGCTTCCCTACCAGGCCGTTTCTCTCATCAAGGGGGTGAACGATGCTTGACGCCTACCGCCTCGGCGGATCGCTCTATGTGCCCGTGACGCATCGGGATGTGCTGAGCATCGCGAATGGATCGAAATGGCCCGAGCTGCGCTCGGTCATTTTCTGCACCGAGGATGCGGTTGCACCGAAGGCGCTCGAATCCGGCCTGGCCAATCTGCGCGACTGCCTGAGCGCGATGGAGCCGAATCCATCGCTGTTGCGCTTCGTGCGGGTGCGTAATCCCGAAATCCTCGATTGGCTGCTGGCGCTGCCGGGCATCGAGAAGCTCGACGGCTTCGTGCTGCCCAAGTTTGATCTGAGCAATGCCGATCGCTATCTGGAACGGCTCGCCGATTCACAGTATCGGTGCATGCCGACGCTGGAGACGCGCGATGTCTTCGAGCCGGCGCGGATGATGGCGTTGCGCGATCATCTGCTCAAGCGGGGATATCAGGAACGGATTCTGGCGCTGCGCATCGGCGGCAACGATCTCCTGTCGCTGCTCGGTATGCGCCGTCCGCGCGACCGAACCCTCTACCGTACCCCGCTGGGACATACCATCGCCCAACTGGTCACACTCTTCAAGCCCTACGGCTTCCAGCTCACCGCGCCGGTGTTCGAGCACATCGACCATCCCGAGGTACTGCGCGAGGAACTGAGCGACGATATCGCGCACGGTCTCTGCGGCAAGACCGCCATCCACCCCAGCCAACTGCCGCTGATCGAGGCGAGTTTCCAGGTCGCGCCCGCTGATCTGGAAGCGGCGCAGCGTATCCTGGAGGAATCTGAGCGGGCCGTCTTTAAGTTCGAGGGTTCCATGTGCGAACTGGCTACACACAGCCGCTGGGCGCGCCACATCCTCAAACGTACTGCGCTCGATTCCTGACGGCGCGCGGCGAATCGTCACCCCAGCCCGTTGTCCTCAGGCGCTTCATAGCGGTAGCCAACACCGTAGACCGAATGGATCAACTCCTGATCGGGCAGGAGTTCGGTCAGCTTGCGCCGCAGCTTTTTGACGTGACTGTCGATGGTGCGGTCGGAGACGACCCGGTGGTCGCGGTAGATGCGGTCCATGAGCCGATCACGCGAAAAGATGCGTCCAGGCGCACTGTGCAGGGTTTCGAGCAGGGCAAACTCGACAGCCGTGAGTTCGATTTCGGCCTCACCCGCGCGCACCCGTAGTTCCTCGCGATGCAGATGCAGCGGCCCCTGATCGGCCGGCGGTTCGGGTGCCAGAGTGCGCCTGAGCACCGCCTTGACGCGGGCCACCAGCTCGCGTGGGCTGTAGGGTTTGCAGACATAGTCGTCGGCGCCGAGTTCGAGTCCGAGCAACCGGTCGATCTCCTCGACCCGGGCCGTGGTCATGATGATCGGCACCTGGCTCTCGGCGCGGATCTCGCGGCAGATGTCCAGTCCATCCTTGCCGGGCAGCATCAGATCCAGCAGGATCAGGTCAGGGCGTTCGCGTCGCGCCCAGGCGACGACTTCATGGCCCTCGGCCAGATGCTCGACACGGTGGCCGGCAGCCCTGAGATAGTCGGCGACCAGCCGGGCGAGTCGTTCCTCGTCCTCGACAATCAGGATGGTGGCCATGTCGGTCGTTTGCATGATGCTCTCCTCGCGCGCTCCGCGTTTTCTGAGGGCTGACATTTTAGGCGGACCGGCGTGAGACCGGCAGCGTTACGCGAATCCAGAGTCCGCCCTGCGGGGCGGTGTCTGCGGTGATGGTGCCGCCATGGGCCTCGACGACGTTGCGCGCGATGGCCAGTCCGAGTCCAGCCCCGCCTGTGTGCCGATTGCGCGAACCCTCGACCCGATAGAGCCGCTCGAAGAGTCGTGGTAGGGCTTCGAGCGGAACACCGGGCGCGCTGTCTTGAAAATCGATGATGATTTGCTGGGCGTCCTGCCACAGTTGAATACGCAGTGCGCCGCCTGGATCGGTGTATTTGAGACTGTTGCCGAGCAGATTGCGAAAGAGCTGCGAGAGCCGTTGGGCGTCGACGCTGATTTGAGCCGGTATGCTCAATGGAGCGTTGAAATCGAGCCTGAGTCCGGCGTCTCGGAAGGCGTGCGCGAAGGCCTCGACATCGGCGCTCAGGATCTCGGTGACATCGCTGTCGGCAAAGCGATAGCCGAGCGCGCCCATATCGGTGGTGGTCAGCTCGTAGAGATCGTCGACCAAGCGCCCCAGACGCAGCGTATCGCCATGCAGGGCATCGAGTGCGTCGCGATCGACGGGCCGCAGGCCATCCTGCAGGGCTTCGAGTTCAGCGCGCAGCAGCGCAATCGGCGTGCGCAACTCATGCGAGATATCGGCGGCCCAGCGTTGACGGGCCTGTTCGTTGCGCTCCAGCGCGGCGGACAGGGCGTTGATGTCTTGTCCCAGGCGGGCGAGTTCGTCGTGTCCGCGCACTGGCACCCGCGCGCTGAAGTCGCCGGTGGCCAGCCGTCGGGCCACGTCCTGGAAATCACGCACGGGACGCACGAGTCGACTGGAGAGCGGATAGGCGAGGGCGGCGGCGAGCAACAGCATGGCCAGAGCGATGATCCAGAGCCGGTCGCCCAGGGTGGCGCGAAAACGTAATTCAGCCGATTCAGGCACCGGCGAGCCGGGGAGCAGCGCCAGTTCGCCGATGCGTCGGCCATCGGCGTTTACGGGGTAGCGGCGGGTGTCGGCGAGTAATTCGGGACGGCCATAGAGGATGTCGCCCTGAGCGTCGAGCAGCATGAGTCGCAGTTCCAGTGGCGTCGGGCGCTCGCGCTGCTGGATGCGGTCGAGTGCGCTCTGGGACGGCCAGGCGCGTGGATTGGAGCCGGTCTCACGCATCCAGTGCGGCCCGCGCTCCGGGCGTTCGGAGCGTGGCTCGCGCCAGGGGTCGCGCCGTCCGTTCAGGGCATAGAGCCAGAAGTTCCGATCCTCGATCAGCGGACGCCAGGATTGCTCGCGCTGATACAGATCGACCAGCCGCTCGACGACGCGCGCGATACGCTCCTGTTCGCGCGCATCGGCAAACTCGACCAGCCCGCGCTGAAACGACCATTGCACGAAGGCGTGCGATCCGGCGAGCACCACCACGCAGGCGAGCAGGAGTGTCAGAAAGACCTTGGAATGGATCGATAATCGCATAACGGGGCATAGTGGCGGCGGAGCTTGCAAGAAAAATGGAGGCGGTTTGGATCGCTGGACAGCCACATCGAGGCCATTGATCGTCATCGATGAGCCGCCGGACCGATCTGTCGGGCCGCGCGACACGGTGACAAGCCTGGCAGCGAGCAATACAATCCCCTGAATCTTGTGGGCAAACCCGTTTTGCATCGCTCGCGACGGTGCCCGTCATCTGACGCTTTCACCCCCGCGCGTCGTCTCCAGGCATGACGCTTCATGCCGCCGTCTTGACGATGTGTCAAAGCCCGTTCGTTGACCCGAATCAGAGAGGAATTGCACGTGAAGTTTGCGGCTAAAAGAACCTGGCCAGACAAGGCGCCTACCTGGGAACACCAAGACGACGCGGACGATGCGTCATCCTTTGCGTTGGAGTTCGCGACACTCGAACAGCTGGCGGTCGATACCGAGTTCGTCGTCATGTGCAAGGAGGGCAGCGGACAGGAGGTTCAGTTCTTCCGGGTTGCGGCTACGGCACCCTATCGCCTGGAACCCGCCGAGTCCCGCACCGCGACCGCCGCGAGTGCGCCAGCCGACAGCGCCAGTCCGGCGGTGGAGACAGCCGAGGAGGATGAGTCCGCGGCGGCTGGGCTGCCCAATCTCAGCCCGGTTATCTCGATGATCTTCTACATGGGCAAGGTAGCCTTCATTGCGACGGCAGGCATCGCGCTCATGGCTTTTGTCATCGGCTATTTCAGAGGCTAAGCCCCTCTGGAGCGATCGATGTCATTTCATTTGTAAAACAGACTTGACATCTGCCGGTGTCAAGCTAAGATGACACCCCAGGATCTCGATGGATCCTAAAGATTTCAAGTCCGAGAAGTTGGACATGGTGTGCATCCGGCGGTCAGTTGTCACTTAGATCCGCCGCAGGTGCGAATGGCGACATCACATATCCAGAGTATGGAGGCCAACAATGGCTGATATGAAGAGTCTGTCGGGTCTGACCGAGCAGCAGGCGAAAGAATTCCACGAGCAGTTCAAGGTGACCTACACCGCGTTTGTGGGTCTGGCCGCTCTGGCACATCTGTTCGTCATCGCGGCGAATCCTTGGTGGTAATTGAGAGGTATTGAAAATGGCTATCGAATTCATGGGTTACAAGCCTCTCGAAAACGACTACAAGTTCTGGCTGGTCGTCAATCCGACTACTTGGCTGATCCCGACGCTGATCGCTGTGGCGCTGACCGCCATCCTGATCCACGTCGTGGCTTTCGGTCTGGAAGGTCAGGGCTGGCACGCTCCGGCTCCGGTCGCTGTCGAAGCAGCTCCGGCGGCTGAGTAAGTACCGAATTCATCTCGTCGCGACGCTTCACCTAACTGAAAGTCGCGGTGGAATCATCGTCCTCTGGTAATGCAGAGGCACTCATTCATCCCTTTGGGAGATCAAACGATGGCCGAGCAATCCTTGTCGGGTTTGACCGATCAGCAGGCGAAGGAATTCCACGAGCAGTTCAAAGTGACCTACACCGCATTCGTCGGTCTGGCCGCTCTGGCTCACCTGTTCGTGATCGCCGCCAATCCTTGGTGGTAAACCGGTTTTAATTCTCTCTCTATAGAGGAACATACAATGAGCGACGTCGCAAAGCCGAAGAACCCCGAAGACGATTGGAAGATCTGGCTGGTTGTCAATCCGGCTACCTGGCTGATGCCCATCCTGCTGACCGTGCTGGCTGTTGCCATCGCTGTTCACTGGGTTGTGTTTGCAGTTGGCCTGGGCTGGGGCGCTTAATCGCGTAACAGTTTGATTCCAGAAGTTTCTTCTGGAGCCAAGAAACCGGATCGAGCCTTGGGTTCGATCCGGTTTTCTTTTGTCCGGATTTTTTCTTCACCTGAATCAAGAATTCAGTGTCTAAAGTGCTTGACATACGCGCGTGTCAAGTTAAGATGACACACAGGATCCAGCTAGGGATCCTGAGGTATCAAGAACCGACTGGGGTATGCCAAGGTTCCGTTCAGCGGCGTCATGTTGGCATCGTCCCAATCGGCATCGTAAGTGCGATATCAGTATCAACGGAGGCCAACAATGGCTGATATGAAGAGTCTGTCGGGTCTGACCGAACAGCAGGCGAAAGAATTCCACGAGCAGTTCAAGGTGACCTACACCGCATTCGTCGGTCTGGCCGCTCTGGCACATCTGTTCGTCATCGCGGCGAATCCTTGGTGGTAATTGAGAGGTATTGAAAATGGCTATCGAATTCATGGGTTACAAGCCTCTCGAAAACGACTACAAGTTCTGGCTGGTCGTCAATCCAGCTACCTGGCTGATCCCGACGCTGATCGCTGTGGCGCTGACCGCCATCCTGATCCACGTCGTGGCTTTCGGTCTGGACGGTCAGGGCTGGAGTGCTCCGGCTCCGGTCGCTGTCGAAGCAGCTCCGGCGGCTGAGTAAGTACCGAATTCATCTCGTCGCGACGCTTCACCTAACTGAAAGTCGCGGTGGAATCATCGTCCTCTGGTAATGCAGAGGCACTCATTCATCCCTTTGGGAGATCAAACGATGGCCGAGCAATCCTTGTCGGGTCTGACCGAACAGCAGGCGAAAGAATTCCACGAGCAGTTCAAAGTGACCTACACCGCATTCGTCGGTCTGGCCGCTCTGGCTCACCTGTTCGTGATCGCCGCCAATCCTTGGTGGTAAACCGGTTTTAATTCTCTCTCTATAGAGGAACATACAATGAGCGACGTCGCAAAGCCGAAGAACCCCGAAGACGATTGGAAGATCTGGCTGGTTGTCAATCCGGCTACCTGGCTGATGCCCATC
>NZ_WNKT01000059.1 GCF_009720725.1 Allochromatium palmeri
GCGCCAACCGAGGCTCACCGCGACGGCTTGATCGGATGCATACCACGAAAAGTTTCAAGAAGGCCTACTGGGCACTGGGAAGGAGCGTGTTTTTGTCCAAAGTCCAATTAGCAGGACCAATACCGTTTCCCAGTAACTGTGAACTCCCCGGAGATTATAGACACCTTCTTTGAAGCACTCGATCATTCCATTGGTCTGCGGGGTGCGCGGCTGAATGAGGCGATGCTCGATGGTGTGGGCTGAACAGACCTGGTCGATCCTTCACTCGACGGATTGACCAAGCTCCAAGCCGTCCATTTGCTCATGCTCGACATACTCGGCATCGATCCGGTAGGCGGCCACGGCGATCTCATGACGATATGACTCAATACGCAGCGTCCCGCTGACGCGCACGACATCGAAGACGCCGGCCCGATGGCTCTGGCCCTCGGGCATGACGACATGGATGGTCTGGTTAGCGGGCGGCGGCACATGGATACAGCCGCCGTAATAGGGAATCAGCAGAAATTCGCTGAGCACGTCGCTCTCGAAATCCAGCGACTGATCCAGCCGATACGACGCGGCTTGCGAACTGAACGTGTTTCAGATCTGCACGCCGAGCGTCTTGCATCCCGACCGAGAATCAAGGTCGGGTGGTGGCGCTCGATCCGGGCCTCCGGACCTTCCTGACCGGTTTTGCCGAGGATCAGGCGTTCAAGCTCGGCGACGGCGATTTCGCGCGCATCGCTCGGCTGTGTCATCACCTCGATCGACTGCTCTCCAGGATCGCCAAGGCCCGATGTCGGCAGAAAGCCCGGCTCAAAACGGCGGCGAACCGACTGCGCTGGACGATCCGCGATCTGGTCGACGAACTGCACTTTCAGGCCATCCGCTTCCTGCTCGATCGCTTCGACCTGATCCTACTGCCGACCTTCGAGACTCAGGAGATGGCGCGGCGCTCCAAGCGCCGGATTCGCGCCAAGTCGGTGCGATCCCTGCTCGGCTATGCCTTCTTCCGTTTCGGTCAACGCCTGGAGGCGGCGGCCAAGCGGATCGGCAAGGTCGTGTTGCGCGTCAACGAAGCCTACACCTCCAAAACGGCCAGTTGGACCGGCGAGATCCAGCCGATTGGCGGCGCGAAAACGATCACCAGCGGCGGCGTGACTGTCGACCGCGACATCAATGGCGCACGCGGGATCTTCCTGCGTGCTTTGGTAGATACACCCTCACTCAGAAATGAGTGTGCATGTGTTGGCGCTTGTTAGTCAGCGTTAGCATAAAAGTATCGGCTGGATCGTAGTCACAAGTCCCTTTCGCTTTGCCAGAACCAACACGCCCAGGACGCCTACGACTGGAAGACCAAGGTGCTGCGCAACCGTCGGCCTGGCTCACCAGCGCGACATTCGGTTCATCCCCGCGAGCGCGGGGAACGGATGTAGTCTTCAGGCCACACGATGCGCGCGCCCGGTTCATCCCCGCGAGCGCGGGGAACGGTCGCCATCCTCAACGAACAGCAGTCGACGCTGCGGTTCATCCCCGCGAGCGCGGGGAACGGACGCCACCGTTCAGGTCGCGTTGACCCACCACCGGTTCATCCCCGCGAGCGCGGGGAACGGTGGTCTCGGGAGGTTTTAGCGATCCGGGCAGTCGGTTCATCCCCGCGAGCGCGGGGAACGGTCGGCAGCCGCAAGCGATTCGATCGAGACGATCGGTTCATCCCCGCGAGCGCGGGGAACGGAGAGATCGCTGTGGCTACCGGACTCCTGTCGCCGGTTCATCCCCGCGAGCGCGGGGAACGGATGGGCACAACCGCCTAGAAATCTGCAAGCGGCGGTTCATCCCCGCGAGCGCGGGGAACGGATGATGTAGGTGTGAGATCCCAGCGGCCCAGACGGTTCATCCCCGCGAGCGCGGGGAACGGGAGGCCCACGCCCACGCGCATCTCAGGGAGTCGGGTTCATCCCCGCGAGCGCGGGGAACGGGCCGCCCAAGCTGGCGACATCGCCGCCTCCACGGGTTCATCCCCGCGAGCGCGGGGAACGGTTTTATAATTGGCGCTGACCGGAGCAATAAAGCGGTTCATCCCCGCGAGCGCGGGGAACGGGCCATCCTCAAGAAACAGGCCGATCTCCCAGACGGTTCATCCCCGCGAGCGCGGGGAACGGGCCGTAGAAATTGACGCGCCATGGACGCTCAGCGGTTCATCCCCGCGAGCGCGGGGAACGGCTGGAGAACCCGCCGGTGCGGGCCTGATAGAGCGGTTCATCCCCGCGAGCGCGGGGAACGGCTGGCGTTCCTGCTCCCATTTCAGCGTCGTCACGGTTCATCCCCGCGAGCGCGGGGAACGGCTGGGAGCAGACGGTAGTGCCGATGTCGGCATCGGTTCATCCCCGCGAGCGCGGGGAACGGGCGCGGGCGGCGCGGATGTATGCGCTGTGAGACGGTTCATCCCCGCGAGCGCGGGGAACGGCGCCCCGACTGCCGGGGTTTCGCACTCGCCGGCGGTTCATCCCCGCGAGCGCGGGGAACGGTCTCTCTGGATGCCATCGTTGTCGATGCTCGGCGGTTCATCCCCGCGAGCGCGGGGAACGGGCGGTCTCCAGGGCGAAGCAACTGCGCTCGAACGGTTCATCCCCGCGAGCGCGGGGAACGGGACCAGTTCCACTAGTTCAACCTCTGGTGATTCGGTTCATCCCCGCGAGCGCGGGGAACGGCGACCCTGGCCCTGGGCTTCCGGTTCTCCAATCGGTTCATCCCCGCGAGCGCGGGGAACGGCATCGGACCGGCCGACCCCAAGCCAGGAACCGCGGTTCATCCCCGCGAGCGCGGGGAACGGCGCCGAAGTGCCTGCGCCAACACACTGCACGACGGTTCATCCCCGCGAGCGCGGGGAACGGTTTCCCATCTCGAATCCTCCACGGCGGTTCGACGGTTCATCCCCGCGAGCGCGGGGAACGGGCCGGGGGTCCGACCGTAGAGCGGGCCGTTCGCGGTTCATCCCCGCGAGCGCGGGGAACGGGAATGACCGACACCAACCAACAACTGGCCGCGCGGTTCATCCCCGCGAGCGCGGGGAACGGAGCATATCGAGCGCGCGCGTCTTGTCGGCGAGCGGTTCATCCCCGCGAGCGCGGGGAACGGGAATGACCGACACCAACCAACAACTGGCCGCGCGGTTCATCCCCGCGAGCGCGGGGAACGGAGCATATCGAGCGCGCGCGTCTTGTCGGCGAGCGGTTCATCCCCGCGAGCGCGGGGAACGGGAATGACCGACACCAACCAACAACTGGCCGCGCGGTTCATCCCCGCGAGCGCGGGGAACGGACCCGCGCGAACGCAGAATTCCAGGACTATCTGCGGTTCATCCCCGCGAGCGCGGGGAACGGGCTCTTGCGTTTGGAGCAACAGCTATCCGGCGCGGTTCATCCCCGCGAGCGCGGGGAACGGATCGTGGCCGAAGGGCGCAACGAGCAAGCGATCGGTTCATCCCCGCGAGCGCGGGGAACGGACTTCCCATACTTGCCTGATTTAAAAAAAGAAATCAGACGCTGAAAAGTCTACCAACAAAACACCCTCTTTCAAAGGGGCGCAATTTTGATTGTCAAAGAGCTTTATCCGGCTCATCGAGAGGCTTGAAACTGACCAATCGCAAACCATCGAAATCGACTGGGACGCGCCGGTTCTTACCGACGGTGAGAAAATCGTAGCCCGACTCCGTGTTGGTGTTCCAAGCCATAACTGCATTGCCATCCTCAACACCCTCCAGCACCTGATTCCAGATGAACTCGCGTAGCCGCTTCGACGGACTGCCGATATAGACACCAGCGCGGATCTCCAGCAGCCAGACCGCCAGCCGTCCGCGCAGACGCGGCGGGACATTTTCAGTGACGATGACCAGCATCGCCCAAAGGCTTCCCATCGTCGATGGCCGGCGCAACCGCCTCCGGTGCCGGCTTGGGCGGTTCAACCTCACCAGCGGACAAAACTTCCTCGATCATTGGAATGATTTTGCCCAAGAGCTTGCTCTCCCGAAACACATCGCGACAGGCCAGCCGAACCAGACGCTCGGCTTGCGACTGCGGTGGATTCTTAGACGCGATCTGGAATGCCACCGGCACCACAGTCTCGAATTTGACGATATCCGCGATGTCGTAGACAAACGATTGCGGCTTGCCTGTGTGGATGAACCCAACCGCCGGGGCATAGCCGGCCGCTAGAATCGCCGCCTCGGTAATGCCGTAAAGACAAGCCGTAGCCGCCGACAGACAGGTATTGGGCACATCACTGCTGTCCCATTCGCTGGGGTCATAGCGCCGACCGCGCCACTGGACGCCATACCGCTTGGCGAGGTTCTCGTAAGTCTTCTTGACGCGCGCCCCTTCGATCCCGCGCAACTGCTCGACACTGCGCCGCTCGGGCGGTTTCTCCCCAAATCTCATTTCATACATTTTCCGCACGACTTTGAGCCGGGCCTGATCGTCGAGGGCCAGTTTGGCCTGATACAACAGCCGATCAGACCGCGCTCCATCCGGCTGCCCGGACGCATAGAGCCGCACGCCCGCCTCACCGACCCAAACCAGCAGGGTGCCGACTCGCGCCGCGAGCGCTGCCGCCCGGTGCGAGACCCGCGTTCCCGGCTCCAGCATGATGCAGGCGATACTGCCAATCGGGATGTGGGTGCGCACGCCGGTCTTGTCGATCACGACGAAGGCCCCGTCGAGCACGTCGATTTCTCCGTACTCGATGAAGATCATCGAAATGCGTTCCTTCATGGCGATGGGCTTGAGTGGTGGAAGCATGGCACTCGATCGTGTCGGCACATATCGCGTTATGGAGTGGCTCGACGGAGGAAGGGATCAGGCCGCGATCTCGATGTACTCGACCTGACTAGTCGGCGTTGGCACCGGCAAGCCATCTTCT
Organism: Allochromatium palmeri; assembly: GCF_009720725.1. Lineage (GTDB taxonomy): Bacteria > Pseudomonadota > Gammaproteobacteria > Chromatiales > Chromatiaceae > Thermochromatium > Thermochromatium palmeri. Next base: position 4,900 of record NZ_WNKT01000059.1, read on the forward strand.
CGCAGACCTTCCAGATGAAACTCGATCGCTTCCCGAATCTCCCGCTCGGTCTCCTCCAGGGTGCGCCCGGTGGCGACGCACCCTGGCAGATCGGGGACATAAGCCGAGTAGTTATGCTCTGCTCGTTCGATCACGATGGCGTAACGCATTGTCAATCCTCATTTCCAACCGGCTTGTTTGTAAATGCTGCTCACCGTGCCTGGAGCCAAGTCGTCGCTTGGTTTGCCCGGTACCGTGACCCGCCCCGGCTTGGTGTCGTGCTTGAATTGGCGATGGCTGCCTCTGGTTGCGACCAGATACCAGCCATCATGCTTCAGTCGCTCCAGGATCTCGGCGACTTTCATGGTGCTTTCGCCACGGACAGCAACCCGCATCCCCAGGCTTTTCCGTGCCCGAGTCCGTTCAGGATCGCCTGACGCAAGCGGTCTGGATCGGTCGCTTCCAGTCGGCCCTCGAACAGAGCCGATTGCAGCGTGATGGGCTTCCCGGTGCTTGCATGGCGTGCCTGGAGACGTTCCGAGGCGGCTCGCACACAGGCCAGGACGCTGAAGCCATGCCGGCGACCCTGTCGATCCAGCCATGCAAGCTGGTCCTCTTCTCTGACCAATCCCCAGCGTTTACCGTTGCGGGTGACAGTTGTATTGGCCAGGAGTCGGAAGCGATAGCGAGCGCCAGACTGAATCAAGCGTTCCAGATCGACCGCTTTGTTGCCCAAGATCTCCACGGCATAGCCGGTTTGCTCGGCCAGCGATGCCCAGTCGGAGCCGACGGCGGATTGAACGAGCAGCACCACGCTTCCAGCCGTCGACTGACTCGTTTCCAGTCGCCACAGAAACCGATGCGGTGGCGATTGCGCATCGGGTGCATGGGCGCGCGCCAGGGTGCGATGCAGCTCATAGAGATTACCCAGATCGCGCCTGACTCGCGGGTGGCGTGGGTCGAGGGTCAGCCTAGACAGGTACATCGATGACCTCCGTCGCGATATGGCGCGGGCCGAAACGGCGCTCGGCAAAGGGCGCGAGCGGTTGATCGAAGCGCATCGCCCCTTTTGTCGCGTGTTCCAGTAGCAGGCGCAAAGGCGCCGCGCGATCTTCATGTCGTGGGGAGGCGATACGCAGGGCACCGATCAAGGCATCACGCAGTCCCAACTCGATTGGTCCGCTTTCGAACCAGACCGGAGCGGCGGGCGGAAAGGCTTTGCGACCAAGCGCCAGCGGCCAGACCGGATCACGCAGCGCGGAATCCATGGCGTCGAGCAGGCTTCGATCCTCACCTTCGAGGCCGACCAGAAAGGCGGCATCGGCCAAGTAGTAACGCGGGCTGATCACCGTTCGTTTTGGATCGACCTTGCCGGCAGCCGTGACAACGCCGGTAGCGGTCTGATAATCGCGCATCAGCAGACCTTCACGATCCACGCGCACGCCCATACGTAACCGCGCCAGATCGTCCAATGGCGCGGCGCGATCACGGCCCAGCGCGGCACACACCAAGCCCAGCACCCCGGATTTGGACGGCTCCAGTTGGCTGTCGCGTTCATCGAAACGGCTGGTGGTGCCCCATGACTGCATCGGACCCGCCAGCCGCAGGAGCAGCGTTGGCATGATCAGACCCCCAGCCGTTCACGGGCAGTCTCGACGACCCAATCCGTCAGTGATTGCAGCGTTCGATGTGGCATGCCCTTGGACTCAGGCCAGGCGCTGGTGAGATCCAGATAGCCCCAAGTGTCCTGACCATCGCCGAAGGCGCCCGCGATGGCGGTCTCCTGTTCCGCGAGCTTCTCGACCGACAGGCTGGTCAGTTCGCGATCCAATCGGGGCCAGACAGGTTTCTCGAAGGCATTGGCCAGATTGAAGGGGCTGGCGTGGCGGAACACAACGCCGATGAAGCTTGGCGGATTGTGGGCCGCAAAGGTGTTTTGCTTCCCGGTCGGGATGGCGCGCGCCATGGCCTCCGTGAAAGCGGCGATGCCCTTCAGGGCCAGCTCATGATCGCCCTTGAGGTTGTCCACCAGCTTGCGCGGATCGATGACGGCATAGCGGTAGAAGGTGGCTGAATTGAACTCGACCTGTCCGATCATGCCGGCGCCGGTCTCATCGATGCCGCCCTCGTCGTCCACGGCAGTGAAATAGTCGAACTCGCGCTCGACCCGATGGGTACTGATGGCGTGGGCCACCTGGCAGGCAGCGTGCTGGTTGACGGCGGGCAGGTCGGCCAGCATCCGTCCGAACAGCGCCACATCCACTGCTTTCTGACCATCCAGGATCGACTTGGCAGCCTTGACGATCTCTGGCGGTGCGCTGGCCTTGGCCTGCTTCTTGGTTTTCTTGCCGCCTTCCTCGCTCACAGGCGCGCTCAGGGCGTCCCAATGGGTATGGATCAGCTCGGCAAAGCCTTCGATCTCGCCCTGACCTAGAAACAACAGATATTCGGTCTTGCCATCGTCCTTGACCTTCAGCCCAGCGGCCGCCAAAGCGGTTTCGATTTGAGTGCCGGCCTCTGGATGTCCGAGTTCGGTCAAGCGCTGTTGCAACAAGGTCTTGAGTTTCAAGGTGCGAACCGAACCGAACTCGCTCGGGATCGTGCCCAGTTCAGCGGACTTGAGCCGAATCGCGCGCTTGAAGCACTGGCTGCTGACACGCGCACGGCGCTGCCCGCCGAAGATGGCATCCTTCGGTGCTCCCGTGTCGTCTCGATTGAGATTGGAGGGAGCAAAATTCTGGATCAGATGGAACTCGATGAAGAGGCTCATGGTGCGCTCCTTGTCAGTCAGCGGATGGGGTGGCGTTCGGGGCGGATGGTTCTTGATACGTGGCGTCCGAATCTGGGGCATAGGCGCGATAGAAGTCACGCGCCCAGCGCTGACATATCCGGTTTCGGCCATCGACCGCAAATGGCTTGAGCCAGAGGCTCAGATCGTCGAGCAGACGGACATAATCACAGGGACGATCATCCGCCGCGAGCAGCGACACGGCTTGGCGCAGCAGGCTGGGCAGGCTTTCGGGTTCGGCTCCAAGGAGGCCGATGAAGCGCTGTTCGACACTGCCGACTGTGTGTTTCGACGGATCGCGTTCCGCTTGATCCCGATGGCGCGCGACATGACCGAAGGCCGTAGCCAGACTTTCACTGTCCTGATGTCGTGGGTGCAACGCAAAGAGCCCGGCCGTGAGATAGAGCGCCTTGCGCCTTGGATCATCGGCATGGCTGTCGCGAGCCACGAAGCGCTCGACATAAGGATAGGCGCGCGGAAAGCTGCCTGGCGCAAAGCCCAAACCTCGACGCAAATGGGCCAGAGCACCGCGATCATGCTGCTCCAACTCGGACAGGTACCTGATGAAGGCTTGAGCGTGCTCGCTCATGGGCTGGTTTCCTCTGACGTCATGGCGGGTTGTTCGAGTGACCGGATCAGACGGCGCACGCTTGGATCGGCACGGGCAATGGCGCGCATGACGCGCGGTGAGTCGCCAAACGCTTGGCCAGTGGCACTCCAGGCGCGCTGGACGGCAAGTTTCAACTGTTGCCGCCAATGCTGATGCGCACCCTCAACGTCACCGGCCGCGATGCGCTGCATCAATGCCGCCAGCGCTCGCTCGGCGGCTGAGAAAAAGACGGGGGCAGTAGGGCCTTTATCCAGAATTGATTTGGCACGCGCTCGGGTGTCCTTGTGAGCGGGGTCCGGCATGGTTTCGGCGATCATCTCGGCACTGATCATACGCAGCCGGAAATAGACGTCCTCGGCGTAGCGGATCTGGTCGCGAAATTCAGCCGCTGCCTCGGGGTTGTTGATGAGTGGCAGTGGAAGGTCGAAACGATCGATCCGCCACCGCAGCAGTTTGGCTTGATCGCTGGCAAGTCCAGCAACGAGGACAGGCACGGGGATGTCGAAACGCCCCAGTCGCTCGTAAAGATGGGTTGCCCACAACAGAATGGCCGCCGGATGGCTGAACTTGCCGCTCGCATCCGGTACCAGTGTCGGCAGCTCGCGCCAGAAGGCGCGTCCTTCCTGGAACGAGACGCGCACCACCTTACCGTCCTTGGTCTGGCGCGAACTGACCATGGGGTCGGGCGCCTTCTCGTCGTCTTCCAGAGACAGGCCGGCGGCCACGAACACCTGTCGAATCTGAATGCCATCAGCCGTTTCCTCGGGCACGAACAGGATGGCGCGGGTCTGACGGGTGTAACGATCGTTCGGCCCCGTGGCCAGTTGCGCATTGGCCCGCAGTGCGCCGATCGATGGCGGTTGACGTTCCCAGGCGGGCAGATCCTCGGGTTGTCGCTGATGTGTGGGATGCAGACCAAGCAAGAGCGTATGAGCCAATGTGTCGCCGAGCGGCAGAATCGCGGCACTGTTGACGACGGGTCCGGCCCGCTCCGAGCTTTTCAGTTTCTTGCCTGGGAAAAAACCGCCCGGCGTGAACTGGAGATAACCGAGCAATCGGCGTAATGCCAGGGCGGCATCCAACGCGGGTGCGTCGTAGATCTCGTGCTCGAACAGACTGCTGCCGTAGAGCAGGTTGATCGTAATGGATGAGACCGAGAAACAGGCGCTGGAGGTTTCCTCCCAGTCGGCCAGTCCGGCCACCTGCATGAAGGGTTCTTCCGGGTGGAACAGCCAGAATCGTTCGCGCCACTGATCCAGGTAGGCGCGGATCGCATCCTCGGGTAGTCCCTCCCGATACCAGCGGGCGCGGTCGGCGTCCTTCCAGTGACCGTGATGCGAACTCAGCGCCCGATGCAGCACGGCAAGCAACAGGCGATGCAAGGCGATCAGGCTCGTCGGCGCGGGTTCGGTCAGAGTGGCGATGGTGTCGGCACCCATGAGTGCCTCGGTCAGACTGACATCACAGCATTCACCGTTCAGCCGCCGGATCGGAATCCAGGGTTCATCCAGCAGGTTGAAAGCCGGTGCGGTGGTTCGGGTCATGATGCCTCCTGGCTGGGAGATGAGGACTCATAGACGATGCCAAGCTCGGGATCGAGGCGCACCGTCAATCCGCCGAGTTCGGCGCGGCCATTGATCAATGGCAGGGGGCGAAGATGTCGGAGCAACGGATGTTCCTCGAATCCGCGCGGTAGCGGCAGGGCCAGCAGGTCATGCAGAACGCCCTTGCGTGACAGACGCACCTGGCGCGCGAAGAGACGGCGCGCCAAGGCATCGTCAGGGATCTCGGTGGGGTCGAACGGGGCATCGCTGTCGGTCAGTCGCCAACCGTCTTCGCTGACGAAGACAGGTACGACGGTCAGACTCTCTTCGCCGAGGCGTGTCACGACCGGAATGCCGCCACCCTCCCGGTCTTCGTTCGCGCGTGGCTTCTGGTTGTAGGCATTCTGCGGCTCGTCTTCGGCATCGATGGCGACATTGAACGCTTGCTGTCGCTGGGTCTGCGTTTTGGCGTAGTGCTCGCCCAACGCCTTGTCCAGGGTCGCCAGAAAGTCCGGCCGGTCGCATTCCTCGAAGGGATCGCCCGAATAGACGGCCTGCACCAGTCGGTCGATATCCTCGGGCAACCGCCACACCGGTTCGCGCAAGAGCACACCCCAGGTGCAATAGAGGACATAGGGGTCATAGACGAAACCCCAGGCGGTGTCTGTGAGTTCGGGCGGGCGTTCGTTCAGCAGGCCAGCGATGCGTAGATGTGGTTCGGCATGGGCCGCAGGACGCGCGCGCTCGTGCCTGTGCAGCCGACCCGCACGTTGCAGCAGAAGATCGACGGGCGCCAGATCCGACAGCATGAAATCGAAATCCAGATCCAGGCTCTGTTCCGCGACCTGCGTCGCAATCAGCAGACAGCGCGCCGGACGCCGTGCGCTCGCGACCGGACCGAAACGCGCCAAAACCTCACGCTCACGCACGGCGCGCTCGTCGGCGGGGAATCGGGCATGGAACAGCAGGATCTCGCTCGGATCCTCCACCCGCTCGCACAGTGCTCGATAGAGATCCTGAGCCCGTTGCACGGTGTTGACGAGCACCAGACCACAGCCGCCACCGGCCAGAGCGTCGAGTGCCGCCGTCGCCAGAGTCTCCAGATCCTCGGCGATTCCAGACACCCGGATCGGCTCCAGACGGCGACAGGCGACGTGTTCGGCCAGCGTCTCACCATCCCGAGCCATCAGGAGACGCGGATAGGGCGTCTCCGGCCGATCTCGCGCGCCCCAGGCATCGAGTAACGCGGCACGACGCTGGGCCGGCAGGGTGGCGCTCATCAGGATGACCGAGCAGCCCAGCGGTTTGAGCCAGCGCAACAGGGCTTCGATCAGGCCGCTGGTGTAGGTGTCGTAGGCATGGATCTCATCGAGCACCACGACCCGGTTGGCCAAGCCCCAGAGACGCACGAAGTGATGCTTGACGTTGAGTGTGGCGAACAGCGCCTGATCGACGGTCCCGACGCCATAGGGCGAGAGCAACGGACGCTTGCGCTGGGAGAACCAAGCCGAACAGGCGATGGACTCGGCAGGCGAGGCATCGACTCCGCGCAGTCGCTGGATGCGCTCGTCCAGTCGGGTTGCGCCATGCACCAGCTGGATGTCCAGTTGCACACCGGGCGCGACCTGTCGCAGGAACGCGAGGGTACGATCGAACATGGCATTGCCGGTCGCCTGGGTCGGCAGAGCCAGATAGAGACCCCGATGTCCATGGCGGGCTTGCAGCCTGAGATGGGCGAGCAGCGCCAGTTCGGTTTTGCCCTCGCCCATGGGTGCCTCGACGATCATCAGCACCGGACTATCGGCCTGATCCAGCAGCCGGTCGGCGGCACACTGCAACGGCCGCGCCATCACGGAGCCTTCGGGTTGTCCAAGGATGCGCCGGATTAGTGTATCGGTATCCGCCTCGCCAGCGAGCAAGGGCTGGTAGGCGGGCCAGCCGATGGCGTCGAGTGCGCTGTCGGCCAGCGCTCGGGCCTGGGTGTAATGCTCGGTCAGTGAGTCGGCGCGCTCGCCCAGTGGAAACCAATCGGTATTGGAGCCGATCCAGTCTGCGACACTGGTCAGACCGGCGAACCAGGCAATGGCGGGCAGGGGTAGGTCGTCGAGCGCGGGGCCGTCGCCCGGCTCCAGAGCCGTCCAGTAGGCGTGCAGGATCTCGGAACGCGCCCTGTCCCATTCCTGCCCTTCGTTCCGTGGCTGGCCATCGCGGATTTCCAGAAGGTTCGGCATATAGCCGTGATGGGCGCCAAGTGCTGACGCAACGGGTGCGATCCAGTCCGCGCTCGAGGACAGCGCTTGAAGTTGACGGCGTAGCAGCGCGGCCGAGGCCAGATCGTGACGATGGACATTGAGCGCGGCGGATTTGAAGGACAATCCAGCCTGTTCGTCGACCCGCTGCCCATCCGGCCATTTGAACTGAAAACCGGGGATCGCCTTGCCGAAGTCATGGAGTCCAGCGATCGCCGCAAGCCAACGTTGAACTGGCTGTGTCGGCAGGCCAAAAATGCTGGCGGCCCAAACCTGTGTTCGTGGCGACTCGCGATTAAGGATGGATTCTGCAACGGCCGCCACATCGAGCATGTGCGCAAGCAGTCCATGGCCGGCTGGATCGCCGCTTTTGGCCCACAGAGTTCTGGCAGGAGCCGATAGCTCACTGAATCGAGCGCATCGATAGGTATTCGCGTCCATGTGTCATTGAAACCGGTACTTTTTGTGCTCTGAATCATAGACACAAAATGCAAAAATGTGAATATTTGTAAACGTTTTGCTGGAATACGTTGACCTGCAACACCGCGATCGATGCCGCCGTAGCCGTATCATCAAACAAGAATTATTATTCGACGGGTTGACCAAACTCCAAGCCATCCATCTGCTCATGCTCGACATACTCGGCATCGATCCGATAGGCGGCCACGGCGATCTCGTGACGATACGACTCAATACGCAGCGTCCCGCTGACGCGCACGACATCGAAGACGCCGGCCCGATGGCTCTGGCCCTCGGGCATGACGACATGGATGGTCTGGTTAGCGGGCGGCGGCGGCACATGGATACAGCCGCCGTAATAGGGAATCAGCAGAAATTCGCTGAGCACGTCGCTCTCGAAATCCAGCGGCACCAGAAAGCCGGTGAGACTGATCCGTCGTCCGGCCAGCAGCGGCACCGTCGGTGCGGCGTTCCAGAGTTCCATGATCTGCTCCATGATCGCGACCGCACGCGGGTCATCGTCGGGGATGTTCTCGACCTCGAGTTCCTCCAGCAACGCCTCGGGCTGCCAATCGGGCGGCAGCAGGTCATCCCAGTCCAGTACCTCAAAGCCTTCGCGCGCGGCCAGGGTCGCGCCCGATCCATCGCCGTGCGGCCCCGCCGAGCCTGGGTTATCGCCACAGGCGCCGAGCAATAGGGTCATTAAGATCAGTGTCAGGACGGCCAGCAGCCGGATTGGCAGAGGTGTTCGCATGGATCTCTCGATTCGTGGTGGTGTTGGCGGCTCAGAGCGCGTTGGACAGTCTATCGGCTCATACGATCTGCGGCGCACGCTCGATCAAGACGGCGCCGACCTCCAGGAGCGACGGAATCACTCGGGCGTTGCCGAGAATCGGGTTGTTTCTAAAAATGTTATTTCATAACATTCGCGCCCGTCCATTTCGATCGACACCCATCCAGGCAGGAGTTCCATTCATGCGCCCATCGATCCTGGCCGCTGGTCTGGCCACGGCCCTGACTGCGCCAGCCGCCGCTGTTCAGGCCTCCAACGAGGCCGAACTCGCCGAACTCAGATCCATGCTCGAACAGATGCGCAGCCAGTACGAGCGCCGTATCCAGGATCTCGAAGACCGACTCGCCCAGGCCGAGCGCCAGTCGGCCGACCACCATACGCAGACATCGGCGCCTGGACACGCGCCCCGCGCACCCGACACAGCCCGCTCCCAGCCGATGAGCGCCCCGACCGTGGCCGCCAACACCGGAACCGCGACAATCGCACCGACGTCCGGAGCGGCGCGAGCCACCGATATTCTGGGGGCACTCAGCTCAGGCAGTGCCTTCAATCCGCAGATCTCGGTGATCCTCAACGGTAACTATTACCAGGATGGCGTCAATGGCACGGGCGCCGCCCTGGTCGGTCAGGCCCTGAAGCCTCCAGGCGTAGTCCATGACCACGATCACGCGGACGACGATGACGGCCATGCGCATGGCGGACTGAACAACGGCTTCAACTTCACCGAGGCCGAGCTGTCCTTCAGCGCCACAGTCGACCCCTATTTCGACGCCGTCACCTATCTCGCCATCCTCGGTGATGGCACCGTGCATCTGGAAGAAGCCTGGTTCCAGACGCGCGGACTGCCGAGCGGACTGCGCGTCAAGGCCGGTAAATTCCTGAGCGACTTCGGCTATGCCAACAGACAGCATCCGCATGCCTGGGACTTCGCCGACCAGAATCTGCCCTATCTGAACCTGCTCGGCGAGCACGGCATTCAAGACACAGGCGTGCAGCTCACCTGGCTGCCGGATCTGCCCGTCTATACCCTGCTCGGGGTCGAGGCGCTCCAGGGCGATCAAGAGGTCTTTGGCACGACACTCGATGGCGAAGATCAGGAGCGGCTGGGACTGGACACGACCGAGGACGGCCCGCGACTCTGGACGCTCTTTGCCAAGTTCGCGCCGGACTTGGGACTGGATCAAGCGCTGCAACTCGGCGTGTCCTATGCGCGCAACACCCAGCATCAGGAAATCCAAGCACACACGCATGACCTTGAGGACGCGATCCATGAGAATGCCCTGACGGGCGACGCCGATCTCTGGGGGCTGGATCTGGTCTACAAATACGATGGAGCTGGCCCTTATGGTCAAGGCGATTTTAAGTTCCAGAGCGAGTATTTGCGTTCGATCAGGGATCTGAACATCCGCGCCAGCGCGCATCCCGAGGCGATCGGCTCACGGCGCATCTTCACCACCGACGGCCTCTATGCTCAGGCACTCTATGGCATCGCGCCGCGCTGGACGGCCGGGCTGCGCTATGACGTGCTCGGCCTGATCAACAGGGTCAGCGGAGATGCGCACCTTGACTATGGTCCCTCGGACCGCTGGACGCTGAATCTGACCTGGAACCTGTCGGAGTTCTCGCAACTGCGCGCCCAGTATGCACGCAACAACATCCTGGTGGCCGAGAACGAACGCGAACGCTTCGATGCCTTCTATTTACAATTTTTGATGGGGCTGGGCAGCCACGGCGCCCATGCGTTCTAGCCGCACAGACAGGAGAATCCGCTGATGCCATTTCGAATTTTGATCGCTCTTGTGGGCCTGCTCCTGACGGGCAGCGTGCTGGCCGCGCCGCTCGACGTGGTCGCGACCACGTCGAGTATGGGAGCCCTGGTGCGCGCTGTCGCTGGCGAACGTCTGGAACCGACCATCCTCGCCGGCCCAGAACGTGACCTGCACCAGCTCCAGGCCAAGCCGAGCATGATGCGCGCGCTGCGTGGCGCGGATCTGGTGGTAGCCATCGGTGCCGAGCTGGAAGTCGGCTGGCTGCCGGCGGCCATCAACAGCGCGGCCAATCCGGCCATCCAGCCGGGCCAGGAGGGCTATTTCGAGGCCGCCGCCCAGGTCGAACTCCTCGACGTCGGCGGAGCGGCCGACCGTGCGCTCGGCGATGTGCATACGGTTGGCAATCCGCATGTCGATCTGGACCCGGTGCGCATGGCGCGCATCGCCGCCGCACTGGCCGAGCGGTTAGCGCGGCTCGATCCAGCGGGTGCCGAGACCTATCGAAGCGGTGCCAACGCCTTCGCACACGCGGTCGAGCGCCGTGTCACTGACTGGCGCGCGCGGTTGGCCGGGGCGCCGGGCGTGCTGCTCTATCATCGCGATGCCGTCTATCTGCTCGATCGTTTCGATGTGCCCTTGCTTGGAACCATCGAGTCGATTCCGGGCGTGCCGCCGAGCGGACAGGATCTGCTCGAACTGACGAACACGCTCAAAGGGCGCGCCGGCGTGGTGATCTATGCACCCTATCAGCCGCCCCAGGCGCCCGCGAAGCTGGCGCGCGATCTCGGCTGGCGTGTGGAACGCTTGCCCTTGGCGCCGCCGCTGGACGCCGACGGCACCGGCTATCTGGATCATATCGAGCGTTGGGTTGACGCCATCGCGGCGGCGCGTCCCTGAATCCGGTGAGCGCGTCTGATTCTCGACCGTTGCTGCGGCTCGATGCCCTGGTCGCCGGCTATACGCGGCCCGTGGTCGGCCCGGTGTCGCTGACGCTCCAACGCGGCGAGGTGCTCGGACTCTGGGGGCCGAACGGCACGGGCAAATCGACCCTGCTCAAAGCCATCGGCCGCTCGGCGCGGATCTTCTCGGGGCGGGTCGAACTCCAGCCCGGCGTGCAGCTGGCGCATCTGGATCAGCAACCGGTGCGACTCCCGGCCATGCCGCTGACCGGACGCGAGCTGCTGCGGGTGGCCGGTGCCAGACCCGAGGCGCTGGAGGCGCTTAGGACACAGCCAAACGCACTCACGCCGCTGCTGAAACGGCGCATCGACCGGCTGAGCGGTGGTCAATATCAACGGCTCTGGATCTGGTCGGCGCTGGCGACCGGCGCGGATCTGGTCTTGCTCGACGAGCCGACCAACAATCTCGATCCGGCCAATCGCGCCGCCCTGGTCGAGATTCTGGCCCAGGAACGCGACGGACGCGGGATGCTGATCGTCAGCCACGATCATGACTTTCTGGAGCGCGTCTGCACGCGCCTGCTCGAAGCGCGTGACGCGGCCATCGTCGAGGTCCGGACGACTCAGCCAGAGGGCCGATCGTGACCGACGCGCTGCTCGATCCGCTGTTTCATCTGCCGCTTCTGACCGGGCTGCTGCTCGCTGGACTGCTGCCGGTGCTGGGCGCGCTGGCGATGCTGCGCGACGAATGGCTGGCGGCTCTGGGGCTGGCGCATCTGGCCTCGGCCAGCGCACTGCTTGGTCAGGCGTTCGGTGTGCCGGTGCTGATCGGGGCGACCTTGGGGGCACTCGGCGGCGGAGCGCTCAAGACGCGGCTCGCTGCGCGGGGCAATATCGCCTATGGCTTCATGATCCTGGCCGGTTGGTCGGCGACGCTGCTGATCGGCGCCAATACCGCGCTCGGCGAGCAACTGGCCCGATCGCTGATCGAGGGGCAACTCTATTTCGCCGGGATCGCCGAGTTGGGCGCCGGTCTGCTGCTGCTTGCGCTCTGCATCCGCACTCTGCCGCGACTCATGCGCCCCGTCCTGCGCGCGCGCTTCTTTCCGCGTTACGAGACGGCCAATCAGCTTCCGGCCTGGCGCTGGCATCTGGGGTTGGATCTGCTGACAGCGGGCGGATTGGCGATCGGGACTCTGACGCTGGGCCTGATGGGCGCTTTTGCGCTGGTGCTGATTCCTGCCTGGATCGCCTTTCGGCTGGCACCGAGCTGGCGCTGGACGCTCATTGCGGGCAGTCTGATCGGGGTGATCGGCTATCTGCTGGCCTTCGTCGCCGCGCTCGAACTCGATCAGCCGTTCGGGCCGATGCTGGTTGGTGTGCTGCTTGGGTTGGCGCTGCTCACTGGATGGTTGGGACGACCGGCGCGGATCGGCTGAGTGAGCTACTCGCTGGATCTGTATCGCAATACTATCGCCCATCAAGCGCCGGTCCAGGCGGTAGCCTGAATTTTTATTTGGCGCTTTTTAGCGATTGGACTTTGGACAAAGTATCTTACCAGCTGGCAAAAATCGTTCGCTCACATACAGTTGGAGTAGACAAGTCCTCTG
>NZ_WNKT01000005.1 GCF_009720725.1 Allochromatium palmeri
GCCTCGGCCGCCGTCAAGCGCGTGTAGCACAACGGGGTGCGAAACGTCGGATCTTGTTGGGACTGTGAGTCCACCAACTTCCACAACAGCGCCGCCGCCTCCGGATGCTTGTCCTCCCACAACGGTTGGCCACAGCACAACTCCTGCGCCCCCAGGCATTCGATTTCTGTGCGCTGTTCATGCAGGCCCAGTTCGACCGTCCGGCGCCCCCAACCGAACACGCGTTCGGCTTGCCGAGCCCGACCAGCGCAGTATTTCAGCGTCATCTCGGCTTGAAACGCCCGACGCTTGGCCCCCGTTAGCTTGGAACTGGCCAGCTGTAAATCTTCGATGTGCGTGGCGGTCAACGCCGGCATGCTCGGTTCGGTCAGACTCGGCATCGGGAGTCCCTCATGTGTGTCAGATCAGCCGCCTACAGCTTAGCTCAACAGGTAAACTTTTATTCGGAAATCGCCTTATACTCCCAAGCACTGTTCCTGGCTCAATCAGGTCGAGATCTGGTTCGGTATTCTCACCCGTCGGTTGCTCAAGCGCGCGCGCTTCGCCTCCACTGATGAACTCAAGCAACGCCTCCTTGAGTTCATCGATTTCTTCAACCAGACCCTCGCCAAGCCGTTTCGCTGGACCTATATCGGCAAGCCGCTGATGGCATGAAATTGTCCAGTCAATTTAGGGTGCGAGGTACTAGGCCAGGGTACGCCAGTGCCTCATCGTTCGCTAGACCATCAAGGAAAATGAGGGACACTACCAAAATCCGCTCAGGACAAGAATGCGTGTCTGCACAGCGGTCAGTGGGGTCACGCTCTGCAAACCCGTGTTGTCCAGGGCGCCGATGATCAGGCAGATTTCTGTAAAGGTGGCGAGGACCATCTCGGTGTTCAGGCGAGCGTTGGCGCGCTTGGGGTTGCCCGGATAGAGGTGATTGAGCGTTTCGCCTTGAGCGCGCAAGGCTTCGCGGACCGTGAATTCGAAAAGGCACAAAGGCACCTCATAACCCGGTGCTCTCGATACGTTCCCGGTAGCGCGCGAATTGGTCACTGGTCAGGAGCCCCTGAATGGAAACGCCCCCCGTCCAGCCGTTGGGCTGGCTATAGATGCCATCGGCCCTGGGCATGATCACCAGATCGTTCAGGATGGCGTTGACCAGCCCGCGCGGACGAATGTAACCCTCGACCAGGGCCTCAACGTAATAATTCATGATTTGCCGATCGATCTCCCAAGACCAGCCGAAGAGATTCGTGAGCACCTGGTCCACGATCGACCCGGCCGTGTAGACGTCGAGTGGCCCAGCGCCCCAGCCCATCAAATTGCTTAGATAGTGCTGTAGCCCCTCACCCATGGGTTTCCAGGCGCTGCCGTTGTTGTCCCGCAGCACAGTACCCCACCTGCTCAGCTCGTCGGATGTAGCCGATCGCCCGAAGGTGCCGTAGAAGTAGGCGTTCACCTTGCGGTAGTAGTGCTCGGCCTGGTATTGGCCGCCACCCGTACCCGTGAGGTAAAGGCTGTTCGAGGCGGCCAGACCATTGTTGCTCTCGTTGCCCTCGGAGACGTCGCTGTTCTTGTCGGCATAGGCGCCCAGATAGTAGTTACCCGTGGTCAGGGTGTCGGGGAGTGGGAGATCCCCGTGACAGGTGAAGCTCGCCTCCGGCGCCAGCGACGAGACCTCACAGCCCCAGTAAAGATAGGTATCACTGGCGGTGATGGTGCGGTCGGTAGAGAGGTAATAGACGAACAGAAAGTCTCCCGCCGTGGTATAGCCCTGGTTCACAACCGTGGCCGAAGTTGCGATACGACCGCCGGCCATGCCCGTCGCCGGACTGCTGACGGTGCTGACGACCAGATCGGGTCCGCGGCTCACGACGGCCGTGAAGCCGGCCATGACGCTCTTGTGGGCGTTCATGGTGACCTGACAGCTTCCCGTACCACTGCATGCCCCGCCCCAACCGGTAAAGCTGTAGCCAAGGCTCGGTACGGCCGTCAGCGTGACGGTCTGGTTGCTGGTGAAGCTCGCCGAACAGGTCGAACCACAGTCAATCCCAGCGGGTGAGCTGATCACGGTGCCGCTGCCGGACTTGGAGACGCTCAGGGCGTGGCTACCTCCAACGCCCGTGATATAGATGGTATTCGAGGTGGCCAGAGCATTGTTGTTTTCGTTGCTCTCGGATACCTGGCCCTTCTTGTCGGCGTAGGCGCCCAGATAGTAGGTGCCCGTCGCCAGCGTCGCGGGTATTTCGACTTCTCCGGAACAATTGTGGCTCGCGCCGAGCGCCAGTAAGTCGACGTCGCAGCCCCAGTTGGTATCGATATCGCTGGTGGTGATGGTGCGGTCGGTCGAGAGGTAATAGCCGAGGCGGAAGGCTCCGGCCGCCACCGTACCCTGATTCCTGACCGTCGACGAGGCTGTGATACGGCTACCCGCCGTGCCGCTCGTCGGGCTACTGATGGCACTGACGATCAGATCGGGCTTCAAGGTTCCGCCGCCGCCACCGCAGTCGATGGTGCTGGTGAGCCGCCGGACGGCGGCGGCGACATCGATACGCGGCTTGGTGATGCCGTTGCGCGAGTCGGTCACGGATTGACCGCTGTTCTGGAGTGCCGAAAGGATGTCGCTGGACGTGGCGGGTGAGCAGGCGCTCTTGAGCGCCGCAGCGGCGCCGGCGACATGAGGCGACGCCTGAGATGTGCCGCCCTGCTGCAGGCCGGCGGCATCGATGAGCGCGCCTGGAGCAAGAAGGCTCAGAAAACTGGCCGAATTGGAAAAACAGGTGACCTTGTCGGCGGCCGTGAAACTGTCGGTACAACTACGCCAGGAGATCGAACCGACATTGGAATCGTAGACGGCCCCCACGGAGACGGCCCCCGGAACACAGGCCGGACTCGTGATTCCATTCGTGTAACTCTCATTGCCCGAGGCCACGGCGATGAAGATGCCGGCCGAACGCAGGCTGGAAAAAGCCGTGTCATAGCTCCCGCCCCCGCAGGAACCGGTATAGCGCTGTCCGTCACCCAGACTGAGATTGACGGCGACGATATTGTAGGTACTGCGGTTGGCGACCGACCAGTTGAGCGCCGCGATGATGTCGCTATCCGAGGCACGCCCATCCGCCCTGAAGACATCCAGCGCCGCGATCCTCGCCTGGGGCGCCACGCCCAGCACGATGCCGGCGACATTGGTGCCATGTCCATCGTCGTCCCGACTGCCGTCGTCGGCCGGGAAGTCCCGGGCATAGACCACCTTGCAGGAACCGCCCGGCGTGCTGCAGGAGCCGAAGGCGGACCGGCTGTAGTCCACGCCGGTATCGAGCACCGCCACCGTGGTGCCACTGCCGGTGGCACCCAGTCCATAGGCGGCGGGCTGATCGATCAGCGGCAGACTCTGGTTGAGCTGGAGAGACTTGAAGCCGACTTCGTGCACGGACTTGACGCGGGGATCGTGGCGCAGAGCCTCGATGGCCTCGAGCGAACGGACCCGCAGCACATTCATGGGCATGTGGCTGTAGTCCTGGACCTCTTCGACATCGAAGACCTGCATCTCATGGAGGACATCCGCTTTGTTGAGACGCTGGCCACGACGAATCGTCGTGGCGTCGGCGTTGGCCGGCAGGTTCGGCGAGACGTATTCGACGATCAGCTCGATGTCGCGACCGGCACGCAGTCGCTCCAGTGTCGCTGGATGCAGACCCACGCCGGGCGCCGTGAAGGTGTCGACCCGACCGGGTTCCTTGATCGGGCGCTGGTCCGGCCATGAGGGCTCGTCCCAATCCCTGTCCTGATCGCTCGCTCCGCCCTCCCAAGTGCCCGGTGGCTCCACGAACGGCGATTCCTGATTGGTGGTACTGACGAATGTTCCGGTCGCCGGCACGACCAACGGCCAACCGAGGACGAGTAGCAGCACGACGCCCCAATACCATGGACGCCGGCAGGATCGCGTTAGAAATGCGAAATTGGAGATATTCAAAAGACTGACTCTTTTCCGTTGACGCCTGCACGACACGCCAGTGCCGGATGAGGCTCCGGAGCCTGGAGAGCCCGTGCGGGCGGAACACGGAAGCTGGACGAGCGATGCGTCCAACTCCATGAATCAGTCTAGATCATAATCCCGCTTGAGCCTGAGGATCCGGTCACAAGCGCTCTGGTGCCACTCCAGAAGCAGCACGAGGGCGAAGACCAGTCGCTCGCTCGGAAATCCGCGCGTTCGCTCGTCGTCGAGCCTCTGGACGAGCGTCGCTCTGCACAGCCCCGGCAGTTCGCGGCCATCGAGATAGCTCGACAGACTGGGATACGGGTCGAACCATTGACCCAGCCACTGGCGCATGGGCAGCACGAACCCCTGCTTGCGGCGTTCGAGGATCTCGGGCGGCAGCCAGCGACGCGCGACGCGGCGTAGCGCGACCTTGCTCTCGGCGCCGGTCTGGCGCCGGCGGGCGGGCAGATGGAGCGCCGCGTCGACGAGCGCCGGGGCGAGGAAGGGCGCCCGACCTTCAAGACTATGGGCCATGGACATGCGGTCGAACTTGACCAGCAGGTCGTCCGGCAGCCAGGTCGCCAGATCGGCGGCGGTTGCACGCTGGAGCGGATCCCGGGCCGTTTCCAGCCAGACCAGGAACTCTGACTCCCAATCGTCCAGGGCCTGATCCCGGAACTCGGGTTCCAGGAGTGCCCGACGTCCCGCCATGTCGGTCAGCAGCGGAAATCCGGACGGCGTAGCCGGATAGGGATTGCGGACGAGCCGCTCCGGATCCGAGCGCTGGGTGCGGCGCGACAGGAGACGGCGCAGGGTTCCACCGAACCCAGGTTCGGGAGCGAAGGGTTGGTAGTAACCATAGCCGGCGAAGATCTCATCGGCGCCCTCGCCCGCCAGCACCACGCTGACATGACCGGCCGCCTCGCGGCAGAGCCAGTAGAGCGGCAGCAGAGCCTGATCGCCGACGGGTTCGTCGAGCGCACACGCGACCTGGGGCAGTAGCTCGATGAAGTCGTCGCCGCGAAACTCGAAGTGATGGTGTCTGGAGCCGACATGCTCGGCCACCGCATGTGCAAAGGGACTCTCGTCGTGCCGGGCGCTGGTGAAGCCCATCGAGAAGGTGTCGATGGCCGGCTTGGCGCGTGCGGCGACGGCGGCGACGATCGAGCTGTCGAGTCCACCCGAGAGGAAGACACCGACCGGGACGTCAGCGACCAGACGGCTGGTCACGGCCTGTTCAATGAATTCAGCCAGGGCCTCGTCCGTGACGCTGTGCGACGGTCCGAGCGGCTGGACGAAATAACGTCGACGTTCGAGGATGGCCGGAGCGTCGAGCCGGATGCGCAACAGCTCACCGGGCAGAACGCGCTCGATGGCACTGAAGATCGTTCGCCGGCCAGGCGTGAAATGCAGGGCCAGATAGCGCTCCAGCGCCAGCGGATCCAGGGTCTGATCCTGTCCGGGCAGGGCGGCCAGTGTGAGCAGGTCGGAACTGTAGGCGAAGACGGCGCCGATCTGAGTGAAGAAGAGCGGTTTCTCGCCGAAGCGGTCGCGCGCCAGGATCAGCTCGCGCCGATCGCGGTCGAGGATCGCGATGGCATACATGCCGTCGAGACGTGCGAGCAGTCCGTCGAGTCCCCAGTGCGCATAGCCATGCGCCAGCACCTCGGTGTCGCTGGCCGTCTCGAAGTGCGCACCCATGGCCTGGAGTTCGCGCCTGAGTTCGCGATGATTGTAGATCTCACCATTCTGGAAACAGACCACCTGTCCGTCTCGGGCCTTGAGCGGCTGCCAGCCATGCTCGAGATCGATGATGGAGAGCCGGCGCATGCCGAGGGCGATGCCTGGTTCGAGATGACGCCCCTCGCCATGCGGCCCGCGTGGACGCATGTAGGTGCCGATGACGTCGAGGAGGCGCCCGGCGCGGGTGTCTGGATAGCCGATCAGGCCGTAGATACCGCACATTTCAACCTCTTTTAAATTCGGAAAAATGCAGAACGCCCCTATCACAGCGGCTTACTACTTTTCTGACAGCTCAGCGGCTTCTACGAACAAACGCGCATAAGCGGCGACCATTTCGTCGAACTGGGTCAGCGAGCGCAGCACCAGAGGCGCATTGCGCCGGTAACGCGCCAGACGTTCGGGTTCGTGCATCAGCGCCTGGAGACGCTCGGCCAGGACGCTCGGCTGTCCGGCCGGATAGAAATCAGCGTTGATGCCCTCGCGCACCTGTTCGACGACACCATAGGTCGGGGCCGAGATGATCGGCAGCTCGAAGGCCATGGCTTCGAGGATGACACGCGGGTAGCTCTCGATGCGTGAGGTACAGACGAAACAATCGGCAGCGGCATAATAGACTGCGGGCTGGCCGACCTCAGAGACGATATGGATGCGCTCGCGCAACGCTGGCGCCAGCGCCTCACGGGCGCGATGCAGTCTGAGACTGTAGTCGCTCGGCCGGTCGCCGACGATGAACACCCGCAACCGTGATCCGGATTCGGGTGGCAGATGGGCGCAGGCCTGGACCAGATCGAGCTGGCCCTTGCGCTCGCAGACCGTGCCAAGCAGCAGAACAACGAAGTCCTGGTCGGAAACCTCAAGCTGACGACGCGCCTCCTGTCTTGATCCCTCCTGGAGAACACCCTGGAAGCGCGTCATGTTGAGTCCGTTGTGGATCACCGAGAAGTTGTTGCGGCTGTTGAGCGGCTCGAATTGGTGTCGCGTGGTCTCGGCGACGAAGATGATCCGATAGGGATCAGTGAAGCATTCGAGCGCCTTGACGGCGATCGGCGGCGCGAGGAAATCGAAATAGGTCTGCCAGGGTTCGCTTTCGCGCACGTTCCAGAGGCAGGGCTTGCCCAGACGCCGGGCGGCGGCGATGGCATAAAAGGTCTGGAGCGTGTTGGCATAGATGAGATCGACCCCAAGCGAGTCGGCCAGCTCGGCGAAGCGGTCGATGGCCGCTTCATAGGCCTGGAGATCGAAGACGCCCAGCAGCGGATGAGGTGCGACCCGGACCTGGATTCCAGCCTGCTCGTAGAGCGCGCGCAGCGGTCCCTCGTAAGGCGAGTAGACGATCGGATCCAGGATGCCCGCGTCCTTGAGTGCACATGTGAGTTCGTATTGACTGTAGGGCGCGCCCTCGTGGTTGAGCGTGAAGGCACACATGAGCGCACGGATTGGTCGACGTAACGACCCACGCGGCAGGCGGCGCGAGGCGATCTGGAAGCCCTCGTCATCGAACGACAGATGCGGGTTGTAATAGGGATCACGATAGTCGCGATAGCGGGCGCGAAAATTCAGCACCTCGGCGGGGTCGTCCAGACCCAGTCCGCGCGAGTAGCCTTCGTGATGATAGAGCTCGGCGCCGGGCGCATAGACGCAGCGATAGCCGGCGGCGATCAGCCGATAGCCATAATCCACGTCGTTGTAGGCCACGGCAAACTGTGACTCGTCGAAGCCGCCAAGCTGCTCGAAGAGCACGCGCGGCGTGAGTAGACAGGCTGCAGTCACAGCCGAGTAGTTGCGACCGACCATGGCATAGGAGAGATAGCCGTGATGCCAGCGCGGTTGCCCCTTGAAGGCTGGTCCCGCCAGGCCGTCATAGTAACCATGAACGACACCGGCATGCTGAAGCGTCTCGTTGGGAAAGAGCAGACGCGCGCCGACCGCCCCGACGCCTTCCAGACGGGCATAGCCTAGCATCTGACTGAGCCAGTAGGGCGCGATCACCTCGGTGTCGTCGTTGAGGAACAACACATAATCGCTCGTGACCTGGTGCACGGCGCGATTATTGATGGCTGCAAAGCTGAAGCCCTCAGGACCGTTCGGGATCGAAATCACGCGCTGGTCGAGTTCGGCGAGATAGCGCTGGGTCTCGGGGTCGTCGCTCGCGTTATCGATGATCAGGATCTGATAGTTGCGGTAGCTGGTACGCGCGAGTGAGTCTATACAACGCTTGAGGATGCGCCAGTTGTTGCGGCTGGGAATGAGGACGGCGACGCTGGGGCCATCGTCTGGAAAACGATGCCAGTAGATCCCCAAACCGCCACGCTTCGCCCAGAGCGGACGATAGGCCTCGGCCGTGACTCCGCGCCGACTGAAGGCCTCGTTGAGCGCGCGCTCGCCGGCATCGAAACTGGCCGGCTTGGCATTGCCGCTGGTGGCGGTGGAGCCGGGCAGCGCGCGCCAATGATAAAGGATGCGCGGGATGTGGCGCACCGCACGGGCCTGCTCGCTGGCGCGCAGCGCAAGATCATAGTCCTGAGCACCCTCGAACCCGACACGCAGTCCACCGAGTGAAGCGAAGAGTTCGCGACGGATGACGAAGAGGTGGCTGAAGTACATGTAGGAGAGCAGCAGCTCGGGACTCCAGTCCGGCTTGAACTGCGGATCGTAGCGCCGGCCCTCGACGTCGATCTTGTCGTCGTCTGAATAAAGCAGATCAGTGTCGGGCTGGTCGAGCAGCGCGAGCGCGACCTCCATGAGTGCCTCGGGCGCGAGCAGGTCGTCCTGATCGAGCAGACAGAGGTGCGAGCCGCTTGCCAGTTCGGTCGCGCTGTTGGTGCAGCGGCTGATGTGACCATTGGTGGGTCTCAGCACGACCCGGATGCGCGGATCGTCCGCCGCCAGCTCGAGCAGGCGCTCGCGCACCCAGGGCTGGGGGCTGGCGTCGTCGGCGATGCACAGCTCCCAATGCGGATAGATCTGGGTCCGCACCGAGTCGACAGCGGCTTCGAACAGCTCGCGCGGCGGGTCGTAGACGGGCATGACCACGGATAGCCGTGGCCAGTGTGAGTCGGCGTGCTCGGTGAACTCGCTCATCGCGCGCTGGTAGCCTGCCCGGTCGGCTTCGGTGAGCCGGTTGACCTGGATCCAGGCCAGATAGGGGTCGACAGTGGACGGAAGACTGAAACCGGCGGGCGGTGCGAGATCCTGAGCACTTGAACGCTGCTGAGCGTGCACATTGAGCGCGAGCCGGATCAGTTGCGGCAGTTCGGCTGGATGCGGAAGGCGCCGATGATTGCGGTACCAGGTCCGCGCAGCACTCAAGGCAAAACCGAGGAAACTCGCGACCCGGTGCAGATTCGGCATAAGCGAGGACTTGACGCCGAGATCAGGCAGGATGCGCAGGATTCGCATCGACTCGACTGATTCGGTGCGGCCATTGGTTAACGCAGCCGAGACGCGCAGTCGATAGCGGCCAGGCTTCAATCTGGCATTGGCGCAGAAGCCGCTATTCAAGCCATGTTCGATATGGGCGTGGACGTCGTGCACGTCCGGGCGTGCATGTCCATATTCACAGGGAAGCGTGCAGCCATCGACTTCGAGTTGAAGTGACTCGATTTCATACTGTGGATGCAGACACCAGCCGGACAGGCGTATGGAACCGGCAAAGCCGAGCCCATGACGCGGGGTTTCGAGGAAGAAGCGCAAGCGGGCCGGTATCGACTCAGACAGTGCAACGACCTGCTGGCGAGCGGACTCGAGCTCCTGATTTAAGTGCTGATGCGATTCTCTAGCCGCGGCGAGTTGCTCTACGAGGTCGTCAATAGTGTGTCGAGCTGTTTCGATCTCCTGACCGCGCTGTTCCAGTCCTACGCGCAGACGATCCGCATCGTGCTCAACCAGGGCGAGCAGGCGCGGCAGATCCTGGCTTCGATCCAGGGCGAGCTGACGCGCGATCTTCGGCAGATATTCGGACAGCCGGGCGAGTCCATCCGGCGCACACAACTCCCGATAGAGTTCGGTCACGAAGGCCGGCCTGTCATGATGGGCCTCAGGTATGCGAGCGTCGAGATCACCAGCGCGCGACAGGCTCGGATCGATCACAGCGCTCGACTTTAAGTCGACCTGGATGTCATCAATCCATCCTTGAGACCTGAGCCAGGCAATCAGGCGACCAGACTCCTGATCTGGAGCGGTGATGAGATCCTCATAGTGCACCAGAATAGATTTAGCTGGATCAATGGCGCCAAGCGCTTCGAACAGATGCAGACCCCACAGCCACAGTGACTTGAGTGGCGCGAAACCATCGCGACGCGCCAGCGAGTCGGCACAGGCAAGCGGATCGCGCACCATGACCAGATAGCCGACGCGATAGCCGGCCTCCTGAAGCAACGTCCGCCAGACCGGCAGCAGCTGGCACAGACGCGGATCCTTGATCGCAATCGCGTCGGCTGTACCAAACACCTGCGACACGAGCGTCTGAACATCGGGGCGTGCGCGCTCGATCAGCGCCCCGGTTGCAGGCAGATCGTGAAACAGGGTATGCCAGTGCGCAGCTCCGCTGGCCAGCAGTGCGTCATTCAGGCGGATGACAGCCTGCGACTCAAAGTAACCATGCGGATTCCAGGCATTGGCGGCGAGCAGATCCTGACCAAAGTCGAAGCCGTGTTCTTGCAGCAGCTCGGCAACGGCACTGGTGCCTGTGCGGTGCATACCAATCACAAATAGACAGGATTTCTTTTTTTCATTCGAGGGCGTCATCTTTTTCATCAAAGCGTCTGAATCGGTCATAGAACGTCCGCAAAGCCACCGCGTGTGAACTGAAACCACCAATGACCGAGCCAGAAAATGACGAGCGCAACACCGCAATAGAGTAGCCAGCCGGTGATATCAGGCAGCAGACCGAGCACGAGCAATTTACGACTCTCCTCGATCATGAACGAGAGTGGATTGAGCGTCATCCAGAATTGAAACACCGCTGGAAGTCGCGAAATCGGATAGAAAACAGGCGACAGAAACAGCAGAATTGTAGTCAAAACACCGATGGCTTGACCGACGTCTCTGACAAAGGTGCCGATGGAGGCCAGTATCAGAGACAACCCGGCGGTCAAGAGCACGAACGGCAAAACGACGATCGGCAGCAGAAGGGCCGTTGCGGGCAGTGAACCCTTGAGCAACAGTTGCACGAGCAGCAAGGCGATCACACTGATCAGCGCATGAAAGACGGCCGCCAGAACGATGATCCAGGGCAGAATTTCGAGTGGAAAGATGACCTTCTTGACGTAATTGGGATTGTGAAGAATGACGTTCGGTGCACGATTGAGGCATTCGGCAAAAAAGCCGTGAACGATCATACCAACGAAGAGCATGATCGCGAAATCGGCGCGCGACTCGTTCGGTAGTCCCCAACGTGATTCGAAGACATAGGAGAAGACGAAGGTATAAACCATCAGCATCAACAAGGGGTGCAGCAACGACCAGGCGATTCCCATGAACGAACCTCGATAACGCCCGAGCACTTCACGCTGGGTCATCTCGATGATCAGTTGACGATGCGTCACGAGCGGAGAGAAACAGGCTGACAGCGAGTTGAGCAGACGAACTAAGCTTGAGGTCATTCGTGAATGGCCTTGGTTGGATTTAAGACTGGCGCCGATACAACGCGCCGAGTTGACGGAGCGCGAGTCTGAAATAGCCGGGTTGATAAAAGCGTCTGCTCATCCTGTCGGCGAGCAGGCGCGCACCCTGCTGCACGAGCGCGGAGTGCGCACGACGCTCGGCGATGAAGGCTGGAAGCTCGCGATAGGCATCGCGATAGACGCGATACACGATGCTTGGATGCCCGGCTAGCAAATGGCGCCCGCTAGCCAATACATGTGCGAGCAGCAGCCAGCCGGCCTGGCGCAGCAGCAGGCGAGCGGAAAACCATTTGGTGTGCATCCAAATGACATTCCGCAGCCCATGATAGGCGATGAAGGGATTATACCCTTTCCCTGTGCTGCCCTGCCCTTGGTGCAGGGCTACCAGCTCATCGACATAGACCGGTCGATAGCCTTTGAGCGTGGCGCGCACGGCCAGGTCGGTATCCTCGCCGTAACAGAAGAATCTGGGGTCCAGCACATAGCCGAAGGACGTTTGCATGTCGCGAATAAAAGTGCGTTCGAGCAGGCAGCAGCCCCCGGTCGGCCCCAGAAAAGGCTCCTGGACATCGAGCCGGTTTGCGGGCATCAGACTGGCATGAAGCGCAATACCCAAAGTATCGACTTTGTGTGAATTCTGTAGCTCATGCATACGTCCACCTAGCATGCCAGCCTCAGGTGAGGCGGCAAGCGCGCTAAGCAGCGCACGCATCAGTGGGGGCAAAGCAATGGTGTCGTTGTTCAGGAGCAGGATGGCACTGCACGACTCGTCTTCGAGCAGGAAATCAATGGCAAAATTACAGCCGGCGGCAAAGCCCAGATTGACGCTGGAAACACAGAGACGCAGTGAGGTGCGCTGAAGATGCTCAAGGGTGTCGGAGCCGATGATCGGCTCCTGATCCTCGGGCGCATTGTCCAGCACGACAATCCAGGATGGGGCCGGATCCAAAACACCCAACGACTCGATACAGCGCCGGGTCGACAGTGGTGTCCGATAATTGATGAGGACAACCCCCACACCGGAATCACTGCCACACGGCGCCTGCCAGACGAAATGTTCCTCAACCGCCGCCAGCGCTGAACCGAACGATCGACTCATTCCTCGCGGAAGGCCTGGGACACGCGGTCGGTGAGCGGGCGCACGAGATAGTCGAAAAAGGTCCGCTCGCCGGTCTTGATCATGGCCTCGACCGGCATGCCGGCCTGGAGCGTAAGGCCTTTGAGCTTGGCCTGGCCCTTGGGCGTGACCTCGATGCGGGCGAGATAATAGGGCAGGTTGGTTGCCTGATCGACGAGCCGATCGGCCGAGACCGTCAATACCCGCCCCTCGATGACCGGCGTGGTACGCGTGTTGAAAGCACTCATGCGCAGGTCGGCCTCCATGCCGGGCGAGACACGGTCGATGTCGATCGGCTGGACGCGGGCCTCGATGATGAGCGATTCGCCCTCGGGTACGATGTCGAGGATGTGATCGCCCGGGCGGATAACACCGCCGACCGTGTGCACACTGGAGCCGACCACGGCACCGGCGGCCGGCGAGCGCACGACCGTGCGTTCGAGCTGATTGCTGAGCGCGCGCATGCGCTCGCGCAGGTCGGCGAGATTGGTTTCGACATCACGCAATTCGGTGACGACCTCGCTGGTAAACTTGCGCTTGAGCTGGGCGATCTGGATCTCGGTCTCGCCGATCTGGATGCGCGCGGCGGCGATGTCGGACTTGTGCTGGGCGCGCTCGCCTTCCAGCTCGGCGGCCAGGCGCTCGTATTCACGCAAGGTACGCTTATCGCCGAGTCCCTTGTCAAAGAGCGTGTGCAGACCGTCGATTTCTTCCTGGTAGAGACCAATACGCTTGGTTTTGGTCAGAATCAGTGCTTCGAGGCCGCGAATCTGCTCCTGGAGCTGGTCGCGACGCTGTTCGAGCACCTGCCGCTCGCCATTCAAAGATTTGCGGCGAGCCTGGAAGACGCGCTGCTCGCCGATGATGGCCTCGGCGATACGCGGGTCATCCTCGGCGGCGAGGAGTTCCTCGGCAAAGGCGATCTCGGCAAGATCGTCACGCTCGGCGATCAGGCGGGCTTCCTGGGCGCGTAGTGACAGGAACTGGCCGCGGGCGATCTCAAGCTGGGCGCTGGCCTCGGTGTCGTCGAGCCGCACCAGGACGTCGCCCTCGGCCACGCGATCGCCCTCGCGCACCAGGATCTCGCTGACGATGCCGCCTTCGAGATGACGCACGGTCTTGCGCGCCGATTCGACGGCGACCACGCCGGGAGCCACGGCGGCACCGTCGATGGGCGCGAGCAGTGCCCAGGCCGTGAAGCCGCCGAGTGCAATCAGCAGGATGAGCAGGCCGACGAGGCGCTCGGGCTTGTCGCTGGTTGGGATGGGAGCTGGCGCATCGCCGCTGCCGACCTGATTGGGAGTGACAGTAATATCCATTGATGTATCAACCAGCGGCCTGGGCGGCAGGGAGCGTGCCCGTGGTGGGACGCGGAACAGCGGTCGGACGGGCAAACTGGGCCAGTACCTGATCGCGCGGGCCGAACATCTCGACCTGGCCCTCGCGCATCACCAGAATCTTGTCGACCGAGCCGAGGATGCTGGGGCGATGAGTGATGATGACAACAGTCGTACCCTCGGCCTTGAGCTGGGCAATGGCTCTGACCAGCGCGGATTCGCCCTGGTCATCGAGATTGGAGTTGGGTTCGTCGAGCACGACCAGGACCGGATCGCCGTACATGGCGCGCGCCAGACCGATACGCTGGCGCTGGCCGCCCGAGAGCACGGCACCGGCATCGCCGATGGGCGTGTCATAGCCTTTGGGCAGGCGCAGGATCATTTCATGGACCTGGGCGCGCTGAGCGGCAGCCACGACGCGCTCGGGGTCGATCTCGCCGAAGCGGGCGATGTTCTCGCTCACCGTACCGTCGAAGAGTTCAATGTCCTGGGGCAGATAGCCGATATGGGGTCCGAGTTCGTCGCGGTTCCAATGATTGATATCGGCGCCGCTGAGACGCACCTTGCCGGCGGCCACGGGCCAGACACCGAGCAGGACGCGGGCGAGACTCGATTTACCGGCGGCGCTCGGTCCGATGACGCCGACGATTTCGCCGGGGGCGATCTCGAATTGCACGCCGCGCAGCACCGGCAGATTCGATCCGGGCGGGGCGGCCAGCACGCCTTCGAGCGTGATCCGGCCATCGGGCGCGGGCAGACTCATGTAACGCGGGCGTTCCGGGATGGAAAGCAGCAGATCGTGCAGACGCTTGTAGGCCGAACGCGCAGCAAGAAAGCCTTTCCAACCGCCGATGAGCTGGTCGATCGGTGCCAGGGCGCGTCCCATGATGATAGAGCCGGCGATCATGGTGCCGGCGGTGAACTGCTGCTGGATGACCAGATAGGCGCCCAGGCCCAGGATCAGCGACTGAAGCGTAATGCGCAGCACCTTACTGGCGTTGGACAGAAAGGCGGCACGGTCGCTGGCCAGGGCCTGGAGCCGGAGCACCTCGCGATGGCGCTCGAACCAGCGCTGGTGCACGCGCGGCAGCATCCCCATAGCCTCCAGGGCCTCGGCGTTGCGCAGGTTGCCGCTGAGATAACCGCGCGCGCCGATGGCCAGGCCATTGGCCTTGCCGAGCGGCTGACGTGTAATCAGTTCGTTGGCGAGCGCGAGCGCGAAGAGGATGATGGCACCGACGATGGCGAACCAGCCGAGCCAGGGGTGCATGAAAAAGAGCACGGCGATGTAGACCGGCATCCAGGGCACATCGAAGAAGGCAAAGAGTCCGTTTCCGGTCAGGAACTGACGCAGATTGGTGAGATCCTCGATCGGCTGGGCGCCGGCGCCGCGTCCGTCGCGCAGCTTGGCGTCGAACATGGCCCCGAACAGACGCGGATTGAGTTGCAGATCCAGACGCGCGCTGGTGCGCACCAGGATGCGCGAGCGCATGACTTCCAGCAGGCCCATGACCGCAAACAGTCCGATCACGAGGAGCGTCAACATGATCAGGGTCGACTCACTGCTGCTGGCCAGCACGCGGTCATAGACCTGGAGCATGTAGATGGCCGGCGTTAGCATCAACAGGTTAATGAAAAGACTGAAGAAGCCGGCAAAGAGAAAGGAATCGCGATTGGCCTTGAGGGCCGAACGCAATTCGTCGTCGGGGCGATGGTTGGGTTTCACGGGTGGCCTGCCGGTGTGATCAGTGGTCAGTACCAGGCGATGTGACGGGTTGGGCGGGGGCGGAGGGCCTAGCTTAAATCGTTGGAACCGCCCTCATCACGCGAACGTGTGCGTCTTTTGGTACCAGAGGAGGCCAGCGATTATAGCGCAGCGCGTGGTCGATATGCCAACGGCATACAGGAATTTCGGTCAAATCAACGGCTGTCCCAATCGAATTTCAGGACATCTTGATCCTCCAGTGAAAAGGGCGCCGATGCCTTGGAAGTGGTTCGACTGGTATTCGCTCTGAGATCGACCAAGCGACCCAGTAGGGTGATGTGCTGCATCGCGAGCAACTGGCAGTACGCCATGGGCAAAGCACCCGCACGGCGCAATTCAAGGAAGTGCTCATCGGACAACTGATTGAGCGCGGCCTCGTCGATTCTGGACAGTCCCTCAATCTGGCGTTCTTTCTCCCCCGTCTTGAGCTGGATCGGCCAGGGTTGGATCAGATCCAGTCGCGCCAGCGCGTCGCAGACCAGCGCGGTCTGTTCACGGTTGCGCTCGACCTGCTGCAGAAAGTCCAGTACCTGTTTCAGTCCCTCGGCCGGCTCGCCCGAATCGGCGAAGAAGGGTTCGCCCTGCCCCGCCTCGGTCAGCAGACCACTATCCTCGTCCATGCACAGCACCCTGTTTTCGCCCTCGGTCCTGGCCAACATGAAGGGATGGCCGCGCAGGGCTGATGGGATGTAGGCGCCCAACCAGCGGCCATCGGGTGCGACGAAGAGGTTGCTGGTCGGCTCGATGCCGAGGACGGCTACCGGGATGTAGCGCTCATCCTGCTGGACGAAGGCGATCGGCAGCGACATGGCGGCCTTGGGCAGTTCAGCGCCGACGAGCGGCACCAGCGCGGTGCGCGCGGCGAAGGCATAGGAGTCGAAGCGTTTCCAGCCTTTGTCAGCATGACGTTCACGGGAAATGGGCACGAAGTTTGGCATGGTGTCGATCGCTACTGTTGGGTTCGAGTTTTGAAGAATTGGCGCCTATCAGCGCATTCTCGCACCAGAGGCGTGAGGACGACGGCCATCGTTTAGGGTGGCGTCTTGGGTCGATGATGGGACATGATGACCGGGGTATTCTACGCGCAAATTTCAAGCAAAACAGCATGGTATGCACTCATGCCGCATGCCGCCTGACTGAACTGTTGGATGTGGACAGTTGGCGGGATCATAGCCGCCGAGGCACGGTCCCTCATCGCCGACGCGCCTGAGACTTGCCTGCTCTGGAGGCATTGAGCCGCGGCCCGGCGATCGGCGCGCGCCGCCCTTCAGGCACCCCGCCGGTCCCCGGCGGCTGAAAGCTCGGCACCAGATGGCGCTTGCCGTTGCCGATCAGATCGGCGCGGCCCAGGTCTTTCAGCGCCTGACGCAGCAGCGGCCAGTTTTCGGGATCGTGATAGCGCAGAAAGGCTTTCTGCAGCCGGCGCTGACGCATCCCGCGCACCACGGGTACCGACTCGCACTGGCGCGTCACCCGCTTCAGCGGATTGCGCCCGGTGTGATACATGGCGGTGGCGATCGCCAGCGGCGTGGGCAGGAACGACTGGACCTGATCGAGCCGCAATTTATGGCGCTTGAGCCAGACGGCCAGATTGAGCATGTCGACGTCGGTCGTCCCCGGATGGCCGGCGATGAAATAGGGGATCAGATACTGCTCTTTTCCGGCTTCGCGCGAATAGCGGTCGAAGAGTTCCTTGAAGCGGTCGAAGATGCCGATGCCGGGCTTCATCATCTTACTGAGCGGCCCGGACTCGGTGTGCTCGGGCGCGATCTTGAGATAGCCGCCGACATGGTGCGTGACCAGCTCGCGGATATAGGCCGGCGAGCGCATCGCCAGGTCGTAGCGCAGTCCCGAGGCGATGAGTACGCGCTTGATGCCGGGCACGGCGCGCGCCTTGCGATAGAGCTGGATCAGCGGGCCGTGATCGGTGTTGAGATTGCGGCAGATCTCGGGATAGACGCAGGAGAGCTTGCGACAGGCCGCCTCGATGTGCGGATCGCGACAACCCAGACGCCACATGTTGGCGGAAGGCCCCCCGAGATCCGAGATGGTGCCGGTGAAACCGGGCGCCCGGTCGCGGACCTCCTCGATCTCGCGCAGGATCGAGTCCTCGGAGCGGTTCTGGATGATGCGTCCCTCGTGCTCGGTGATCGAGCAGAAGGTACAGCCGCCGAAACAGCCGCGCAGGATGATCACCGAGTGACGGATCATCTCCCAGGCCGGCAGCCGCGCTTCGCCATAGCTCGAATGCGGGCGGCGGGTGAAGGGCAGCTCGTGCAGCCGGTCGAGTTCCGAGCTGGTGAGCGGGATCGGCGGCGGATTGAGCCAGACGGCGCGCTGGCCATGGGCCTGGACCAGCGCGCGCGCGTTGCCGGGATTGGTCTCCAGATGGAAGACGCGCGAGGCATGCGCATAGAGCACCGGGTCGTCGCGCACCTGCTCGAAGGACGGCAACCGGATCACGGTTTTATCACGCTCAGCGCGCGGCGTCGGCGCGACCACGGGCACGCCCTCGGCACGGTTCTCGCAGCGCGGATCATCTTCGTAGGGATCGTTGTGGACCTTGAGCGGTCCGGGGGTGTCGAGCTGGGTCGAGTCGAGCACCGTCCAGCCGTCTGGCCAGTCGCGACGCATGAAGGCGGTGCCGCGCAGATCGCGGATGGTCTCGATCGGCTCGCCGCGCGCCAGACGGTGCGACAGTTCCACCAGCGCCCGCTCGGCATTACCATAGATGAGCAGGTCCGCCTTGGCATCGACCAGCACCGAGCGACGCACCGTCTCCGACCAGTAATCGAAGTGCGCGATGCGGCGCAGACTGGCCTCGATCCCGCCAATGACGATCGGCACGCCCTTGTAGGCTTCGCGTGTGCGCTGTGCATAGACGGTCACCGAGCGATCCGGGCGACGTCCAGGGGCGGCATCCGGGGTATAGGCGTCGTCGGAGCGCGCGCGCCGGTCGGCGGTGTAGCGGTTGACCATGGAGTCCATGTTGCCGGCCGTGATGCCGAAGAACAGATTTGGCTGACCCAGACGCTGGAAATCAGCCGCCGAGGTCCAGTCCGGCTGCACGATGAGTCCGACCCGAAAGCCCTGTGCCTCCAGCAGACGCCCGATGATGGCCATGCCAAACGAGGGATGGTCGACATAGGCGTCACCCGTGACGATGACGATGTCGCAACTGTCCCAGCCGAGCAGATCCATCTCGGCGCGCGACATCGGCAGCTCGGGGGCGGTGCCGAATTTGTGGGCCCAGTGCCGGCGGTAGGAAAAGAGATCGGGGGCGGATTGCATCATGGTCGGGGCCGTCGAACGGAGATCGGAAGCGCATTGTAGCGCCAAGACAACGGCTGGACCCGTCGGGCGCAATCATCGAGAATGCGCCGTTCGGATGTTTCATTCAGCGCGTCGGACGATCCGGCCATCGTTGTAATCGAGGGTAATGACGTGGATTTGGCAACCCTATTGGGATTCATTGGCGCCATTGGCGTCATGATCGGCGCCGTTGTGCTCGGTGGTGATATCAGCACCTTCATCGACGTCCCATCGATCGTGATCGTCTTTGCCGGCACCACGTTCGTGGTGCTCTTTCGCACCACATTGAGCCAGTTCCTGGCCAGTTTCAAGGTCGCTATGGGCGCCTTCTTCGCTAAGCCCATCCCGCCGCAGTCGCTGATCGAAGAGGCCGTGGCCCTGGCCAACATCGCACGCCGCGAGGGCCTGCTGGCTCTTGAGGGTAAGGAAATCTCGCACCCCTTTCTCCAAACCGGGATCGGTTTGTGCATCGACGGTCATCCGCCCGAGGTCGTCCAGAAAGTGCTAAGCAAGGACATCAATCTAGCCATTCAGCGTCAAGAAGCCGGTTATGGCGTCTTCAAGGCCACGGGCGAGGTCGCGCCGGCCATGGGCATGATCGGGACGCTGATTGGTCTGGTGCAGATGCTGGCCAACATGTCAGACCCCAAGAGTATCGGTCCGGCCATGGCCGTGGCACTCCTGACCACGCTCTATGGCGCCTTTCTCGCCAACGCCGTGGCCATCCCGATCGCCGAGAAACTCAAGCTGCGCGCCAACGAGGAGAAGCTCAACAAGAGCCTGATTCTGGAATCGATCTCGGGCATTCAGGAAGGGCTGAATCCGCGCGTGCTCGAACAGTTGCTCATGACCTATCTTCCGGAAAACAAGCGTCAGAGCAGCGGTAAGGACTGATGATTCATACGCCAGCCAAGGGGGGATGACGCCGTGGAAGAGTGCGAATGCGACGAGCAGGAATGTCCACCAGCCGGTGCGCCCGAATGGATGGCCACCTTCGCCGACCTCATGTCTCTGATGATGTGCTTCTTCGTGCTGCTGCTGTCGTTCTCGGAGATGGACGTCATCAAGTACAAGCAGGTCGCCGGTTCGATGAAGGCGGCCTTTGGCGTGCAGCGCGACATCCCGGCCACGGAAGACCCCATGGGTACCAGCATCATCATGCAGGAGTTCTCGCCGGCCCAGCCGCAGCCGACCGTGATCAACGAGGTCCGGCAGCAGACCACCGATGAGATGAAGCGTATCCTGGAGATCCTCGACCCGGCCGTCGAGGACGCCCAGGACAAGGCCGAGGATCTCAAGCAGGAACTCAAGACCGAGATCGAAGCCGGTCTGATCGAGATCAATACCATCGATGATCAGGTCATCATCCGGATCCGCGAAAAGGGCTCCTTCCCCTCGGCCTCGGCGCGGATCGATGCGCCCTTCAAGGCGGTGCTGATGAAGATTGCCGATGCGCTCAATCAGGTCGAGGGTCGCATCCTGATCGCCGGACACACCGACGATGTTCCGATCGAGACGCTCGAATTCCCCTCGAACTGGGTGCTATCGGCGGCGCGCGCGGCCTCCGTGGCCCATACCATGACCCAGGTGGGCGGCATTGCACCGGAGCGCGTCGAGATCCGTGCCTATGGCGATAACCGCCCACTGGAGTCCAATGAGACTCCCGAGGGTCGGGCCGACAACAGGCGAGTGGAGATCATCGTACTCGGTGAGCGCAGCGCCAAGACCCTGCTCGAGAATATCGACGACACCGGCGACGGTGAACGTCCCTAGGTGGAGAGAGCGATGACGAAAGATCAACCCATCCAGCCGAGCACGCTGGACGAACAGAATGAGCGTGATCGTCGGCGCTATTTTCGCATTGAGGATCGCGTAGGGCTGCTGATCGTTCAGCTCGACGCAGCGGCGGAGGCGCGTTTGGTCGAGAGTCTGGAGACCCCGAGTTCGCGCGAGGGTCTGCTGAACGATCTGCACGCCATCCGTGAACTCCATTTACCCGAGCGGCGCGCACTGGAATACAAGTTCCCGACCGTCGCCACCTATATCAAGGTGATCGAGAGTCAGATCGAGGCGCTGGCCCAGGCGATCGGTGATGGCGAGAACTTTCCGAACTCGGCCGACACCTCAGCCTGCCTCAGCGCCCAGGGACTGGCGCTGGATTGGCCGGAGGCCCTGGCCCTCGATAGCCGGGTCGAGCTACGTCTGACGCTCTTTCCTGATCGAGTGCATATCCGTTCGCTGGCACGGGTGGTGCGGTGCGACAAAGCCGATGACCAGCCGGGCTATCGGATCGCGGTCGACTTCGTGCATCTGCGTGAGGCCGACCGCGAGGCCGTCATCCGGCATGTCTACCGCTTGCAGCGTCTCCAGCTCCAGGCGCATGCCGAGGAAGCGTTCGAAGCGAGATACGCCGCGAAGACCCTCCCTGACAAGCCCAAGCCTAAGGCATGAGACGCTGCGGCGCCGTTAACCAACCTTGTCGGCCCTGAGTTCAGACTCGGCCCGACGCATCCGCCCACGGATCAGCACGAAAAACAGCGGTACGAACAACACCCCGATCAGGGTGGCGGCGACCACGCCACCGAGCACCCCGGTGCCGATGGCGTTCTGTCCACCGGAACCGGCGCCCGTGCCGAGCGCCAGCGGCAGCACACCGAAGCCGAAGGCCAGCGAGGTCATAACGATCGGCCGGATACGCATCCGCGCCGCCTCCAGCGCCGCGCTCATGGCATCGCGCCCTTCTTCCTGGAGCGTCTTGGCGAACTCGACGATGAGGATGGCGTTTTTGGCCGAAAGTCCGATCGTCGCCAGCAAGCCGACCTGGAAATAGATGTCGCTCGGCAGTCCGCGTCCGAGTGCAGCGACCACCGCGCCGAGCACGCCGATCGGCACCACCAGCATGACCGCGAAGGGCACCGACCAGCTCTCGTAGAGCGCGGCCAGCGCCAGGAAGACCACCAGCGCCGAGAGTGCATAGAGCGCCGGGGCCTGAGCGCCGGCGGCGCGTTCCTCGTAGGAGAGACCGGTCCATTCCAGACCGATACCGGGCGGCAGTGTTCGGGCCAGCTCCTCGACGGCGAGCATGGCCTCGCCGGTGCTCAGACCGGGCGCAGCCTGCCCCAGGATCTCAGCGGAGGGAAGACCGTTGTAGCGCTCCAGACGCGGTGAACCATAGGTCCATTCACCTGTGGCGAAGGCCGAAAAGGGCACCATGTCGCCACCGGCGTTGCGCACATACCAGGCATCCAGATCCTCCGGGAGCATTCGATAGGGCGCGTCGGCCTGGACATAGACCTTCTTCACCCGCCCTTCATGGACGAAGTCGTCGATATAGGCGCTGCCCCAGGCCATCGAGAGCGTGCGGTTGATGTCGGCCAGCGACAGCCCGAGCGCGCCGGCCTTGGTGCGATCGACCTCGACCTGATACTGCGCCTCGTCCTCGCGTCCATTGGGACGCACAGCGATGAAGCGTGGATCCTGCATCGCCATACCGAGGAACTGACCGCGCGCAGCGGCCAGTGCCTCGCGTCCGACGCCAGCCTTGTCCTGCAACTGCACGTCCCAGCCCGAGGCCGTGCCCAGCTCGATGACCGCCGGCGGCGGAAAGGCGAACACGCGCGCGTCGCGGATGCGTGAAAAGGCCATCATGGCGCGCCCGGCCACTGCCTTTACATGCAGATCGGGCCGCTGACGCTCGGACCAGTCACGCAGCTTGACGAAGCCGAGCGCCATGTTCTGGCCCTGACCGGCAAAGCTGAAGCCTGAAACTGTGATGAGCTCCTTGACCGCCTCCTTCTCGTTTTCAAGAAAATGTGTCTCGATCTGCTTGAGTACCTCGCGCGTGCGTTCGAGCGTGGCGCCGGAGGGCAGCGTGGCCTGCATGATGAGGATGCCCTGGTCTTCGTCGGGCAGAAAAGCCGTCGTCATGCGTTCGTGCAGCACGACCAGCGCACCGACCAGTCCCAGATAGACCGCCAGAAAGAGCCAGCGCCGGCGGGTGATCGCCGAGACGCTGTTGCCGTAGAGATCGACACTGCGCTCGAAGGTGCGGTTGAACCAGCCGAAGAAGCCGCGTCGCGGTCCGTGCGGCATCGGCTTGAGCAGCGAAGCGGCCAGGGCCGGACTCAGCGTGAGCGCCACCACCACCGACAGCAGCATGGCCGAGACGATCGTGATCGAGAACTGACGATAGATGACCCCGGTCGAGCCGCCGAAAAAGGCCATGGGTACGAACACGGCCGAGAGCACCAGGGCGATGCCGACGAGCGCGCTGGTGATCTGATCCATGGACTTGCGTGTCGCCTCCTTGGGCGGCAGGCCGTCCTCGTGCATCACGCGCTCGACGTTCTCGACCACCACGATGGCGTCGTCGACCAGCAAGCCGATTGCCAGCACCATGGCGAACAGCGTCAAGGTATTGATGGTGAAACCGAAGGCCGCGAGGATCCCGAAGGTGCCGAGCAGCACCACGGGCACGGCAATGGTCGGGATGAGCGTGGCGCGGAAGTTCTGCAAAAACAGATACATGACCACGAACACCAGGATCACGGCCTCGAAGATGGTCTTGACCACCTCGCCGATGGAGATGCGCACGAAGGGCGTGGTGTCATAGGGGTAGACCGCTTCCATCCCCGGCGGGAAGAAGGCCGAGAGTTCGGTGATCTTGGCCTTGACCGCATCGGAGGTTTCCAGCGCATTGGCCCCTGTGGCCAGCCGGATCGCCATGCCAGCGGCGGGACTGCCGTTGTGACGCGCCATCTTGCCGTAGCTCTCGCTGCCCAACTCGATGCGGGCCACATCGCGCAGATGCACGGTCGAGCCGTCGGCCTGGGTGCGCAACCGGATGGCCCCGAACTCGTCCGGGGTGTTGAGCCGGCTCTGGACATTAACGGTGACGTTGAGTTGCTGACCGGCAGGCGACGGGATGGCGCCCAACTGACCGGCTGAGACCTGAGCGTTCTCAGCCTCGATCGCCGCGACCACATCGGCCGGACTCAGGCTGTATTGGTTGAGCCGGTTGGGATCGAGCCAGATACGCATCGCGTACTGGGACTCGAACAGCGTGATTTCGCCGACGCCCGCGACACGGCTGATCGGATCCTTGACCAGACTGGCGGCATAGTCGCCCAGATCGGCATTGTTCAGACGCCCGTCGCGCGAGACGAAGGCCACCACCAGCAAAAAGTTACGCACCGACTTGGCGACCTGGATGCCCTGACGAACCACCGCCTCGGGCAGGAGCGCGTTGGCCAGTTGCAGCTTGTTCTGCACCTGCATCTGAGCCACGTCGGGATCGACGCCGTTCTCGAAGGTCAGGGTGAGGGTCGAGAGTCCGTTCGACTCGCTGGTCGAGGACATGTACCGCAGACCATCGAGACCGTTCATCTGCTGCTCGATGACCTGGGTCACCGAGTCCTCGACCGTCTTGGCCGAGGCACCCGGATAGCTGGCGCTGATGGCAATTGCCGGCGGGGCGATGCCCGGATACTGCGAGACCGGCAGGAGGCGGATCGACAGCACCCCGGCCAGCATGATGACGATGGCGATGACCCAGGCGAAGACGGGTCGGTCGATGAAGAAACGGGCCATGGTTGGGTGCTCGGAGTGATCGGTTAATGAGTCGTGCCGGAACCGGACGCGGCCTCGGGCGGCTGATCATCGAGCACCACGGGCTGGGCCTTGTCGCCCGGACGGACCTTCTGCAGACCGTCGATGATGAGCCGGTCGCCGGGCGCCAGTCCGTCATCGATCAGCCAGTCGCTGCCCAGCGTGCGGTCGGTCTTGAGCATCCGCTGCTCGACCACGCCCTCGGCATTCAGCACCAGGGCATAGGGCTGACCACGCCGGTCGCGCTGCACGCCGCGCTGGGGCGCGAGGACCGCTTCGGGGCGCGTGCCCTCCTCCACCCGGGCGCGCACGAACATACCAGGCAGCAGGACGTGATCGGGATTGGGGAAGGTCGCGCGCAGCGTGACCGCGCCGGTCCCCGGATCGACGCTGACTTCTGAGAACTCCAGCCGTCCGGCGAGCGGATAGTCACTGCCATCTTCCAGCACCAGGGTCACGCGCGGCTGATCGCCGTCCGGACGCTGGAGACGTCCATCCTCCAGCGCACGGCGCAGACCCAGCATCTGGGCACTCGACTGGGTGAGATCGACATAGATGGGATCGAGCTGCTGGAGGGTGGCCAGGGCCAGTTCCTGATTGGCCGTGACCAGCGCGCCCTGGGTCACGACCGAGCGGCCGATGCGCCCGCCGATCGGCGCCGTCACCCGTGTGTATTCCAGATCGATGCGCGCGCGCGCCAGCTCGGCCTCATCGACCGCGACGCTGGCGGCGGCTTCCTTGAGCGCGGCCTCGGCGTCGTCGAAGTCCTCCTGACTGACCGCCTTGGCCTTGACCAGATTGGCATAGCGCTCGGCCTTGAGCCGGGCGCGCTCGAAGGTCGCGCGCGAGCGATTGAGCGCCGCCTGAGCACTGTCATAGGTCGACTGATAGACCGCCGGATCGATCTGATAGAGCACCTGACCGGAGCGGATCAGCGCGCCTTCCTTGAACAGCCGCTCCTTGATGAGGCCGCCGACCTGGGGCCGCACCTCGGCGACCCGGTAGGAGGTCGTGCGCCCCGGAAGCTCGGTGGTCAGGGCCGCTTCGCGTGTCTGGAGCGTGATCACCCCGACCTCAGGCGGCGGTCCACCATGACCACCAGGTCCGCCCGCTCCGCCACCCGGCGGAGTCGAGCGCTCACAGCCGACGACAGCGAATGCCGCCATGAGCACACCTAGCCAGGCACCGGCCCACGGCCAACGGATCAGGGGGTTCATGTGTACCTCAGAGAAAAACTAGGATATATAGAACGTTCGTTCTAGAATGAGCGTTCAATCTAGGCATTCGGGGCAGCTTCGTCAAGTACGAATGCACCACTCCACTTCAGAACAACGAGGAGCGACCACCCCATGGCCCTGTCGACCCGACCCGAACGAGAACAGCCACGCGGCCAGGCACGCCGGTGCCAGATCCTGGACGCCGCCGCCATCTGTTTCGCACGCGAGGGCTTTCACGGCACCAGCATCGCCGCCCTTTCCAAGGCGGCCGGGATGAGTCCGGGGCACATCTATCACTTCTTCGAGAACAAGGAGGCCATCATCGCGGCCTTGGTCGAGCGCAAGCTGGAGCAGTCACTGGAAATGGTGCGGCAGTTCGAAAACGCCGAGGACGTCTTCCAGGCGCTGATCGACCGTGTCGACCTTGGCCTGAACGAGAAGACGGATCTGGACAACGCCGCCCTGGAGCTGGAGATCCTGGCCGAAGCGGCGCGCAATCCCAGGGTCGCGGCCAGCGTGCGCGAAGCCGATCGCATCAAGCGTGAGCGCTTGATGGGTGTGCTACGAAGCGCACGGCGCGCACGCGGGCTGACACACGACAGCGATGGCGCCGCCGTGACCGAGATTCTGATGGCGCTGTTCGATGGACTCGCAGCCCGGGTCATCAATCATCCAGACCTGGACCGGGCAGCCCTGGTGCCCCTGCTCCGCACCGCACTGCGAACTTTCATCGAGGGTGATTAGACCACCGGCCGGCCGGACTCAGTCGTTCCAATAGAAGGATTGCTCGATGGCGCCCGTAGCCGGCACCGTGATCTCGCGCGTCTGGACCTGACCGGCATTATCGACGTGCAGGATATAGCGCCCCGGAACCAGACTGGCATAAAACCACGGGCCTTGCGAGACGGCTTCGAGCAACGTCGGGCCGACGGCATCGTCGATACGCACCCGAACATCGGCCAGATAGGAACCAGAGCCGGCGACAGCAAAGAGCAGACGCAGATTGAATTTGGATTTGACTTCGAGCATCTCCTCGCGACCCGAGACGCCGATACCGCCGCTGAGATAGGGCACGCCGCTGACGACATCGGCGCGCGGTGCCGGGGTTGGTGCTGGCGTCGGGATCTGAGCCGGAGCCGGTGGCGCCTGAACCTGAGCCGCCGGCTCAGCGGGCAGAATAGCTCCGCCCGGCAGCACGGTTCCGGGCGGCAGCAACATCCCCTCCTGGAGCACCGTTCCCTCTGGAAGCTGGACCGCCGCGGGTGGTTGCCCGCCCTCGGGCGCGATGACCCATTCGGTTCTCAGTTCCTGCTCGATGGGCGCGGGCGGTGCCGGCTCGTCCTGAGCCAGGACAATGCCAGTCGCTAGTGTCAAAGCCAGCAACAGCCCAACCCCAGAGATCGTATCGATTCGTGTCATAAAGCACCTCAGATTCAACGCCGATGATTTGCAACCGTGCATCAGGGATCCGGTCTTTGTCTTCACTCGACCCCCAAGGTCCGACCACTCCAGCGGCTCGGGAACTGGCTCTCGATGACGCCCGAGCGGTGCAGGATGGCGATGCCGAGCACATGGCCCTGATAGCTCACGATGACCTGCCCCGGCGGATTGGCCGCCAGTTGCTCGGGCGTGGGTGCAAAGATCTCGCGACGCAGATAGGCATCACGCTGCTCGCGGCTGAGTTCGAGCCGGAAGCGCGTCACGTCCGGCCCGATGAGCAGCGCCCCGCTGGTCGTCGGCTTGGGCGGGCGGACGTTGGTGCGATGAAAAAAGATCCCGCGCCCTTCAGCCGGCGGCACGGCCGGCGGTGCGTGATCGGCGGCCAGCAGATGCAGACCGCGCTTGGTCTGACGGTTGATGCGGTAGCGACTCCAGTAGTCCGCAGGCAGGCCGTATTTGGACAGCAGACCGTCGAGCCATTCGTCGTGCTCGCTTTCGACCAGAATCGCGCGTTCGGGTTCCGGCTCAGCGGGCAGACTCGCCTCATTCTCGATCAGCGCCATAAAGAAGCCGCCCGTATCGTTGCGATGGGGCCAGAAACGACGGCACCGCGCCAGCTCGGACGGCAGCGTGCGGCCCTCCCACTCGGTCACGCCGGGCGCAGTATTGAAGCCCGGGATGTCGATGGTCCGCAGCCGGATTCGGCCCTCGCATTCGGCCAGGATGTCGGCCACTACCAGCTCGTTTTCCTCGGGCGCGAAGGTGCAGGTCGAATAGAGGATCAGACCGCCCGGACGGCAGCGCTGCACGGCCTTGCGCAACAGGGCGCGCTGGCGCGGCCCGAGCCGCTCGGCGCTGACCGGATCATGCCGCTGCAACAGCGACGGATTGCGCCGGATCGTGCCCTCGCTCGAACAGGGCGCGTCGAGCAGGATGCGGTCGAACTGACCGCCGGCGGTCGGCCAGTTGCTGGCGTCGCTCTGGGTGGTGGTCACATTGAGCACGCCGAGCCGGTCCAGGTTGCCCTGGAGCGCCTTGATGCGACCATAGGAAATGTCGTTGGCGATGACCGTGCCCCGGTTGTCGAGCGCAAAGGCGATCTGGGCGGTCTTGCCACCGGGCGCGGCGCACATGTCGAGCACGCGCTGACCGGGCTTGAGATCCATAAGCGTCACCGGCACTTGCGAGACGACCTCCTGCGCATGGGCCAGCCCCACGCAGTACCACCATTGCTGACCGGCCCGGAACTCGGGCGGCAGGCTCAGAGCATTGGGCAGCCCCTGAATCGGCTGCGGCGACAGTCCCTGCTCGACGAGCAGCTCGGCCAACGCGGCGACCGAAAGCCGTGCCGGATTGGCCCAGAGCGCGACCGGCAGCGGTCGACCCAGCGCGGCCGCGAAGGACTCCCAGTCGTCGACTAGATCACGATAGCGTGCGAGCCAGGAGTCGGCGATCTGGTCCGGCGTGGGGAGCGAGGCCGCACGGGTGCGGGCGGTGCGTTGGTTCATCTGAAGCGTTCCTGAAACATCGAGCCTGTCTATTTGTCCGCTTTGGCCGTGCGCCGCCGGTCGAGCCGCTGGACGAATTCAGCAATCACCCGTGCATAGAGTGCATCACCGAGCACCTGATCCTCGACTCCGGCATCCAGACTGGGATTGTCATTGACCTCGATGACCACCGGACCTGCGGGCGTCTCTTTGAGATCGACGCCATACAGCCCATCGCCGATCAAATCAGCCGCCTTGAGCGCGATGCGGATGACGGCGGGCGGAACGTCGGCAACGGCAAAGGTCTCATAGCCGCCCTCGACGTGACGCCCGTCGCTCTCGTGCTTGACGATCTGCCAGTGATCGCGGCTCATCAGATACTTGCAGGCATAGAAGGGCTGGCGCCCGAGAATGCCGATGCGCCAATCGAAGGGGGTATAGAGAAATTCCTGGGCCAGGATCAGATCGGACTCCTTGAACAGTCGAGCGGCGATGCGGGTCAGACTCGCTCGGTCCTCGGCCTTGTGGACACCGCGCGAGAAGGAACCCTCGGGGATCTTGAGGACCACCGGATAGCCGATCCGCTCCTCGGCCTCCAACAGATTCTCTTTGCGTAGCACCAGGGTCTTGGGTCGCGGGATGCGATGCGCGGCCAGGAGTTCGGCCAGATAGACCTTGTTGGTGCAGCGCAGGATGGAATCCGGGTCATCGATCACCACCATGCCCTCGCTATCGGCCTTCTTGGCGAAGCGGAAGGTGTGGTGCCCGATACGGGTGGTCTCGCGGATGAAGAGGGCGTCGTATTCGGCCAGGCGGCTGTAATCCTTGCGCTGGATCAGCTCGACATTCACGCCCTGGCTCTTGCCGGCCTTGACGAAGCGGGTGAGTGCCTTGGCGTCCGAGGGCGGCAGCTCCTCAGCCGGATCGTGCAGGATCGCCAGATCATAGCGATAGGACAGCCGCGCGCGCGGCTGACGCCAGCGCTTGGAGAGATAGCCTTCGAGTGCCGTGAACAGCGGACTCTCGGTGTCGCCTGCGATGGCCGTGATCGGCAACGCCTTGATCGCGCCGATGCGCCAGGTGCCGTGTAACCGTAACTCGACCTTGAGAATGGGACAGCGGAAGGTCTCGAAAATGAGACGCGCGAGCGGCTGCAACTCTTTCACGTCGCACTGACCGAAGCAGATGGTCAGCTCATAGGCGGTCGGGATGAGCGCGCTGGTCTTGCGTCGCCCGAGCAGACGCTGCGCCAGAATGTTGAGTTCCTCGGTCGCCAGATCGTAGATCTCGCGGCTGGACAGCTCCTGGATGGTGCGCACCGTCGGGATGACCTTATGACCACGCGCCTCGGCCAGCAGCGAGCAGTAATAGCCGAGCGAGAGATAGCGATAACTGCGACAGAGATTGATGACGCGCAGATCGCGTTTGGCCGCCAGCTCGCCGCCGGCCAGATAGTCGCGCGCCGTAACCACCGGCAGACGCGGGAAACCGGGCTTCCAGTCGCCCGGCTGCTCCACCAACAGGAGATGTTCAGCCATATGGATCGCGTTCGTTCAGGGGCTGGAGACGAGCACGACGGCTTGCAGCCCGACGCGGCCATAGCGGGCCATGCGGGTGAATTCATCGCGCTGGATGGGCATGTCGATGGAATCGAGCGTGCTTTCGCCGTTGGCGTAGTCGACATAGGGGTCGTGGACATAGACGAAGTGCTCGTCGAAGCCGGTGATCACGACCCAGTGCGGAAACTTCTCGCCATAGATCCGGTAGGAGCTGATGAGCACCAGAGGCACGGCACCCGCGTCCCAGCGCAGCTGGATGTCCTGGATGCCGAGCGTCTGGTAGTGGATCGGGATGCCACGCTGTTCGGCCTCGGCGAGCATGTCCTCCTGGACCAGACGCATGACCTCTTTCTTCTCGGGACTGCGCACCGAATCGACCAGCAGCACGCCGGTGTCGTTGACATGGACCTCGACGACGAAGCCACGCGCATGGGCGGCGAGCGCCAGACCAAGCGGGCCACAGCCGCCGTGTCCTGAGGTCATGAAGATGGTGGTCGACTCGCGCCAGATGCGCAGTTCCAGGGTGCGGTTCAGCTCCAGACTCGGACGCAGCGCCTGCATGGCCATCATCAGCGACGAGGGGCCGCAGGTGAAGTCCAGTGTCTGTTCGTAGAAGGGCACGCGCTTGAGTTCGGGCTTGAGACCGGGCGCCATCGCTTTTTCGTAGCGCAGCGCCTCCATGTGGTCTT
Source organism: Allochromatium palmeri (assembly GCF_009720725.1). Taxonomy (GTDB): domain Bacteria; phylum Pseudomonadota; class Gammaproteobacteria; order Chromatiales; family Chromatiaceae; genus Thermochromatium; species Thermochromatium palmeri. The sequence goes on from NZ_WNKT01000005.1 coordinate 30,862, forward strand.
CATAATAGTCGGAGAGTATGCCGAAACGCCGGTAGCCGGCACGCTCGAAGAGCTGTTGCGAGGCCAGGTTGTCGCGCCGGATCTCCAGACGCATATAGGCGCGATCCTGCGCCCAGGCGGCCTGCTCGGCGGCCGCTACCAGCGCGCGCCCGATCCCGCGTCCGCGCGCCCGTGCATCGATGGCGATGGAATAGAGCCGGGCGACCGAGGTGGCGCGACTGAAGAGCACCAGCACATAGCCCAGTAAGTCGCCGCCGTCTTCCGCCACCAGGGTACTGGCGCGACCGCGCGTGAGCAGATAGCGGAACTGGCGCCGGCTGATGCGGTCGCTCTCGAAACAGGCGTTCTCCAGACGCAGCAGGGCGCTCAGATCGCTGAGGACAGCGGGGCGGATGGCGAAGGACTGGGTGTCGGAGGACGTTGACACGAGAGATGCGCTTGGGCGATTTCCGTGAAGCTGGGCAGGGACGACAATCTACAGTGCCGTCCGGAAAACGCAAGATCGTTCGCTATTGCAGTCGGGCTTAACCTTGGGGCGCGAGCGGCTTGCCATGCTACCGCCGGTTGTTGAGAGGACTCGAATTTCAATCATCCTTCAGGTTCGAAGAAAGCTCGGCCTCGAGATCCTCGATACTCGGCAAGCTACTCGCCAATGTCGCCGGCAGCGCCCGAGTCAGCTCATAGTCCGCCACACCGATCGGCTTGTTGATGTCGCGCAAGGCATATTCGGCGAGGATGCGATCCTTCGTCTGGCACAGGATGAGGCCGATGGTCGGCGCATCCTGCGGATGGCGGAGCTGGTCGTCGACGACCGAGCAGTAGAAATTCATCTTGCCGGCATATTCGGGCTTGAAGTCGCCGATCTTGAGATCGACCACGACGAAACAGCGCAGATGGAGATGGTAGAACAACAGGTCGAGGTAGAAATCGCGGTCGCTGACCGCCAGCCGATACTGGCGCCCGACGAAGGCGAAGCCGCGCCCCAGCTCGATCAGAAACCGCTGGAGGTGCTCAAGCAGTCCGGTTTCGAGTTCGCGCTCGCGGAAGGGCTCGTCCAGCGTCAGGAAGTCGAAGACATAGGGATCTTTCAGCAGTCCCTGAGCCAACGCGGCGTGGGCCTCCGGCAGTGTGGTCGAGAAATTCGTGACGGCGCTGCCCTGACGTTCATGAACGCGGTTCTTGATTTGCACCGCAAGCGTGTCCCGGCTCCAGCCCTGTTCGAGCACCTGCTGTGCATACCAAAGGCGGGTTGGCAGATCCTTGATTTTTTCAATCAGTATGATGTGATGAAACCAGGGGATGCCAAAGGCGAGTGCGGCAGACATGGTGCCAGCGTCCCCGGATGCCAATTGTGCCGCCGGCTGCGGCACAATTACGGGTGCTTGCTGTTCGAGCGTCTGCGAAAGCTCCACAGGCGGCATCGGCTCGGCAGCAGGAGGCTGCAATCTGGGGTACTCGCGAAAAAATCGCAGCATCCGCTTGATGTTGCGTTCGGAGAATCCCTTCTGTTCAGGCAGTTCATTCCTCAGATCCAGCGCCAGTCGTGGAATGACGCCCGCGCCCCAACCTTCCCGCTCCTGCCGCGCCGCGATCAGACGACCGATGTCCCAGTAGAGACGGATCAGCTCAGCGTTGGCGGACAACGCCGCACGGTGCTGGGCCTGGCGGACACGAGTCTTGATGTCGCCGAGTAGGTCGCGATAGGCGATGAGTTCCGCTGTCTTCATCCGTCGTCCAAAGCTCCGCTTCGTTGAGGGATGGTCCATTAGAATGGATACAATCGCGTTGGGGCAAGGTTCGGTCGCGATGAAACCAGCGTAACCCGTTTGCCTGGACCGACGATCCGGTTATCCAAGCACCATCGTCCCCATATTCACTGCCGCCAACCACCGCAGAGAGCTTCCAAACCATGACCATCCAGGCCCCACCGCTCAAAACCATGCTCGAAGGGTTGATCGGCACGCTCTCGGTGAGCAGCGTCACGCCCGCTTTCGATCACAGCAACGAACCTCTGGTCATGCTGCTGGCCGGCTGGCTGGAGAGCGCCGGATTTCGCGCCGAGATCCTCCCGATCCCCGGACATCCGGGCAAGTTCAACCTGCTCGGCACGCTCGGTTCCGGCCCCGGCGGTCTGGTGCTGTCGGGCCATACGGATACCGTCCCCTTCGACGCCCCACTCTGGACCCATGACCCGCTCAAGCTGACCGAGGTCGATGGGCGTTATTACGGGCTGGGCACATCGGACATGAAGTCCTTCTTCGCGCTGGCACTGGAGGCGGCGCGCTCATTCCGCGCATCGGATCTCAAGTGCCCGCTGATGATCCTGGCCACCGCTGACGAGGAATCGGCCATGCACGGTGCGCGCGCCCTGGTCGAGGCCGGACGACCACTCGGACGTCACGCCGTCATCGGCGAACCGACCAATCTGCGGCCGGTGCGTCTGCACAAGGGGGTGATGGGCGAAGCGGTGCGGCTGATCGGGCGCAGCGGCCATGCCAGTGATCCGAGCCTGGGCAACAATGCGCTCGATGGGATGCACGAGGTCATGTCGGTCATCCTCGACTGGCGCGCCGAGTTACAGCTCGCGCATCGGCATCCGGCCTTCCCGGTGCCCTACCCCACCGTCAACCTGGGCCATATCCACGGCGGCGACAATCCCAACCGCATCTGCGGCGAGTGCGAGCTGCATCTGGATCTGCGCGTCCTGCCCGGCATGGATCCGGCGGATCTGCGCGCCGCGCTGGCGGAGCGCGTCGCCGGGGTTGGGCAGCGACGCGGACTTCAGTGGTCGGTTGAACCGCTGTTTGCGCCGATTCCGCCCGCCGAGACGCCGGCGACCGCCGCCATCGTGCGAGCCTGCGAATCACTCACCGGACACGCCGCCGAGGCGGTCAGCTTCGGCACCGAGATGCCGTTCTTGAACCAGCTCGGGATGGAGACGCTGATTCTTGGACCGGGCGATATCGCCCAGGCCCATCAGCCCGATGAGTTCTTAGCCCTCGATCGCATCCCGCCGACGCTGGAGCTACTGCGCGCCCTCATTCAGCGTTTCTGCGTTGAGGGCCAGGACGCGGCGAGCTGAATCGCGCCTCAAGCACGCTCACGACGCTGCCAGCAACGACTCCAGAGCCGTCACCAGGACGGCGTTCTCTTCAGGCGCACCAACGGTCAGGCGCAGACAGTCCTTAAGCAGCGAATGCGCGCCATCGAGATTCTTGATCAGGATGCCCGCCTGCCTGAGTCCATCGAAGAGCGCCCCGGCACGCCCCTCGGGGACGCGCGTGAGGATGAAGTTGGCCTCGCTCGGATAGGGATGCAGACCCGAAATCCGGCTCAGCGCCTCCTGGAGCCGGGCGCGTTCAGCGCGGATAGTCCGCGTCTGTGCATCGAACACCGCTTTGTGCTTGAGCGCGAAAGCGGCCGAAACCTGGGTCAGTACATTGACGTTGTAGGGCAACCGGACCTTGTCGATCTCAGCGAGCCAGTCGGGCGGTCCGACCAGATACCCGAGCCGCAGCCCAGCCAATCCCATCTTGGAGACGGTGCGCATCACCAGCAGATTGTCCCAGTCGCCGACCAATCCCATGAAGCTCGAATCGGTGAAGGGCGCATAGGCCTCGTCGACGATGACCAGACCGGGCACGGCTTCGATGAGGCGCACCATGTCGTCGGCGTCAAAGCGGTTGCCAGTCGGATTGTTGGGATAGGCCAGATAGACCAGCGCCGGCTGCTCGCGTTCAATGGCCTCCAGCACCGCCGGCAGATCAATCGAGAAGTCTTCGGCCTGGAGCGGCACCCCGACATACTCCATGCCGGCGAACAGTCCGATCAGGCGGTACATGACGAACCCAGGCTCGATCGAAAGGATCTTGCGTCCAGGCGCGGCGACCGTGAGCGCCAGCATCTGGATCAGCTCATCGGAGCCATTGCCGAGCAGCAACCCCATGTCCTCGGGGATCTCCATCGCCTCGCGCAAGGCGGCCTGGAGCGCAAGTCCCTGTGGATCGGGATAGCGGTTGAGTTCCAGACCGCGCAGTGTCTCCAGCCATTCGGCCTGGAGCGATTCCGGCCAGGTGTAGGGATTCTCCATGGCATCCAGCTTGATCAGTCCACTCGACTCAGGGACATGATACGCCTTGAGTGCGCGGATCTCGGGGCGCACCAGAGTCTCGATACGCGCACTCATGCCTCGAAATCTCCGCGATACTCCGCCGAACGGGCATGAGCGGTCAGTCCCTCGCCACGCGCCAGCACCGAGGCGGTGCGGGCCAACTGGGCTGAGCCTTCCGCCGAGGCCATGATCAGACTGGAGCGTTTCTGGAAGTCATAGACCCCGAGCGGCGAGGAAAAACGCGCCGTGCGCGAGGTCGGCAGGACGTGATTGGGTCCGGCGCAGTAGTCGCCGAGCGCTTCGGCGGTATAGCGGCCCATGAAGATGGCGCCAGCGTGCCGGATGCGCCCGACGATCGACTCGGGATCGGCGACCGAGAGTTCCAGATGCTCGGGCGCAATGTGGTTGGCGACCGCAATGGCGTCGTCCAGATCGCGTACCAGGATCAGTGCTCCACGCGCCCGGAGCGCGGACTCGATGATCGGCGCGCGCTCCATGGTCGGCAGCAGCCGATCAATGCTCGCGGCGACACGATCGAGGAATTCCGCATCCCAGCTCACCAGGATCGATTGCGCATCCTCGTCGTGCTCGGCCTGCGAGAACAGGTCCATGGCGATCCAGTCCGGATCCGTGCCGCCATCGCAGATGACCAGAATCTCGGATGGACCCGCGACCATGTCGATACCGACCTGACCAAAGACGGCGCGCTTGGCGGTGGCGACATAGATGTTGCCCGGACCGACGATCTTGTCGACGCCGGGGATGGTCTCGGTACCATAAGCGAGCGCGGCCACCGCCTGTGCTCCGCCAACGGCAAAGGCGCGGTCGACGCCGGCGACATGGGCGGCGGCCAGCACCAGCTCGTTCAATTCACCGTCCGGCGTCGGTACCACCATGATGAGTTCGGAGACGCCCGCGACCTTGGCCGGGATGGCGTTCATCAGCACTGAGGACGGATAGGCCGCTTTGCCGCCGGGGACATAGAGCCCGGCGCGATCGAGCGGCGTGACCTGCTGACCGAGCAAAGTGCCGTCCGGATCGCGATAGCGAAAGCCGCTGAGCTTCTGATGCTCGGCATAGGCGCGGATACGCTCGGCTGAGACTTCGAGTGCCTGACGCTGCTCGGCGGGGATGCTGTTCCAGGCCTGTTCCAGACGCGCGCGCGGCAGTTCCAGGTCAGCGGGCTGAGCCGGCGTCCAGCGGTCGAAGCGGGTGGTGTATTCGAGCAGGGCCGCATCGCCCCGCGCCCGGATCTCGCGGAGGATCTCGGCGACGATCTGCTGGACTCGATCATCGGAGACCGACTCCCAGGCCAGCAGCCCATCGAGACGGGTGTCGAAATCGGGGTCCAAGGTGGAAAGACGTTGGATGTCGGTCACGGCGGTATGATCCTAACTCTAGTAAAAAGCGCTTGGAGCCAGCGCGAACAGACCTGGCTGATAGGCATCGCGGGCGAGCGCGCTCAGCGGCTGGTTACGGCCTCACGCAGCAACGCCAGCAACGCCGTCACGGCCTCGTGCTTCATCTTCCAGGCGGCCTTGTTGACCACCAGGCGCGAGCTGATGTCGGCGATATGTTCCAGCGGCACCAGACCATTGGCCTTGAGCGTGTTGCCGCTTTCGACCAGGTCGACGATGAGATCGGCTAGCCCGACCAGCGGCGCCAGTTCCATCGAGCCATAGAGCTTGATGATCTCGACCTGCTGGCCCTTGGCGGCGAAATAGCGCTCGGCTGAGTGGACGTACTTGGTGGCGATGCGCAGTCGGCGCGTGCCGGGTTCCGGGGTCGCGGGCCGGCCGGCGACCATCAGACGACAGCGGGCGATCCCCAGATCCAGCGGCTCATAGAGTCCCTCTCCGCCATGCTCCAGGAGCACATCCTTGCCCGCTACGCCCAGATCCGCCGCGCCGTACTGGACATAGGTGGGGACGTCGCTGGCGCGGATGATGACGAATTTCACCAGCGGGTTGGAGGTCTCCAGAATCAGCTTGCGGCTGGTCTCCGGATCGTCGAGCGGTTCGATGCCGGCATGGGCCAGCAGCGGCAGGGTTTGATCGAAGATGCGGCCCTTGGAGAGCGCGATGGTCAGGGGAGCAGTGAGATTCATAGCGATGGTGTAATCCTGTCAGCCCCGGCGATGCGCTGGATGTTGGCGCCCAGGGTCGAGAGTTTGGTTTCCATGGTCTCATAGCCGCGATCCAGGTGATAGATGCGGTCGACCAGAGTCTCGCCGCGCGCGACCAGTCCGGCCAGCACCAGTCCGGCCGAGGCACGCAGGTCTGTGGCCATCACCGGCGCGGCCGTCAGACACTCAACACCGTGACAGACGGCGACATGACCGTCGATGCGGATGTCGGCGCCCATGCGCTGGAGTTCCGGCACATGCATGAAACGGTTCTCGAAGATGGTCTCGGCCACCGTGCCCACGCCCTCGGCGATGGCGTTGAGCGCGCAGAACTGAGCCTGCATGTCGGTCGGAAAGGCCGGGTGCGGCGCGGTGTGGATGTCGACTGACTGCGGACGCCGTCCGCCCATGTCAACGTCGATCCAGTCCAGCCCGGTGCTGACCTCGGCACCGGCCTCGCGCAGCTTCTGAATCACGGCGTCGAGACAGTCGGGCCGGGTGTCCGTGACCCGCACCCGACCGCCGGTCATGGCCGCGCCGACCAGGAAGGTGCCGGTCTCGATGCGGTCGGGCATAACGCGGTAGTCACCACCGCCGAGTCGCTCGACGCCCTGGACGCGGATCAGATCCGTACCTGCGCCCTCGATGCGCGCACCGAGCGCGTTGAGGAACTCGGCCAGATCGACGACTTCCGGCTCGCGCGCCGCATTCTCGATCAGGGTTTCGCCGGAGGCTAAGGCGGCGGCCATCATCAGGTTCTCGGTGCCCGTGACCGAGACCAGTTCCATGACGATGCGTGCCCCGCGCAGGCGCTGGGCGCGGGCGCGGATATAGCCGCCCTCGACCGTGACCTCGGCACCCATGGCACGCAGTCCGTCGATGTGCAGATTGACCGGTCGCGCGCCGATGGCGCAGCCGCCGGGGAGCGAGACATCGGCCTGGCCATAGCGCGCGACCAGTGGCCCGAGCACCAGGATCGAGGCGCGCATGGTCTTCACCAGTTCATAGGGCGCGACGCAGCTGGTCAGCTCGGCAGGCTCGACGCGAATGCCGTCGGCGGCGTCCTGGGTCAGACGCGCGCCCATCCGCCCCAGCAGATCGAGCGTGGTGCGGATATCGCGCAGACGCGGCACATTGGTCAGATGTACCGGACCCTCGGCGAGCAGGGTCGCCGCCAGGATCGGGAGCGCCGCGTTCTTGGCGCCGGAAGCACGCACCTCGCCATGCAAGGGAGTTCCGCCGGTGATGAGGAGTTTGTCCATGGGAAAAATCGAGTTCGAAGGCTTAACAGCACGGAGGCGCGCAAGACCGGGGGATACAGGAATCCTGGAGACGTTCGACCGGGCTGAATGCCGATCGACGGATCATCTCGCGCGCACCGCGTGCCTGACGGTTGGGATTGTTCAGGTTCGTGGTTCGGGCGACGTCAGCAGATCACCCAGGTTCGAGACCGCCGCGAGCCGGGTGAGCGATTCAGGCAGGCCGGCATAGCTCAGGTGCAATCCACGCGCACGCGCCATCTCCAGCCATTCCAGCAGCAACGCCAGCCCGGCGCTGTTGGCCCGCTCGACCGCGCTGAGATCGAGCATCAGCCGCTCCTGGCCGCGCGCGGCCGCGGCACGCAGCAGCACATCGCCCTCGACGGCAAGCCGACCGACGGTGTCGAAGTCGAGCACGCCGGCGAGGAGCAGACGCTCCGGGTCCGGGGCGGTCAGACGGGCGGGCGGGTTCACTCCTGGCCCTTGGTATTCATATCGCCGAGCCGGGCGATGAGTCCATCGATGCCGCTCTGACGGATCTCGGTGGCGAAGCTGCTGCGATAGTTGCCGACCAGGCTGGCGTTGTTGATGACCACGTCATAGACCTTCCAGCCGGCGCCGGCATTATGCATCCGATACTCGACCGGAATGGGGGTCGATCCAGACTCACGGACTTCGGTCGAGACTGTCACCATCGTCGGACGGTTGCCCGGCTTGAGCGGCAGATAGCGGATATCCTGTCCCGAATAACTCAGGAGCGAGCGCGCATAGGTGCGGATGAGCACCTGCTTGAAACCATCGATCAGTTGACGCTGCTGGGCCGGTGTCGCCTGACGCCAGTACTGACCGACCGCGCCCTGAGTGATGCGCACGAAGTCGAAGTGCGGCAGGACGGTCGACTCGACCAGGGCATAGATCATGGCCGGATTGCGCTCGATCTCGGCACGGCGCGCTTCGAGCGTGTTGAGCATGCGCTCGGTCGTGCGCTTGACCAGCGCGGTTGCCTCGTCCTGGGCGGCCAGCAGCGAACCGCTCCACACCAGCGATACCAGCACCAGGAGTCGAAGTAGAAAATGACGTCGTTGAAGCATTAGCCGCTCTCACCTGCTTTCTGGAAAAGAAACTGTCCGATCATCTGTTCGAGTACCAGCGCCGATTGCGTATGGACGATCTCGTCGCCATCGCGCAGCATCTCGGTGCTGCCGCCGGGTTCCAGACCGATGTACTGCTCGCCGAGCAGACCGGACGTGAAGATGTTGGCGAAGGTATCGTCCGGGATCGAATCGATCGTCGCGTCGATCCGTAGCGAGACCACCGCCTCGTAGGTGTCCTTGTCGAACCGTACCGAGTCGACGCGCCCGATGCGCACCCCGGCCATGGTCACGGGCGCGCGCACCTTGAGACTACCGACATTGGCAAAGCGCGCCTGAAGCAGATAGCCTTCACCAGACGTGTTCAGGCTGAGATTGCTCACATGCATGGCCAGAAAAAAAAGCGCGACCAAGCCCAGCGCCACGAAGGTGCCGACCATCAGTTCGAGGTTACGTCGTTTAGCCATCCTTTAATCTCCGAACATCAGCGCCGTCAAGACGAAATCCAGCCCCAGCACCACCAGTGCCGCCTGCACCACCGAGCGCGTGGTCGAGCGGCTCACGCCCTCGGAGGTCGGCACCGTATCATAGCCCTGGAAGAGCGCGATCCAGGTCACGACCACACCGAAAGCCAGGCTCTTGAGCATGCCGTTGACCAGATCCTCGTCGAAATCGATCTTGGCCTGCATCTGGCTCCAGTACGCGCCTTCGTCGACGCCGAGCAGGCCCACGCCGACAAAATAGCCGCCCAGCACGCCGACGGCGCTGAAGATGGCCGCCAGCAGGGGCATGGACAGCACCCCGCCGAGAAAACGCGGCACCAGGATACGTCGCACCGGATCGACCGCCATCATCTCCAGCCCCGAGAGCTGTTCTGTGGCCTTCATGAGTCCGATCTCAGCGGTGAGCGCCGAACCGGCACGTCCGGCCACCAGCAGCGCCGTGACCACGGGTCCAAGTTCGCGCACCAGCGAGGCGGTGACCATGACCCCCAGACTCTCGGCAGCGCCGAACTGCGACAGCACATAATAGCCCTGAAGTGCCAGTACCATGCCGACGAACAGACCTGAGACGCCGACGATCAGCAGCGAGAGCACGCCGATATTGAACATCTGCTCCCAGAGCAGACGCGGACGACGCAGCACCTCGCCCAGACCGAGCAGGATCGCCAGCAGCAGCAGATGCCCGCGCCCGAGACGCTCCAGGGCTTCGAGCACACGGCGACCGAGCCGCGCCAGAGGGTCCAGCATCAGCGCGCCCTCCGTGTCAGCAGATCCTCGGCCAGAGCAGGCGCCGGATAGTGAAAATGTACAGGTCCGTCCGGCAGACCGTCCATGAACTGACGCACCCACGCGGACTGATCGGCGGCCAGTGCGTCCGGCGTACCCCGGGCCACCACGCGGCCTTCGAAGATCACATAGAGATAATCGGCGATGCTCGCTGTTTCGCGCACATCGTGCGAGACCAGGATACTGGTCAGACCCGAGGCGTCGTTGAGCTGGCGGATGAGCGCCATCAGCATCCCCATCGAGATCGGATCCTGGCCGGTGAAGGGTTCATCATAGAGGATCATCATGGGATCGAGCGCGATCGCCCGCGCCAGGGCCACCCGGCGCGCCATGCCACCGGATAGCTCAGCCGGCATCAGATCGCGCGCTCCGCGCAGACCGACGGCTTCGAGCTTGAGCAGCACCAGCTTGCGCACCATCGACGCACTGAGATTGGTGTGCTCACGCAGTGGATAAGCGACATTGTCGAAGACGCTCAGATCGGTCAGGAGCGCGCCCGACTGAAAGAGCATCCCCATGCGCTGGCGCAGCCGGAAGAGTGCGGCCGTGTTGAGCCGCGTTACTTCCTGACCCGCGACGCGGATGGTTCCGGCGTCCGGGTGCAACTGCCCGGTGATGAGCTTGAGCAGGGTCGTCTTGCCGGTCCCGCTCGGCCCCATCACCGCCGTCACTGTGCCACGCCGGATGTCGAGATCGAGATCCTCGAAGATGACGCGCTCGCCACGGCGAAAACACAGACCACGGATCTCGACGAGCACCTCCGGGCGTGCGTCGACGGCATCGCTCGACACCGGCCGGCGCTCCAAGACGCGATCTGACTCAAGTCCTTGTCCGGCCATGGTCTCCAGCGTTTTGATTTAAAAAATCAATTTTCATCTCCTAAGGAGGCAGGCGTCAAGAAATGTCGACGAGATCCGCCGCCATCAAATGAGAGCGGCGGCCTTCAGATTTGCCCGATGTCCTCGGCAATCCTGTTAATCTTGACGCCTCCTGTCGATGCGTGCGGCGTCTTGAAACTGCGCAATCGGCGCTCGCCCGTTAGACACCAAGTCACACTGAACCCAGCTGGATACCGCTCCGCATGACTGAACGACGACAACTCGGCACGTCTCCGCCCGCGCTCACACCCGAGCAGGCCGCTCAGATCAAGCAACTCGGGCGTGCTGTGATCGAGACCGAGGCGAACGCGGTCGCGGCACTCGCGGCGCGGATGGATGAGACCTTCGTGGCCGCCTGTCGCTACATGCTCGCCTGCGACGGGCGCATCGTGGTGCTCGGCATGGGCAAGTCCGGTCATATCGGCGGCAAGATCGCCGCCACCCTGGCCAGCACCGGCAGCCCGGCGTTCTTCGTCCATCCGGGCGAGGCCAGCCACGGTGATCTGGGCATGATCACCCCGCGCGACGTGGTGCTGGCCATTTCGAACTCGGGCGAGACCGATGAGCTGCTGACCATCCTGCCGCTCATCAAGCGCCTCGGCGTGCCCCTGATCGCCATGACCGGCCGGCGCGGTTCCACATTGGCGCGCGAGGCCGATGTCGATCTCGACATCAGCGTCGCCATGGAAGCCTGTCCACTGGGTCTGGCACCGACCTCCAGCACCACGGCGGCGCTGGCCATGGGCGATGCGCTGGCCATCGCGCTGCTCGAAAGTCGCGGCTTCACTGCCGAGGACTTCGCCCGCTCCCATCCGGCCGGCAGTCTCGGACGGCGTCTGTTGCTGCATGTCGACGACGTGATGCACCAGGGTGTCCGCCTGCCCTGGGTCGCGCTCGGCACCTCGCTGCTCGATACGCTGGAGGAGATCTCGCGCAAGGGGCTGGGCATGAGTGCCGTGGTAAACCCGGATGGCACCCTGGCCGGGGTCTTCACCGATGGCGATCTGCGCCGCACCCTCGATCGCGGCATCGATGTCCACCAGACCCTGGTCGACACGGTCATGACGCGCCAGTGCGCGACCATCGAATCAGGCGCTCTGGCTGTCGAGGCGGTGCGGCTCATGGAGTCGCGCGCCATCAATGGACTGCTGGTGGTCGATGCCAAGAGGCGTCTGATCGGGGCGCTCAACATGCACGACCTGCTGCGCGCCGGGGTCGTCTGAGACCGTGCGCGGGGTCGAATGTACACCGACGGCGAGCGCGCGTGTATTGACCAGGCTCCCCGAAGCGGCTACAAGGGCACGCATTTCAACCCAGGACGCGATTCAATGACAGAGATTCGAGAACGCGCCTCGCGCATCCGGCTGGTCATCTTCGACGTCGATGGCGTACTCACCGACGGCAGTCTGTTCCTCGGCGACGACGGCCAGGAATACAAGGCGTTCAACTCACGCGACGGTCACGGCATGGTCCTGCTCCAGGAGAGTGGGATACGACTGGCCGTGATTACCGGACGCACCTCCAATGTCGTACAGATGCGCATGGAGAGCCTGGGCGTCTCGGACATTTTCCAAGGCTATCGTCACAAGCTCCCGGCCTATGAACAGCTCAAACAGCGCCATGGATTCGACGACGCGCAGGTCGCCTATGTCGGCGACGATGTCATCGACCTGCCGGTGATGCGTCAGGTCGGACTGGCGATCGCGGTCGCCGACGCCGATCCCAGGGTGCGCGAGCTGGCCCACTGGCGCACCACGGCGCCCGGCGGACGTGGCGCGGCACGCGAGGTCTGTGAACTCATCCTCGACGCCCAGGGACATCTCGAACCGCTGCTGGCCGCATATTCATGACCCGTTTCGCCGAGCGTCAGGACGGAGCGCGCCGTCAATGGCTGCTCGGGATCGGCTTTGCGCTCGTCGGTCTCGGCGCCTGGTGGCAGCTGCACAGGCTCCCTGACGACGAGGCCGTTCAAGCGCCCCGCGAGCGACGGCCCGATTATATCGTCCAAGGACTGTCGGCCCTGGAAACCGACGCCACCGGCGAACCGAGTCGTCGCCTGAAGGCCGAGCGATTGCGTCACTATGCCGACGAGGATCTCTCCGAACTCGACGAGCCGCGCCTGGTACTCTATCGCCCTGACGGCCCGCCGTGGTTCGCGCAGGCGCGGCTCGGGACGGTACAGGCCGAAGGCGATCAGGTGCAACTGAGCGGCGCCGTGCGGCTCGATCGCGAGGCTGACGCCAGCAACCGCCCGATGCACCTGGAAACCGAGCGCCTGGACATCTGGCGTCAGACGGGACTGGCCGAGACCGATCTGCCGGTGCGTATCGACAGTGACGGTGACTGGGTGACCGCCAATGGGATGCGACTGTGGTATCTGCAGGATGCCGCGCGCACCAGTTTTTACGGACGCGCCCGTATCCGCATTTCACCCGAACACGAACGCACTCCCGACCGATGAGGCGTCCCATGCTTTCAAGTGCATCCAAGCGGCGACGCGGCTGGACCGGTTCGGCGCAATGGTCGATCCTCGGTCTCCTGCTCAGCCTTGGCGCCGGTTTCGGCGCGAGCGTCTGGGCGCTCGAAGAAGACGCCCGGCAGCCGATCTATATCGAGGCCGATGAGGTCGAGGTGCGCGAGTCTGACAGCACCAGCATCTATGTCGGCAACGTCCAGGTCGACCAGGGCAGCATGCAACTGCTCGCCGAGCATGTGACCGTCTATCATCGCCAGGACCGCCAGCCACGTCTGATCATCGCGCTCGGCCAGCCGGCCAGCTACAAGCAGTTGCTCGATGACGATCAGGGCGAGGTCCAAGCTTTCGCCAAGCGCATGGAATACGATGCCGACAAGGACGAACTGGTGCTGATCGGCGAGGGGCTGCTGATCCAGGGCGAGGATCGACTCACGGGCGAGCGCATTCTCTATGATCGCGCGAAGGCCCGCTTTCGCGCCGGCGGTGCGGGCCGGGTCAAGATCAGCATCACCCCGGACTCACAATGAGCGGTCTGCGTGCCGAACACTTGATGAAGCACTACGGCAGCCGCCAGGTACTCCAGGACGTCAGCGTTCAGGTCGAGCCGGGCGAGGTCGTGGGCCTGCTCGGACCCAATGGTGCGGGCAAGACGACCTGCTTTTATCTGATCGTCGGTCTGATCCATGCCGATCAGGGCCGCATCCTGCTCGACGAGCGCGATCTCACGCGCCTGCCCATGCATGCTCGGGCGCGCGCCGGGCTGAGCTATCTGGCCCAGGAGCCGTCAGTCTTCCGCAAGCTGAGCGCGCGTGAGAACATTCTGGCCATCCTGGAGACGCGACGCGATCTCAAACGCGGTGAGCGCGAAGCGCGCAGTGAGCGCCTGCTGGAGGAACTGGGCATCGCGCATGTCGCCGATTCACTCGCGCTCAGTCTCTCGGGCGGTGAGCGCCGGCGGCTGGAGATCGCACGCGCCCTGGCGGTCGAGCCAAGCGTGATGCTGCTCGATGAGCCATTCGCCGGTGTCGACCCAATCGCCGTCGGCGATATCAAAGCCATCGTCACGCATCTGCGCGACCGCTCCATCGGCGTACTCATCACTGACCATAATGTGCGCGAAACGCTCGATATCTGCGACCGCGGCTACATTCTCGGCGCCGGCACCGTGATCGCTGCCGGCGCGCCGGCTGAGCTGCTGGCCAACCAGCGGGTGCGCGATGTCTATCTAGGCGCCGATTTTTCCATGTAGACTAGACTCAGTAGACAGGCACCCTTATTGCTAAATCACGCTAAACGGACCACGATCAGACGCCCACTCGATCCATGAAGCCATCCATTCAGCTTCGTCTCAGTCAGCAACTCACCATGACGCCCCAGTTGCAGCAAGCCATCAAGCTGCTGCAACTGTCGACGCTTGAGTTGCAACATGAGATCCAGGAGGCGCTCGAAAGCAACCTCATGCTGGAGGACGGCGAGGAATCCGAACGCTTCAAGTCCAGCGAAACCGAGGAGACTCGCCTGTCGCAACGTGATGGCGAGGACCAGCGCGCGCCTGAGTCCGAAGCGAGCGTTGATCGCGAGGTGCGGGCCGAATCCAACGACATGCCCGATGAACTGCCGGTCGACACCCAATGGAGTGACGTCTTCGACAGCTATCTGCCGCCCTCGTCGCACGGCGCGGACGACGGCTCGGACTATGATCCGCTGCTCCACCGCTCGCGTCCGCAGACGCTGTGGGACCATCTGACCTGGCAGTTGAACCTCAGCCGGCTGAGCGAGCGCGATTTCATGATCGCCCAGACCGTCATCGATGCCATCGACGCCGATGGCTATCTGCGCGCGGATACTGAAGAATTGCTGGCCACCATCGATAATCCCACGATCGACATCGATGAGATCGAGGCCCAGATCCATCGCGTCCAGTCGCTCGATCCGGCCGGCGTCGGCGCACGCGACCTGCGCGAGTGTCTGCTGATCCAGTTGCGCCAGCTACCCGCCGGAACACCCTGGCGCGATCTGGCCATCGCTGTCTGCGATCAGGGCTTCGAGCACCTGCCGCGCGGCGACCTCAACGCCCTCTCGCGCTTGCTCAAGGACTCCGAGCGCGATCTGGGCGGCGCGCTCGATCTCATCCGCAGTCTCAATCCGAAGCCGGGACGCTTGATCGAGGAGGCCCCATCGGAGTACGTTGTACCCGACATCTTCGTGCGCAAGACAGAGGGCCGCTGGCAGGTCGAGTTGAACCCCGATATCACACCCAGACTCAGGGTCAATGCCGACTATGCGCGCCTGATCCGCCGCGCCGATCAGAGCGCCGACGGTCAGACGCTCAAAAGTCATCTCCAGGAGGCGCGCTGGTTCATCAAGAGCCTGGCGAGCCGCAACGACACGGTACTGCGCGTGGGAGCCAAGATCGTCGAGATGCAACAGGATTTTCTCGAACATGGCGACGAGGGGATGCGCCCCATGGTGCTGCGCGACATCGCCGAGGCCCTGGAGCTGCATGAGTCGACCATCTCGCGCGTGACCACGCAGAAGTACATGCATACGCCACGAGGCACCTTCGAACTCAAATATTTCTTTTCATCCCACGTCAACACCACCTCTGGCGGCGAATGCTCGTCGACGGCGATTCGCGCCCTGATCCGCAAGCTGATCGCGGGAGAATCCCCGCGCAAGCCACTCAGCGACAACAAAATTGCCGAGGAACTGGCGGACCAGGGCATCAACGTCGCGCGCCGAACAGTCGCCAAATACCGCGAGGCTATGGGTATCCCAGCCTCGAGTGAGCGCAAACGCCTGGCTTGACAGGCCGTTTGAACCTTATGAAGGAGTCCAATGATGCAAATCAACCTGACGGGTCACCACATCGACGTCACCGATGCGCTGAAGTCCTATGTCGACAGCAAATTCGAGCGTCTTGCACGCCATTTCGACCACGTCATCAATGCCCATGTCGTCCTAACCGTGGAGAAGCTCCAGCAAAAGGCCGAGGCCACGCTCCATGTCAATGGCGGCAAGGTGTTCGCCGACTCCGTCCACGAGGACATGTATGCCGCCATCGATGGTCTGATCGACAAGCTCGATCGTCAGGTCATCCGCTATAAGGAAAAGCGCAGTAGCCATCGCGGTGGCGCCGTCAAGATCACTGAGCCTGAGGCCGAGTGAGATCAGCCGGTTCATCGCCCTGAAAGCGGCGTATCCTTGTAGCTAGGGCACAGGCCACACCTCGGACGCATGCGTCGCTGACGTCCGGGGTGTTTTTCATTCTGAGGACCAAACACCCATGACCAGCATCGAATGCCGGCGCTATCCTGGCTGGATCAGTCATCGACCCCTGAGCGCCCGCCGGCGCTTCAGTGGCTAGCGGGAGCTGGAGCCATGTTAGGCCCTGACCTGATCAACGAAGCCCGTATCGGATGCGGCCTCGAGATTGCCAGCAAGAAACGGCTACTCGAGACACTGGCCGAGCTGCTCGCCAGCGATCATCCCCGGCTTCAGACCGAAGCCATCTTCGAGCGCCTGCTCGAACGCGAACGCCTTGGCAGCACCGGACTCGGTCACGGCATCGCCCTGCCCCACGCACGGGTGAAGGATGTCGGCGCAGTGATCGGCGCCTTCGTGCAGACCGTTCAGGGCGTCGATTACGATGCCGCCGACGGCGAACCCGTCGACCTGGCGTTCGCGCTGCTCGTGCCCGAGGAGGCCAATGAGGAACATCTGCGCCTGCTCGCGCATCTGGCCAGTCTGTTCAGCGACCCGAACGTGCGAGCCGGTTTGCGCGAGTCCAGCACTCGGGACGAGATCCTGCGAATTCTACGCGCCGTCTAGGCCAGCCAGTTCGCCTCTATGATCGACAGCCTCCAGAGCGTCGTCGCCCAAGCCGGCTCTCAGCTCAAGCTGCACTGGCTGACTCCGGAACCCGAGACACTGCGCCCCGTGCTCGGGGAGGATCCCGGGCAGTCGCTCATCGGCTCGCTGAACCTCATCCATCCCAATCGCCTGCAGGTCGTCGGCCTGCCCGAACAGCGCTATCTCGCGGGGCTTGGCGCGACCGCCTACGGCGAGACACTCGACACGCTCTTCGCCGACCAGCCAGCGGCGGTGATCTTCAGCAACGGCCTCACTCCGCCACCCGACTTCCGGGAACGCGCCTGCGCGACCCGGACCCCGCTCCTGGGGTCTGCGCTCAGCGATCAGGAACTGATCAATCATCTGCGCTATTTTTTCACGCAGGCACTGGCCGAACGCCAGACCATCCACGGCGTCTTCATCGAGGTGCTGGGCATGGGCGTACTCCTGACCGGAGCGCCAGCCGTCGGCAAGAGCGAGCTGGCGCTCGATCTCATCACGCGCGGCCATCGGCTCATCGCCGACGACGCACCGCGTTTCGCGCGCATCGCGCCCGAAGTCATCGAGGGTCGCTGTCCGGAGATGCTCAGAGACTTCCTGGAAGTGCGCGGTCTCGGCATCCTCAATATCCGGGCCATGTTCGGCGAGAGCGCGGTACTGCGCGACAAGACGCTCAATCTCGTCATCGACTTGCAACCCCTGGCTCGACCTCAGCTCGAATGCATCGACCGGCTCGCCGGCAGTCTGTCGACGCTGAATGTGCTGGGAGTGGCGATTCCCAGGATCATCATGCCGGTGGCGCCCGGCCGCAATCTGGCGATCCTGGTGGAGGCGGCCGTCAGACAGCAGATTTTGCGCTTTCGCGGCTATGACGCCGGCCTGGACTTCATCAACCGCCAGGCGTGCGCCATCAGTCAGGATCAACCCGATCCGCCAAGCACCGGAGACTGATCCCATGTCAACAGCGCCAGAGGAGACCTAATTCCATGCAGCTGATTATCCTCAGTGGCTTGTCCGGAGCCGGCAAGAGCATCGCGCTCCATACGCTTGAAGACATGGGGTTCTACTGTATCGACAACCTGCCCTTCTTCCTGCTCCAGGATCTGGTGCTCGGGCTGCACGAGACGCTCGACGAGGCCTTTGGCAAGACGGCGGTCGGCATCGACGCCCGCGGCAACCCCGAAGCCCTGCGACGCCTGCCCGACCTGGCCCTTGCCGCTCAGGAACGCGGGATCGACTGTCGCGTGCTCTTTCTGGAGACCCAGCTTGAGACCCTGATTCGACGCTATAGCGAAACACGCCGCCGTCATCCGCTCACCCAGGCCGACCGCTCGCTGCGCGAAGCCATCCAGCTCGAACAGGAGTTTCTGGAGCCGGTCCGCAAACGCGCCGATCTGGTGATCGACACCACCCAGACCAATGTGCATGAGCTGCGCGATCGGGTGCGCGGCTGGCTGCTGGGTGGCGAGTCGCCCAAGATCTCGATTCTGCTCAAATCCTTCGGCTTCAAGCACGGCGTTCCACCTGACGTCGATTTCGTGCTCGATGTACGCTGTCTGCCCAATCCGCATTGGGAAGCCGAACTGCGCATGCTCACCGGACGTGATCCCGAGGTCGCCCGCTTCCTGGAATCCAGCGCCGAGGTGACGCGCATGCGCGAGGATATTCTCGCCTTCTTCGAGCGCTGGATCCCTCGCTTCGAGACCGACGGGCGCAGCTATCTGACCATCGCCATCGGCTGCACCGGCGGCCAGCATCGCTCGGTCTACATGACCGAGCGCCTCGGCGAGCGTTTCGAGTCACTCGGTCACACAGTCATCGTGCGCCACCGGGAACTGTCGTGAGCGTCGGTGTCCTGCTCGTCACCCATCGACCGCTGGCCGGTGATCTGTTGCGCATCGCCACCGATATCCTCGGCCGGTCGCCGCTCGGCGTCGCCTGCTGCGAGGTGATCAACGACACACCGATCGATGAAATCCTCACGCGCTGCACGCATCTGGCCGCAACCATCGACCAGGGCGAGGGCGTGCTGGTGCTGACCGATCTCTATGGGGCCACACCGGCCAATGTCGCGCGGGCGTTCGCCGATTCATGCGCGCGGGCGCGGGTGGTCAGCGGACTGAACCTGCCGATGCTGCTGCGGACCCTGAACTACGCGACCCTGGATCTGGACAGCCTGGCCGAGAAGGCGCTCAGCGGCGGTCGCGATGGCGTCCGCCAGGACACCTGAAGCCCGTCAGCGGCACGCCGCCCGCACGGATTCGATCCAAACGCGATTTAGGTACTACCCTTACCGAGAAGGACCAAGCCCGGATGATTCGCCAAGAACTCGAGATTTGTAACAAGCTCGGCCTGCACGCACGGGCGGCCGCCAAGCTGGTGCAATGCGCCAACCGCTTCGAGAGCGAGATCACAGTCGAGCGGCGCGGCCAGAGCGTCAATGGCAAGAGCATCATGGGCGTCATGATGCTGGCCGCCAGCCAAGGCACCACGGTCATGGTGGAAGCGGCAGGCGCCGATGAGCAGGAGGCCATGGCGGCCATCGAACAACTCATACAGGACCGCTTCGGAGAACCAGAGTGACTCTCGCCTTCCAGGGCATCGGAATCGGTTCGTCGAACGCGATTGCACTGGGTCCGGCCTTCGTCGACATCCGTGGACAGGGGGGCGTGACTCACGCGCCGATCGATGTCGACGACATTCAACGGGAAATTGAGCGTTTCGACCTCGCAGTCGAGGCCGCGCGTCAGGCGCTCAAACAGGTGCGCGCCCAGATCCCGCGCGAGACGCCGGTCGCAATCGCCGAGTTCATCGACGCCCATCTCTTGATGCTGGAAGACACGGCACTCATCGACGGTGTGCGTCAGATCGTCGCCGATCAACTCTGCTCGGCCGAATGGGCGCTGCAACGTCATCGCGATGCCCTGATCGCGGTCTTCGAACAGATGGATGATCCCTATCTGCGCACGCGCCGCGATGACATCGAGCATGTCGTGGGACAGATTCAGGGGTTTCTGCGCGGCGAGGCGCACAGATCGACCTTGACCGAACGGGATCTCGCCGGCTATGTGGTGGTCGCCCGCGATCTGGCGCCGGCCGATGCCATCCTGCTGCGTCATCGCGGCGCCGTGGCCTTTGTGACCGAGTATGGCGGACCCATGTCGCATACCGCGATCCTGGCACGCAGCCTCGGGGTGCCGGCGGTCATGGGTCTGCACGACATCACCCGCTATCTGCGCGCCGAAGAGCTGCTGATCGTCGATGGTGCGAGCGGGACGGTCATCGCCAACGCCGACGCGCGACTCGTCGATGACTATCGCCAGCGACTGCGAGCCATCCAGGCGCGTCAGACGGGTTTACGCGCCCTGGCCGGACGCCCGGCCCGCACCCGCGATGGGATCGAGATCCGTCTTCAGGCCAATCTGGAACTGCCCGAGGACATCGAGCTGGCCAAGGCCAATGGCGCACTTGGAGTCGGTCTCTATCGCACCGAGTTCCTCTACATGAACCGCGCCGATCTGCCGGACGAAGAGGAACACCTGGCCAACTACAGCGCCATGCTGGCCGATCTCGACGGGCGTCCCATCACCATTCGCACGCTCGACCTGGGGGTCGACAAACACAGCGAGGCCCTGGCCACAGCCCACTCGAACGTGAGCAATCCAGCGCTCGGACTGCGCGCGATCAGACTGTGTCTGAAGGAGCCGGCGCTCTTCGAGCCGCAACTGCGCGCCATCCTGCGCGCCTCGGCACTCGGGCCGGTCCGGCTGATGCTGCCGCTCGTGACCAGCGTCCACGAACTCGACCGCGCCCTGGCGATCATCGCCGATCTCAAGCGCCAGCTCGACCGCGAGGGACTCGACTACGACGACGACCTGCCGATTGGTGCCATGATCGAGGTACCGGCCGCCGCGCTGACTGCGCGCGCCATCGCGCAACGGATGGATTTTCTCTCCATCGGCACCAATGACCTCATCCAATACACCCTGGCCATCGACCGGCTCGACGATGCGGTCAACGATCTCTTCGATCCGGCGCATCCGGCCATTCTGCGCCTGATCCGGCTCACCATCGAGGCCGGGCGCGCCTTCGATATCCCGGTCGGGATGTGCGGTGAGATGGCCGGCGATCCGCGCTTCACCCGGCTGCTGCTCGGGATGGGACTGCGCGAATTCAGCATGCAGCCCGGCGCTCTGCTCGACATCAAAGAAATTCTGCTGGAATCCGATGCCGGCGAACTCGCACGCCATGTCGACCAGCTCTTCGATCAACTCGACGTGGCCAACCCCAACGCGCTGCTTGAAGTGCTGAACGCTGTGCCATCCTCCCTTCCGGCCCGCTAACTGGTAGCATAACCGGTTCACGGCTCGCGCTCGATCGTTCGCCACGGTGTGGGCCGTCAATTCCAGCGACAGCCAACTCCCTTGACTCAGCGACCGAGCCAGCAGGTGACCATGAGCCTTCCCGCGACTCTCAACTCCGACAGCACGCGCCTCGAGGATCTGCGCCGCGTCCTCGAACAGGGCGCCGTCCGGCAAGCGGCGCGCATGCTCAACGCCCTGCAGCCGGCTGAGATCGCGCATCTGCTCGAATCGCTCCCGCACAAGGAGCGCGAGCTGTTGTGGAACCTGGTCGATGCCGAGTACGACGGCGAGGTGCTGACCTATCTGCACGACGACGTGCGCGAGCAGCTCATCGCGCTGATGGATGCCGGCGAGCTGGTGGCGGCGATCGGCACACTCGACACCGACGACCTGGCTGATCTCATCCAGGATCTACCGCTCGCCATCACGCACGAGGTGGTCAAGTCGCTCGATCAGCAGCGGCGCGACCGGCTCGAAAAGGCGCTGTCCTACCCCGAGGACACGGCCGGCGGTCTCATGAACAGCGACACCGTAACCGTGCGTCCCGAGATGACGCTCGATGTGGTGATGCGCTATCTGCGCCGGCTCAAGGACGGGCTGCCGGACATCACTGACAATCTGATCGTGGTCGACCGCAAGGGGCGCTATCTGGGCGTGCTCTATCTGACCGATCTGCTGACCCATGACCCGGAGGACTCAGTCGCCGAGGCCATGACGCTCGACGTGCAGGCCATCCCGGCGACCTGGAGTGCGCGCGAGGTGTCGACCCGCTTTGAGCAGCATGATCTGGTCACGGCGCCTGTGGTCGACGAGGACGGTAATCTGCTCGGACGCATCACGGTCGACGATGTCATGGATGTCATCCGCGAGGAGGCCGATCATCAGTTTCTCGGCCAAGCCGGCCTGTCGGAAACCGAGGACATGTTCGCGCCCGTGCTGCTGAGTGCGCGTCGGCGCGCGCTGTGGCTCGGGATCAATCTGCTGACGGCCTTTCTCGCCGCCTGGGTCATCGGACGCTTCGAGGACACCATCCAGCAGATCGTGGCGCTGGCGGTGCTGATGCCGGTGGTCGCCAGCATGGGCGGCATCGCCGGCACCCAGACGCTCACGCTTGCCATCCGCGGGCTGGCGCTCGGTCAGCTCACCTCCAACAACAGCCGCTGGCTACTGATGAAAGAAATGGCCGTAGCGGCCATCAACAGCGTCATCTGGGCGCTGGTGGTGGCCCTGATCGCCTGGATCTGGTTCCGCGACCCCGAGATCGCGCTGGTCATCGGCGTGGCGATCAGTATCAATCTGCTGGCGGCGGCACTGGCCGGCGCGCTGCTGCCGCTGGCCCTGGAACGCTTCGGCATCGACCCCGCCCTGGCCGGCGGGGTCATCCTGACGACGGTCACCGATGTGGTCGGCTTCCTGGCCTTCCTGGGGCTGGCGACCGTCTTTTTGCTCTGAGTCGCGCGTTTACTCGCACCCGACCGGTGCCGACTGGTGCCAGTGCGTCACATGCTGATAGCGGTGCGCGACATTGAGCAGACGTGCTTCCTCAAAGTAGTTGCCGATGATCTGGAGCCCCACCGGCAGGCCGTCGACCGGCGCGACCGGGATCGACATCCCCGGCAGTCCGGCGAGATTGGTGGCGATGGTGTAGATGTCGTTGAGATACATGGACACCGGATCGTCCATCTTCGAGCCAAGCGCAAACGCCGTGCCCGGACTGGTCGGCCCCATGATGACATCGACCTGCTCGAAGGCACGCTTGAAGTCGTCAGCGATCAGCTGCCGGATCTTCTGCGCCTTGAGATAGTAGGCGTCGTAATAGCCCGCCGAGAGCACATAGGTGCCGATCATGATCCGGCGCTGGACCTCGGGACCGAAGCCCTCGGCACGGCTGCGCTCATAGAGGTCTTGCAGATCCTGCGGGTTCTCGCAGCGATGCCCGTAGCGTACCCCATCGAAGCGCGCCAGATTGGACGAGCACTCAGCCGGGGCGACCACATAGTAGACCGGCACCGAGAGCGGACTGTTGGGTAGACTGATCTCGACGATCTCGGCACCGAGCGCCTCGTATTCCTTGATCGCGGCCATGACGGCCTCGCCGATGCGTGCATCGAGTCCGGCCCCAAAGTATTCCTTGGGCAGTCCGATGCGCAGACCATGCAGATCATCGTCGAGCGCGTCGACATAGTCTGGAACCTGGACATCAGCGCTGGTCGAGTCGCGCGTATCGAAGCCGGCCATCTCATCGAGAATGAAGGCTGCGTCGGCGGCCGAGCGGGCCATGACCCCGGCCTGATCGAGCGAGGACGCAAAGGCGATCATGCCCCAGCGCGAGCAGCGCCCATAGGTCGGCTTGAGGCCGGTGATGCCGCACAGCGCCGCCGGCTGGCGGATCGAGCCGCCGGTGTCGCTGGCGGTCGCGGCCGCGCACAACCGCGCGGCGACAGCGGCCGCTGAGCCGCCGGACGAGCCGCCCGGAACGCGCGTCTTGTCCCAGGGATTCTTGACCGGGCCATACCAGCTCGTCTCGTTGCTCGACCCCATGGCGAACTCGTCCATGTTGGTCTTGCCCAACACCACGGCGCCGGCCGCGGCGAGCCGCTCGACGATGGTGGCATCATAGGGGGCGACGAAATTATCGAGCATGCGCGAGCCGCAGCTGGTCTTGATCCCCTGGGTGCAGAAGATGTCCTTGTGGGCGATGGGAATGCCGGTGAGCGGCCCGGCCTCGCCCGATTTGAGCGCCTGATCGGCGCGCTCAGCCGCCGCGAGCGCCGGCTCGGCGGCGACCGTGATGAAGCTGTTCAGGTGCGGATCGAGCCGTTCGATGCGCTCCAGATAGTGCCGCGTCAGCTCGACGCTGGAATAGGTGCGCAGCCGCAGATCAGCGGCCATTTGAGCGATCGATTTGTTCTGCATTATTCGATGACCTTCGGAACCAGATAGAGTCCGCCCTCGGTCAGGGGGGCGATGGACTGGAAGTGTTCGCGCTGGTTCGGCTCAGCGGGGATGTCCGGGCGCAGACGCTGCGCCATGTGCAGCGGATGGGCCATGGGTTCGACGCCCGAGGTGTCGATCGCGTCCATCTGGGCGACCAGATCGAGGATATTGCTGAGATCCGTGGCATAGCGCGCGCGCTGCTCAGGAGCGACGGCCAGCCGCGCCAGATGCGCGATCTTGTCGATGTCGGAGGAATCCAGTGACATGTTGAATCAGCCGTTAGCGGTAAAATGGGCGAAAATAGCACAAATGGCCGTCCGGGCGGATGGTTCGAGCGCGCCCGTACCTTGCCGATCCAGGCCCGCATTGCTAGATTAGCGCCCCAATCATCCAGGGATCCCGTATCGGAACCGAGACCCGGGCCACTTCTCTTCTGCGACGCCTCGTCCATCATGGCGTTCCTTACCACCCGGAAGGTATCTTTACCGATGTTCTTCAGAAACATTCGCGGAATGTTCTCCAATGATCTCTCGATTGATCTGGGGACCGCCAATACGCTGATTTATGCGCGCGGACGCGGCATCGTGCTTAACGAACCCTCGGTCGTCGCCATCAGGCACGAGCGTCAGGGCGGTACCAAAACGGTGGTCGCCGTCGGCGAGGAGGCCAAGCAGATGCTCGGGCGCACGCCGCAGAACGTCACCGCGATCCGGCCGATGAAGGATGGCGTCATCGCTGACTTCACAGTCACCGAAAAGATGCTTCAATATTTCATCCATAAGGTGCATGAATCGAGCATGCTGCGACCCAGCCCGCGCGTGCTCATCTGCGTGCCCTGTGGATCGACCCAGGTCGAGCGGCGCGCCATCAAGGAGTCGGCGGCCGGTGCCGGCGCGCGCGAGGTCTACTTGATCGAGGAGCCGATTTCAGCGGCCATCGGTGCGGGTCTGTCCGTCCATGAGCCGCGCGGCTGCATGGTCATCGACATCGGCGGCGGAACGGCTGAGGTGGCCGTGATCTCGCTCAGCGGCATCGTCTATGCTGAATCAGTACGGGTTGGTGGCGACACCTTCGACGATGCCATCATCAACTATGTGCGCCGCAACTACGGCACCCAGATCGGCGAGGCCACGGCTGAGCGCATCAAGCACAGCATCGGCTCGGCCTTTCCCGGCAACGAGGTGCTGGAGATCGACGTCAAGGGCCGCAGTCTGGCCGAGGGCGTGCCGCGCAGCTTCACGCTCAACAGCAACGAGATCCTGGAGGCGCTCCAGGAGCCGCTGTCGATGGTGGTGCAGGCCGTCAAGATGGCGCTCGAAAAGACCCCGCCCGAACTGGGTGCCGATGTCGCCGAACGCGGCATCGTGCTGACCGGCGGCGGTTCGCTGCTGCGCGGCTTCGATCGTCTGATCGAGGAAGAGACCGGATTGCCGGTGATCGTGGCCGAGGATCCACTGACCTGTGTCGCCCGCGGCGGCGGGACGGTGCTGGAAATGCTCGATACGCAGGAGAGCGCTTTGTTTGCAACCGAGTAACAGGATTCAGGAGACCGCCTACGGGATCTCTCGCCGAGGACTGCCGTTATCAAACCTCTGTTCAACCCAGGCCCATCGCCCAATGTTCGCGTCATCCTGGCCGTGCTGATGGCGCTCGGGTTGCTCGTGGCCGATCACCATCAGCATCACCTGGAGCTGCTGCGCACGGCACTCTCGCTCGTCACCTATCCGCTGCAACTGGCCGCCGACCGGCCCAGCCAGCTCTTCCGCGAGGCGCGTGAACGGCTCGCCGGACAGGATGTGCTGCGCGATGAGAACACCGGACTGCATCGCGAGAACCTGCTGCTCAAGGCGCGACTCCAGCAATTCGAGTCGATGGAAGCTGAAAACGCGCGTCTGCGCGACCTGCTCGGCTCCTCGCTCGACGTCGGCGAGCGGGTGCTGATCGCCGAGATCATGGCCGTCGAACTCGCGCCCTATCGTCAACAGGTGATGCTCAACAAGGGCACCAATGCCGGGGTCTTCGTCGGTCAGCCGGTGCTCGATGCCAACGCCGTGATGGGCCAGATCATTCGCGCCAATCCGTTCTCATCGGTCGTACTCCTGATCACCGACTCCGATCATGCGCTGCCGGTCGAGGTCAACCGCAATGGTCTGCGCACCATCGCCGCCGGCACCGGGCCGAATCATGATCTCGAACTGCTCTACATCCCCAAAAACGCCGACATTCAGGTCGGCGACCTGCTCGTAACCTCGGGCATGGATGGACGCTTTCCCTCTGGCTATCCGGTAGCGCGCGTCAAGACCGTGCGCCAGGACCCGGACAACCCCTTCACCACCGTCATCGCTGAACCCACGGCGCGGCTCGACCGCAGTCGCGAAGTGCTGCTGGTCTGGAACCTGAACGAGACCTCGCGCTTGCAGGCCCTGACCGCCGAGGCTGCCAAGCCCAGGGACATGCCGCAGTGAAGACGGCCAAGAAGCGCGCGGCCAAGCCGTCCTACAAGCCCCGGCAGCCATTCTGGCCGGTCGCGCTGACGCTCACAGCGGCGATGTATCTGACCATCCTGCCGATGTCGGACTGGCCCTGGGACTACCGTCCGCCCTGGACTGTGCTCGCGCTGCTCTTCTGGTGCTTCGCCACTCCGCGCCGGGTCGGCATCTTCACCGGTTTCGTCGTCGGTCTGATGCTCGACGTGCTCACGGGCGCCCTGCTCGGACAGCATGCGCTGGCGCTCTCGGTCACAGCCTATCTGGCGCTCGTACTGCGTCCGCGCATTCGCATCTTTCCGCAGTGGCAGCAGACCTTCTTCGTGGCCCTGATCCTGCTCGCCGAACGCTTGCTGACACTTTGGATCATCGGCGCGACCGGGCAGCCGATGCCGGCTCTGACCTACTGGGTCTCAGCACTGGTCGGTCTGGCCTTCTGGCCGCTCATGGCCTGGCTGCTGGTTCCGTTCGAGCGGCGCGTCGGGGCAGGTTGAACACCATGCTCGAAAGCAGCCTGGAGGATCGCCAGCGCGAACAGCGCCTGGTCAGAACACGCGCCATTGTCGCCATCGTGTTCGTGATCCTGGGGTTGGGCGTGATTCTGGCGCGTCTGTACCATCTGCAACTGGAGCGTCACGACCACTTCACGGTCCTCTCGACTGAAAATCGAGTCAAGGTCCAGCCGGTGCCGCCCAACCGCGGGCTGATCTTCGATACCAAGGGCGTGCTGCTTGCTGAGAATCATCCGTCTTTTTCGCTGGTGATCACGATCGAGAAGGTTTCGAACCTGAGCGAAACCATCGCCGAGCTCAAGCATCTGGTCCCGATCGAGGAAAACGATCTGGCCCGTTTCGAGCGACTCAAGCGCCAGCGCATGCGTTTTCAGCCCGTCCCGATTCGTTTGAATCTGACGCCCGAGGAAGTGGCGCGCTTCGCCGTCGATGGCTACCGCTTTCCAGGCGTCGAGGTCCATGCCGAGCTGATTCGCACCTATCCCAAGCGCGAGCTCACCGCCCATGTGCTCGGCTATGTCGGACGCATCAACGAAAAAGAACTGACACGCATCGACAAGGGCAACTATGCCGGAACCAATTTCATCGGCAAGGGCGGAGTCGAGATGGCCCACGAGGACGTGCTGCATGGCAAGGTGGGCTACCAGCAGGTCGAGGTGAATGCACGCGGGCGCATCCTGCGCACCCTGGAGAGTACCCCGCCCGCTCCCGGACAGGATCTCTATCTCTATCTCGACATCGCCCTCCAGCAGGCCGCGACCGAGGCACTCGGCGACTATCGCGGCTCGATCGTGGCCATCGATCCGCGCAACGGCGGCGTGCTGGCCATGGTGAGCAATCCGAGCTTCGATCCCAACCTGTTCGTCGAAGGCATCAGCCAGGCCAACTACGACGCCCTGCTCCACTCGCCCGACAAGCCGCTCTACAACCGCTCCATCCGCGGTCAGTATCCGCCCGGCTCGACGATCAAACCCTTCGTCGGACTCGCCGGACTGTCGCTGGGCTTCGTCACGCCGCGCAAGACGACCTATTGTCCGGGCTTCTTCTCGCTGCCTGGGCAAAAGCACCGCTTCCGCTGCTGGCGGCGCGGTGGCCATGGCACCGTTGATCTGGAGCTGGGCATCGTGCAATCCTGCGACGTCTATTTCTACTGGCTCGCCAATCAGATGGGCGTCGATAAGATGCACGGCTTTCTCTCGAAGTTCGGCTTCGGCGAGAAAACCGGGGTCGATGTCTCGGGTGAGTTGAGCGGGCTGCTGCCCTCGCGTGAATGGAAGGAGCGTGCGCGCAAACAGCCCTGGTATCCAGGCGAGACGCTGATCATGGGCATCGGTCAGGGCTATTTTCTGGCGACACCCATCCAGTTAGCCGCCGCCACGGCCGCCCTGGCCAACAAGGGACGCTTCATTCAGCCGCGGCTCGCCCATGCACGGCGCGTCCCAGGCGCGGATACAGCGACGGTCTTCCCCATGGTCAGCCATCAGATCGAGATCAGTAATCCGAGCGACTGGGACATCGCCATCGAGGACATGGCCAAGGTCGTCGAGAGCCAGCGCGGAACGGCTCGGCGTATCCAGTCCAACGACTACCGGATCGCCGGCAAGACCGGAACCTCGCAGGTCTTCAGCATCGGTCAGAAAGAGCGCTATGACGCCTCCAAGATCGCCAAGCGTCTGCACGACCACGCACTCTTCGTCGCGTTCGCGCCGGTGGAGGATCCGCGTATCGCCGTAGCCGTGCTGGTGGAGAATGGCGGTTCCGGCGGTGGAGTCGCCGCTCCGATCGCGCGCCGCGTCATCGACGCCTATCTCGGCGGGACGCCACTACCGATACCGGAAGACGCGGAGACGAGCGGTGGCGATTGATCCTCTGTCCTCGCGGGTGAATTGGGAGGTCGATGCGCCGGACGACGGCTGGTTGCGCCGTCTGCGCATCGACGCTCCGCTCATGACCGGGCTGCTGGCGTTGTGCGGATTCGGACTCGTGGTGCTCTACAGCGCCGGCGACCAGGAGCTGGCGACCATCGAGCGCCAGCTCGTCCGGCTGGGTCTGGCCTTTACGTTCATGCTGGCCATCGCGCAGGTGCCGTCGAGCCAGTTCAAGCGCTGGTCACTGGGACTCTATACCCTGGGCGTGCTGATGCTGGTGGCCGTGCTGCTGGTCGGCGACGTCGGCAAGGGCGCACAGCGCTGGCTCGATTTCGGCGTGGTCCGCTTCCAGCCCTCGGAGCTGCTCAAGCTCGCCGTCCCCATGACCGTGGCCTGGGTGCTGGCCTTGCGCCCGCTACCGCCGCGTCTGCCGGGTGTGCTGCTGGCGGCCATTCTGACCATGATTCCGGTCGGTCTGATCGCCAAGCAACCCGACCTGGGCACCTCGCTGCTGGTGGTCAGTTCCGGCATCATGGTGCTGTTCATCGCCGGACTGAGCTGGCGGATGATCACTGGACTGATCGCCATCGCCGCGGCCGTGGCGCCGCTGGTCTGGATGCACATGCGCGAGTATCAGCGCGAGCGCGTCATGACGCTGCTCGACCCGCAGTCCGACCCGCTAGGCAGCGGCTACCACATCATTCAGTCGCAGATCGCCATCGGTTCGGGTGGTCTCTCGGGTAAGGGCTGGCTCAACGGCACTCAGTCGCACCTGGAGTTCCTGCCCGAGCGTCATACCGATTTCATCTTCGCCGTGATCGGCGAGGAGTTCGGCTTCACCGGCATCATCGCCCTGCTGGCCCTCTATCTGTTCATCATCGGGCGCGGACTCATGATCGCCGCGCGCGCCCAGGACAACTATGACCGCCTGCTCGCCGGCGGGTTGACGCTGGTGTTCTTTATCTATCTGTTCGTCAATACCGGCATGGTGAGCGGCTTGCTGCCGGTGGTGGGCGTACCACTGCCCTTGGTCAGCTATGGCGGGACCTCCATGGTGACGCTCATGGCCGGTTTCGGGATACTGATGTCGATCGAGACGCACCGTGCCAAGAAATGAGGTGAATCATGCGCGATACAGCTCTACGACCGTTCATCGTCACCGTTGTACTACTCGTGCTCGCCGGCTGTGCCAGCCATGGCGAACTCGACGATGAGGCGATTGCCCGTATCCCGGATGCCGTGCCCAAGATCGAGCCGCTGGCCAAATCCGGCAATCCCAAATCCTATGTGGTCTTCGGCCAGCGCTATTACACCAAGAAGTCGGCGCGCGGCCATATCGAGCGCGGCCGCGCCTCCTGGTATGGTCGTCCGTTCCACGGGCGTCAGACCAGCTCGGGTGAGGTCTATGACATGTACGCCATGAGCGCCGCGCACAAGACGCTGCCGCTGCCGACCTATGCACGGGTCACCAATATCGAGAACGGTCGTAGCGTCGTGGTGCGCATCAACGATCGCGGTCCCTTTCACGAGGATCGCGTCATCGATCTGTCCTATACCGCGGCCGTCAAGCTTGGAATGAAGCGCCAGGGTACGGCCAGGGTCGAGGTGCGGGCGATCGAACCCAAGCGTCGTTTCTGGGGATTGCTGCCCACCCTGTCCGATCACTCCGGGCACAATGCCGCCCGCCGCGCGACCCAGGCTTCGGCTTCGCTACAAAACTGAAACACTGTGCCATTTTTGCGATTTGAGGGGTAAAATGCACCACAATATCTCTCCCGCTACCCCCGAGTTTCCGGACCATCCATGAAATCAGCCATCAAGCGCGTGCTCCCGTGGTTTCTGCTGCTGCTCCCGCTCGGCCTGCCCGTCAGCGCGCAAACGACGACGCCTGCGCCACCCGAACTGGATGCCAAAGGCTATCTGCTAGTCGACTTCCATACGGGCAAGACCCTGGCCGAACTCAATGCCGACGAGCGACTGGAGCCGGCAAGCCTGACCAAGATCATGACCGCCTATGTGGTGTTTCGTGAACTGGCCTCAGAGCGCATCAAGCTCACCGATCAGGTGCTCGTCAGCGAGAAGGCCTGGCGCACCGGCGGCTCGAAAATGTTCATCGAGGTCGGCAAGCAGGTCAGTCTGGAGGATCTGCTCAAGGGCATGATCATCCAGTCGGGCAATGATGCCAGCGTGGCTCTGGCCGAGTATGTCTCGGGCAATGTCGAGTCTTTTGCCAATCTCATGAATGCCCATGCCAAGCGGCTCGGCATGACCAACAGCCATTTCACCAACCCCAATGGCCTGCCTGATCCCGAGCTCTATACTACGGCGCGCGACATGGCGCGGGTCGCCGAGGCCCTGATCCGCGAGTTTCCCGAATACTACACCTGGTACTCCAACCTGGAGTTCACCTACAACGGCATCACTCAAAAAAATCGCAATCCACTGCTCAAGCGCGATCCCTCGGCCGATGGCATCAAGACCGGCTACACCAAAGCCGCCGGCTATTGTCTGGTCGGCTCGGCCAAGCGCGACGACATGCGCCTGATCTCGGTCGTCATGGGGTCATCGACACCCAGGGCGCGCGCCGAAGCCAGTCTGGCGCTGCTCAACTATGGTTTCCGTTCCTACGAGAGCCACATGCTCTATCCCGCCGGACAGCCGATCGAGATGCTGCGCGTCTGGCATGGCGAACAGGAGACACTGCCGGCCGGTCCGGAGCGTGACGTGGTCGCCACCATTCCGCGCGGCCAGTACGACAAACTCAGTGCGCGGCTGGAGAAGACCTCGGATCTGAATGCACCCATCGCCCAGGGTCAGCAACTCGGCGACGTGGTGGTCTCGATGGGCGACGAGGAGGTCACGCGCGTTCCACTGGTTGCGCTCCAGGATCTGCCCAAGGGCGGTCTCTGGCGTCAGACCAAGGACAGCGTGTTGCGGATGTTCTAACCGGCGAACGCGCATGACTGAACTCTATCTCAACGGCGCCTTCGTGCCGCCCGAGTCCGCGCACATCCCGGTCATGGACCGGGGCTTTCTCTTCGGCGATGGCGTCTATGAAGTCATCCCGAGCTATGGCGGATATTTCCTGGGCCTGGAGCCGCACCTCGATCGGCTGGAGGCGAGCCTCACAGCCATGCGTCTGGACAATCCGCTCACGCGCGATGAATGGCGCGCGGTGCTACAGCGGCTGATCGGCGAACCGCCGGCGCCGGATCAGTCTGTCTATCTCCAGGTGACGCGCGGCGTGGCGCCCGAGCGCGATCATCTCTGTCCCGAGGGCGTGCGACCGACCGTGCTGGCTTTTGCCAAGCCGATCAAGCCGCGTGCCGCCGCCATCGCCGAGCAGGGCGTCGCCTGCATCACCCGCCCCGACATCCGCTGGCTGCGCGGCGAGATCAAATCGATCTCGCTGGCCGCCGCCGTCCTGATGCGCCGCGAGGCCGCCGATGAAGACGCGCTGGAGACCATCATGCACCGCGATGGCTGGGTGACCGAGGGCGCGGTCTCCAACGTGTTCGTCGTCGCCGCTGAGGCACTCATGACGCCACCCAAGAGCCAGCTGCTGCTCTCAGGCATCACGCGCGAGCTGGCGTTGATCCTGGCACGCGAGCACGGGCTGGACTTCGTGGAGCAGCCGGTCGCGCTCGACACCCTGCGTGCCGCCGATGAAATCTGGCTCAGCAGTTCGACGCGCGAGGTGCTGCCGGTGACGCAGCTCGACGGCGCGCCGGTGGGCGATGGGCATCCGGGGCCGCTCTGGCAGCGGATGAATGCGATCTATCAGGACTACAAGGCGCGTGTGCGCGAAGGCCATGTCTGAACACCCGGAGACCCTGCTGACCTTTCCCTGCCGCTTCCCGATCAAGGTCATGGGACCGGCCGGACGCGGGCTGGAGTCGGTCGTGGTCGAGATCGTCAGCCGTCATGTCGCGGATGTCGACGAGACGGCGGTCTCGGTACGCGAGAGCCGGGGCGGCAAATGGATCGCCGTCACCCTGACCATCGAGGCCCAGAGCAAGCCGCAGCTCGACGCCATCTATCAGGAACTCAGCGCCCACGAGCTGGTCGCCTGGGCGCTGTGAGCGCGTCGCCTCCCCCGCTGCGCCTCACACATCTGGACGGACTCCAGGACTATACAGCGACCTGGGCGGCGATGCGCACCTTCACCGACGCGCGTGAGGCCTCCACGCCCGATGAGCTCTGGCTGCTCGAACATCCGCCGGTCTTCACGCTCGGTCAGGCCGGGCGTCCCGAACATCTGCTTGCCCCCGGCACCATTCCGGTGATCCAGACCGATCGCGGCGGCCAGGTTACCTATCACGGCCCCGGTCAGCTCATCGCCTATCTCCTGCTCGATCTGCGTCGCGCCGGCATCGGGGTCAAACGCCTGGTTGAGCGGCTGGAACAGTCGGTCATCGACCTGCTGGCCGAACAGGGCGTCGAGGCCGAGCGGCGCGCCGACGCGCCCGGCGTCTATGTCGCCGGGGCCAAGATCGCCTCGCTCGGTCTGCGCGTGCGCAACGGGTGCAGCTATCACGGTCTGGCGCTCAATGTCGACATGGACCTGGAGCCGTTCAGCCGTATCAATCCCTGTGGCTATGCCGGGCTGGCCGTCACCCAGCTCGTCGATCACGTCCCTGGAATCAGGCTCGCCGAGACGCGCCAGGCGCTGGCTGGAATCCTGACGAAGCACCTGAGCCGGCAGGCGTGAGAGTGACTCAGCAGCACTCGTCTTCGATCTGGTCGAGCAGATCCAGGCCGGCGCGATGTCCGTGGTGCTCGAACAGCTCGCGGATGTAGTTGACCTGACTGCCGACGAAGAACAGCTCGTCCTGTCCCATCCGCGCGATCTCGACGAGCTTGCGCTCAAAGTAGGACGTCCAGGATGAAGACGGCCCATCCTGGGGCGCTTCGGTGCAGTCGCGGATACAGTGCAGGACACGCTGAGCCTGCTCATCGCACTCGATGCCCTCGAAACTGATATAGCGATCGGTCTTCTCGGCGGCCTGGGACACGGTTTTCGACACCTCGTTGTCTTGATTGCGACAAGACGGCACCGGATCCGAGCGTTGGTCCGGCGGTCTAGGTCATTGATGTGTGGTTCGTTGCGCGGATTGGCCGCAACGGATCACGCTGGGTAGCGACGTTGCAAATACAAAAAGCGTGCCATCAATGACTCAGACCACCGGCAACCGCGATCAGGGCACCCGCGCTACCGGCCGCATCTCTTTGTCGCAGACGCCACCGACGCTCACCGAGCGCTTCGAACCCGACCCTTTGCAGGTCTCACCGCGATCAGCGATCCGGCAATGGATTTCAACCGGGTCACCGGCGCTCAGCCAACTCGGCACCTTGCGATAGCGCCCGGTTCCAGCCGAACGGCAGCCGCCCGGGATGCCATAGGCGGGACAGGAGCCAGGCCGCTTCAGCGAGACCTTGCGCGCATCGACCAGGAAGCCCGGATAGGTGTCGCGAATCTTGATGACATCCCGATCCGGTTCCTGGGTGACCAGAAATTGCTTGAAGGCATAGCCGGAACCGGACTTGCTCCCGACCTCGATGCGGGTGTTGGCGATGAGCGCGAAGTCGCGGCCATTGCGCGCCACGGCACCGCTCATGTATTCGACCCGGTCGTGGTTGGGGAAGCACTGGCCCATGGCCGGGGCGTGATAGTAATGGCGTGTGGTGGTGAGATCGCTGAGACGGTTGTCGGGAAAGACCGCGCGCAGACCTGCATCACCGCCATAGAGAATCTGCTCGGCGTCCGGCACGGTCTGGGCATACATGGCCTGGAGCTTGGCGTAGTTGTCACGATCGGCCAGATCCGGGCGCAGATAGCAGGCGGTCAGGCCCGAGATCTGAGTGAGATACTCGTCCCAGATGTTGTACTGCGCCGGTGCCGAGGATACGCCCTGGAAGTCGCCGGGAAAGGTGCAGCCCTGTCCGCGCTGGCACTGACCCACGGCGCGGTTGCGGATCGAGAGCACCACGATATTGCGCTCGCAGGCGCCATAGGCGTTGCAGCCACGTCCCAGATGGCCCTCGTAGAGCGCGGTGCGCAGTGCGTAGTCGAGATGTTTAGCGCGCGCCAGCGTGGTCGGCGAGCCGAGATCCGAGCGTCGCGCGCTGAAGTCGTTCCAGGCGCGCTCCAGGGACTGGCGGCGGCGCGTCAGACGCGCATTGACCGCGGCGCACTCGCTGGAGTCGTGGAAGGCGCGCACGATGCGGTCGAGCTCGCTGGTGCCGCCCGCCGAGCCGCTGCGCCGGCCCGAGCGCGGTGGATCGAAAAAGGGCGCTTTCTCCAGCGCATAGAGTTCACGCACGTTGATGACGTTGCGCACGCTCGCCGGGCAGTGATGATTGCGTACCTGGAGTTCCTTGCGCTCGGCCACAGCGCGCTTGAAGACCTCGGTCGAGGCCTGGGTCGCCGAGCGCGGATCGACCACCACCTCGAAACCGACATAGGGCGTGCCCGAACCGTCGGTCAGCGGCTCGCCGTTGCGGATCACCAGACAGGGGATGACCGAGGTGCCCTGCACCAGCGTCCCGGCACGCCCGGCAGCGGTGCCGGCGCGGGCGAAGCGGTCGGCATCGTAATAGGGAACCTCCATTGGACCGTTGAACTTGTAGACCGTCATCACGGGCGTGGCCGGAATCGCGGCCAGGAGATCGAACGAGACGAGAAGCGCGAGCGCGCCGAACCAGATACGCATGAGACTGAACCTTCCTCGATGATGGGTGGACGAGTACGCGCTAGGCTAGGCCAAGCCGGATCGCGAATCCACTCCCATCGGCGCTCAACGTGCACAGCCCCGCGTGTAGAATGACGCTTCGATAGGCCGTAATGCCGGCTCGGATCCAGACTGGCTGTGAGGACCATATCACCATGTCAAACCTGCTCAAGCTGTTGGCCGGCTCGCTGCTGATCGTCGCGCACGGTCTCGCCATGGCCGACGAGGATCGTCTCCAGCGTATCCTCGCGACCCAGACGCTGCGGGTCTGTATCTGGCCGGATTACTACGGCATCTCGTTTCGCAATCCCAAGACGCTCCAGCTCTCGGGAATCGACATCGATCTGGCGCGCGAACTGGCCCGTGAACTCGGAGTCGAGGTCACCTTCGTCGACAGCGCCTTTGCCACGCTGATCGACGACGTGCTGAGCGACCGCTGCGACATCGCCATGTTCGCCATCGGCATCACCCCGAAACGCCGGCACTCTCTGCGCTTCACACAGCCGCATCTGGCCAGCGATATCTATGCCATCACCACCCGCGCCAATCGGCGCATCCGCGACTGGTCGGACATCGATCAGCCCGGCACCGTCGTCGCCGTGGCCAAGGGCACGTTGCACGAGCCGATCATGCGCGAGAAGCTCCAGCACGCCGAGCTGCGTGTGCTCGACACGTCCCATGCCCGCGAGCAGGAAGTCCAGTCGGGACGGGCCGATGTCTTCATGACTGACTATCCGTACAGCCGGCGCATGCTCAACAATCACGACTGGGCGCGTCTCATCTCGCCACGCGAGCGCTATCACGTCACCCCCTATGGCTGGGCGATGGCGCCGGGGAACGACGCCTTCCACGCGCGGGTCGAGCGTTTCATCCGCGCCGTCAAGACCGATGGCCGACTCCTGGACGCGGCCCGGCGTCACGGACTCGAACCCATCGTCGTGCACTAGACGACAGCACTCAGACCTCAATGCAGCACAGCGACTCACAGCGACGCGGCCTCCTCCTGGCCGCTCTGATCCTTTTGGCAAGCGGTTGGCTGGCGGCCTTCGGCATCACGCTCTGGCGTCTGCACGACAAGGCCGTACAGGATGGTTTCGCAGCGGCACGGATGCATGCGCGCCATTTCGAGGACTACCTGACCAAGACGCTCCAGGTCATCGACTTGAGCGTCGGCAACCTGCCGCCGGATCAGGATCTCCAGGACAGCCAGGCACTCACGGCCCATCTGACCGGATTGCTCCGTCCCTCGCCCTTTCTGCGTTCGCTGTCGATCCTGACCCTGGATGGACAGGTGATCGCCAGCTCGGACGCGCGCAATCTTGGTCTCAGGATCGATCTGGACGGCTTCTACCCGGAGGCCGGTCTGGGCGGCACAGCGCCACGCATCGGGCGTCCCTGGGTGGGACGGGATCTGGCGAGCGCGACCCCGAGCACGGGCGAGCCACCGCCGCCGCGCGCTTCGAGCTTCGTCCCGGTCATGCATGGCTTCACGCTCGACGGTGAGCGCTACTGGTGGCTGGCCGCGCTCAATCCGGACGACTTCATCGATCATTTCAGTCAATTGCTGCCGATCGAGGAGGGTCGCGTCCAGCTCCTGCGCTACGATGGCCTGCTGCTGCTCTCATCCAGTTCCGACGACATCCCTGGACGCCGCGATCAGGCGGGTAAGGTTCCCGCGTGGCTGGAGCGACAGGAGCTTGGTGAACTTACGCAGACACTGGTGGCGGCCCGCCGCGTCCTGACGGCCTATCGCGCCTCCAGCCGCTACCCGGTCGTGATCGCCGTCCATCTCGATCAGCGCCATATCCAGGGGCGATGGCTCGACGAAGTGCTCAGGCTGTCGATGATCGTCGTCCCAATCCTCGCCGCGCTCTCGGTCGCCATCCTCCTGCTGTGGTTGCGACGCCGCCGTCTCGAACAGCAACGCGCTGAACTGGAACGCCAGCGCCGGATGACCTCCAGCGTCTTCGAAGCCAGCAGCGACGCCATCATACTGACCACGCCCTCAGGGGAGATCCTGTCGACCAATCCGGCCTTCGAACGCATGACGGGTTACAGCCGTGCGGAGGCCCGGGGCCGCAATCCGCGTTTTCTGTCTTCCGGGCGGCATGGCCAGATCTTCTATCGCGAACTCTGGGACGCGGTCGTCACCCAGGGGCACTGGCGCGGCGAGATCGTCAACCGGCGTCAGGACGGCGAACTCTACACCGCGCTCCTGACCATCGATGCCGTGCGTGACGAGCACGGCGAGATCCAGCACTATGTCGGCGTCACCTCGGACATCACCGAGCGCAAGCGTCACGAGGCCGAACTGCTGGCCGCCAAGGAGCGCGCCGAAAGTGCCGCGCGCGCCAAGACGACCTTCCTCTCGACCATGAGTCATGAGCTGCGCACGCCCATGCACGGCATTCTGGGCATGACCCAACTGCTGCTGGAGTCCGATCTAAGCGAGCGCCAGCGCCGTCAGCTCGAGACCGTCAAGCGCTCGGCCGATGCCTTGCTCGCCATCCTGGCCGATATCCTGGACTACACGCGCATGGATGCTGAAGATATCCCGCTGCAAACGAGCCCCGTCGATCCGCTCCAGGTCGTGCGTGAGGTCGTGGCGTTGCTCAGGTCTCAGGCCGACAAAAAGGGTCTGCGGCTCGATCTGGAGTCCGAGGCGACGGCATTCGATCCGGTCCTCATCGATGCGCCGCACTTGCGCCAGCTTCTGACCAAGCTCACAGCCAACGCCATTAAGTTCACCCATGAGGGCGAGATCATCCTGTCGGTCCGGATCGAGCCTGAATCAACGGACGCACGGACACTGGTGATCGTGGTTGCGGATACGGGCATCGGCATTCCCGACGCGCTGCATGAACGCATCTTCGAGCCTTTCATCCAGGCCGATGGCTCGGATACGCGGCGCTATGGCGGCACCGGGCTGGGTCTGGCCATCGCGCGCCGTCTGGCCGAAGCCATGGGCGGGACGCTGACGGTGGAGAGTGCGCCCGATCAAGTCAGTCGTTTCACGCTGCGGATTCCGGTGCAGCCGCTCGCGAATCGTCTCGATCCGTCCTCTGAATCCCTGCCAGGCTGATTGATATGCCATCGTTCATCATGCGCTCGACCCGTCTGAACCGCTCGCTCTGGATCGGCTTCGGCGTCTTCGCCGTGCTGATCTGGGCGTTTCCGAACCTGGACCTGGCCGTCTCCAGGCTGTTTTTCACGCCTGGGGCCGGATTCACGCTCAAAGGTGAACCCTGGGAGCGCGCGCTCTATGAGTCGGTGCCGGTGCTGATGGTAGGGGTGAATCTGGCCCTGATCGCGCTCTGGTGGTTCAACCGGCGCACGGGGCGGCGCTGGCTGAACTTCGACGGACGCAAGCTGGCGTTCCTGCTCTGTCTGCTGCTCCTGATGCCGGGTCTGATCGTCAACCTGGGTCTCAAGGAGCATTGGGGACGGGCACGGCCGGTGACAGTGATTGAGTTCGGCGGCGACAAGACTTTCACGCCGGCCTTCGTGCTATCGGATCAGGAGGGCGGTTCATTCAGCTCGGGACATGCCGCCGCCGCCGCCTATGTGGTGGCGGCGGCGGCGATCCTGGCCGGGCGCGGCTCGCTCTGGGTGTGGCTGGCGCTGGTGTATGCGCTGGCGGTCGGACTGGCGCGCCTCGTTTCGGGCGGGCACTTTCTCAGCGACGTACTGACATCGCTGTTTCTGATGTGGATCGGCTATCGGCTGCTGAGCTGGGTGTTCTTTCCAGACACGCGAGCGACGCCGACCAGTGCTCGAACTCAGTCGAAGGACACATCCTCGTAGACAGCGTCCTGGTCGCAGGCGAACTCCAGGGATTCGAGCACGAGCGCCTCGTCTGGAGCCACGGGCCACAACAGCCAACCCTGGTCGCGACGACGGAAGACTTCGATCGAGCGGCGACGCGAATCGATCAGGACATATTCGCGCAGCGTCTCCAACTGACGGTAGTGGGCGAACTTGGCGCCGCGATCATAGGCTTCAGTCGACTCCGACAGGACTTCGATGATGAGGGTCGGCTCGCGCTTGAGCTGACGCTCGCTTGCGTCAGACGACGAGCAGGTGACGAAGACGTCGGGATAGAACACATTTTCGGCCGTCTGAGTCGCAACGTGCAACTTCATATCGGCCATATAGACCCGGCAGGGCGTGCCGCGCACATGGGAACGCAGCATCGCGAACACATTGCCAGAGATGGTGACATGCTCCTCGGTCGCACCGGCCATGGCAAAGACCTCGCCGGCGATGTATTCGTGCTTGACGTCGGCGATTTCCTCGCCAGCCAGATATTCTTCCAGACTCAGGCGCTGTAATTCGGCCAGGTTCGACATCATCGTCACTCCATCAATCGTGGTTGAATCCCGTCTAGGCTATCAGGATCGGCGTCGTTTGGCTGTCGCTGACCTCGACGTCGAGGCTCTCGGCATAGCGCGCCTTGATCTCCAGCACCTTGGGCAGAATCTCCAGGAAGGAGGGAATCAGCCGTGGATCGAAGTGCGAGCCAGCGCCATCGCGCAGCAGGGCGACGGCCTCCTCCACCGGCCAGGCTTTTTTGTAGGGACGCACCGAGGTCAGGGCGTCGAAGACGTCGGCAATGGCAACGATACGCCCCACGCGCGGGATGTCCTCGCCGACCAGGCCGTTGGGATAACCTGAGCCGTCCCATTTTTCGTGATGGGTCAGAGCAACGATACGCGCCATCTCCAGCAGATTCGAGTCACCCGCATCGCCGAGGATATCGGCGCCGATCTGGCTGTGGGTCTGCATGATGGTCCATTCCTCAGCGTCGAGCTTGCCGGGCTTCTGCAGGATGCGGTCAGGGATGCCGATCTTGCCGATGTCGTGCATGGGCGCCGCATTCAGCAACTGATCAGACTCCGACTCGCTCATGCCGATCGCCTCGCCGAGCAGACGCGAATAATGGCTCATGCGGATGACGTGCAGCCCGGTCTCGTTGTCCTTGTACTCGGCCGCCCGCCCGAGGCGCTGGATGATACGCAGGCGGGTCTCGTGCAACTGAGCCGTCTGCTTTTTGACACGGCGGTCGAGTTCTCGGTTCTGATCATAGAGCGCCAGATGGGTGTGCACGCGCGCCTGGACCACGGGTGGACTGATGGGCTTGGCGATGTAATCGACCGCGCCGAGATCCAGACCACGGATCTCATCCTCAATGCCGATCTTGGCGGTGATGAAGATCACTGGGATGTGACGGGTGGTGAAATCTTCCTTGAGCTGACGGCAGACCTCGAAGCCGTCCATGCCGGGCATCATGATGTCGAGCAGGATCATATCGGGCGGATCCCCCGAGCGCACGATCTGCAGGGCGCGTTCGCCACGGGTGGCAGCCTTGACGTTGTAGTCAGCCTTGAGCGTACTGACGAGCAGGTCGATATTGGCCGGTGCGTCGTCGACCACCAGGATCGTTTGTCTATGAGCCTCTATCATCTCAACCTCCATGATCTTGCTGCTCAACCGTTCAGGTCCGCCATCGAACGGTGGCGGCCCAAATGGACGTTGGCCTGAATTGGAGATTTAGCACAACAGCTGGATTCAGTCCTTTAACCAAGTCTCGTTTAGACAACAGGCCGCTCGGTGCGATGCGCCTCAACGCGATTGCGTCCGAGTTCCTTGGCGCGATAGAGCGCCTCGTCGGCGCGTCGGATCAGTGATTCGTGATCCAGATCCGAGGTACTGCCGGGTTCCTCAGCCACGCCGATGCTGATGGTCACGATGCCGCACGAGGAAGCCGGATGCCATATGCCAAGACCGGACACAGCCTCGCGAATCCGCTCGGCCACCCGGAGCGCGCCATCCAGGGTCGTGTTGGGCAAGACCACGACGAACTCCTCGCCGCCATAGCGGGCGCAGAAATCCGAGCCGCGTTGCAGGCTCTCGCGCAAGAGATCCGCCACCGCGCACAAACAGTGATCGCCGGCCTGATGACCAAAGGTGTCGTTGTAGCCTTTAAAGTTGTCGATGTCGCAGATCAGCAGCCCCAAGGGCACCTGCTCGCGCCGGCCGCGCCGCAGCTCGTGCACCAGATGTTCAATGAAGAAGCGCCGGTTGGGAATGCTGGTCAGGGCATCGAAGACGGCTTGACGGCGCAATCGCTCATACGCGCGCGCCAGCATCCAGCCCAGAACCAGGATGACCGCCGCGCCGGCCAGACCAACGAGTCCATGACTGATGACCAGACCCCGCCAGGGAATGGGCGCAAGCACCGGCAGGGTGATGCTGATGCCGCCGCGCACATCACCAAGCTCGTAGCCCTGCTCGGCATGACACTTGAGACAGGGCTTCTCCGCGATCAACGGCGCCATGTAGCGATAGCCTTGCTGATCTCCATGCTGGTAGGTCTCGGCCCATTCCTTGGCTCCTTGCTCGAAGGCCCGCAGTGCAGCGGCTTCCCAGGGATAGGCCAGATTCTGCGGACGAATGGGCTTGAGACTGGTGATGTGGAACTGTACGCCCGAGCGCTCGGCGGCCAGCTCGGACAGGGTGCGCGTCATATAGGCGGGATTGACCTTGGTCAGCGTCAGGGTGTCGGTGACCTGGATCTCGCGGCGCGGATCCTTGAGATAGGGGTTGGGCGGGGTCTGGGGTGTGGCCGGCACATAAACGCCCTCATGCCGGGCGTTCCAGCGACGCGTGATCAGCAGCAGATCGAAGAATGAACGCGCCGACTCACGGGCCAGCTCATCGCGATGACGTTCGGCCTGATGCAGATTCCAGCCGAGCGAAGCGGCGACGATCAGCAGCCAGAGCAGTACCACTGAGAACAGGTTGAAACGGGCGCGAACAGTGGCGTGAAAATGGCTGAACTGATTATAGGCGCTCGCCTTATCGGACGTGCCGGGCAGAGCCTCAAAGATGCGATTGGACATGCTCTGGCATCAGGCCGATTGTGATGGGTCGTGAGGGCCCATGAAACGTGCCTTTTTACTCCGAAAACGCATCGAAAGATTCGCCAGTTTGCGCAGCTCATCGCGTGGATGCTCGAACTCCAGCTCCAGGGTGACCAGATGCGGTCGGTCGCTGTCGCACTTATCATCGATGGATTGCGATTTGACTCGGGCGCGCAGACGCAGACCCGGAAAATCATCCGTGTGCTCAATCAGCAGCAACAGACTCTGGCCGACCCGATAGTCACCGAACGCACTGATGAACAGATATCCCTCAGCGACCTGGGACAACTTTTCGCGCATCTCCTCCTTGTCGTGAAGTACGAGTTCCAGCATGGGCCGGGTGGGCGTGGCTATCGCCTGTGCCGCTTGGTGTGCATTGGGCGAGAGCAATTCGATCAGTTTTTCGAGCCGCCGATCATCCTGATAACCGACCGTGGCGAATCGCACGCCTACCTGCTGAGATCCGGATTCCAGCGGCTGACAGCGTACAACGTCAGCTTCGATCAGAAAGCATTGCCCATTGGTCCAGGGAAAATGCAGGGTCAGTCGCTGACCGTCCTGAATGTCGAGATCGCTGGTGATGAAACTGGCCCCGCCCCAGGAAAGATCCTGATAGCGTGCTGTAATAGGCGTATCCGAACCGGGCCGGCTGACCCGGATGGGCACCTCGACACCGACCCGCCGCTGTAAGCGCTTTTCTTGCATGGCTGTATCGCTATGAATAGAAAATCACATGGACTTGATGCGCCTCGGCCAGACAGGCTATAACGACCTCGCACAGCGCATCCCCTGATCAGCGCCGCTCCATATCCAGACTCGATATCATGCAGAGACTCAAAAACGCGGCCTTGAACATGAAGCGCCTGCCGATCATCAGCCGCCTGTTGATACTGGCCGTGGTCATCGTCGTATCAATCGGCGTGTTGCTCCACTGGACGCGGGTTCAAGCGCCTGACTCCAGCCACGCACCACTGGAGTTGGCCGCACCGCCGACAGGCGGTGATTTTACACTGGATTCAGCGGCCGGCCCCGTGCGTTTGAGCGATCTGCGCGGACAGGTGGTGCTGATTTATTTTGGTTACACGTCCTGTCCCGACATCTGCCCGACCAATCTGGTCTATATCGCCAACGCCTTGCGTGCCTTGCAACCCGCCGAGCTGGAACGCACGCGCGTGCTCTTCATCAGTGTCGACCCGGAGCGTGACGATCCGTCGCGTCTGGCGAGCTATGTCGGTTATTTCCATCCCAATATCCTGGGACTCACCGGAACGCCCGCGCAGGTGGCCGAGGTCGCCAAACACTATGGCGCGGCCTATCGGCGCGTCGATGACACCGGCTCGGCCATGGTCTATCTGATCGATCATTCGGCCTTCACCTATGTGGTCGACCCCAGCGGGCGTCTGGTCCAGACACTCGGTCACGCCAGTCCGCCGGAGACGATCCTGGCCGCCATTCGCACGGCGTTCGGCGCCGAACCCTGATCCTCGACCGACGTCCGGATCGTTTCAACTATAGGAGAAATTCGAGCATGCACGCTATCCGCACCCTGTTCGCCGGCGCACTCTTGTCAAGCGCCAGTCTGACCCTCAGCGCCGCCGGACTGGACGTCGGCGACCCCTATGTCCGCGCCGTGCCGCCCGGACAGCCGAACAGCGCCGCCTTCATGTCGCTGCACAACGCCGGCGCCGAGGATCGCGCCCTGATCGGCGCTGAGAGTCCAGCCGCCGAGGTCGTCGAGCTGCACACCCATGTCGAGGAGGACGGAATGATGCGCATGCGCCGCATCGAACAGATCGCGGTGCCGGCCGGCGAAACCACGACGCTGGCCCCCGGCGGACTCCATATCATGCTGATCGGTCTCAAGTC
Organism: Allochromatium palmeri; assembly: GCF_009720725.1. GTDB lineage: Bacteria > Pseudomonadota > Gammaproteobacteria > Chromatiales > Chromatiaceae > Thermochromatium > Thermochromatium palmeri. Next base: position 75,630 of record NZ_WNKT01000005.1, read on the forward strand.
CGATCTGCAACCGGGCCAGACCGTCGAGCTGACCCTGATCCAGGACGACGGCGAGCGCCTCGCGATTCAGGCGCCGGTGCGCCGTATCGAGCCAATGCACTCGTCCATGAACCATTGAGTCCCCGGCGAGCGTTCGATCCAAACGCCCTGCGGCTGAGATCGAACTCTCTGCGCCATCGGTGGTCTATCCGCACGCGCAATCCAGCCGTTCGCCCTCCTGAAGCGTCACGGATCCATGCATCCGGTTTGACCCGAGGGTCGAGCGTCTGATATACATTGCCGGATTTTCCCACCCCAAATCCACAAGTCGTCGGTCGCTGACTCGATGTGACCGCGAACACGAACAGAATTAGGCACTCGCATGAAGAAGACTTGGCTGACAACGGTTTCAGTGGCGGCAGTTTTGGCGAGCGGTCTGGCGCAGGCTGCTGAAGAACTCCAACCGGCGGATCCGGCGCGGGGCGAGACGAAGGCCAACACCATCTGCATGGCGTGCCATGGCCCGCAGGGCAACAGCGTCGTGCCGCTCTGGCCGAAGCTGGCCGGCCAGCATCCCGAGTACATCATGAAGCAGCTGATGGACTTCAAGGCCGGCAACCGCTACAACGTCCAGATGACGCCCATGGCGATGCCCTTGACCGAGCAGGAAGTGCTCGACGTGGCCGCCTATTTCTCGACCCAGACCCAGAGTGGCGGCCTGGCTGATCGTGAGCTGGCCGCAAAAGGCGAGGCGCTCTATCGCGCCGGCAACCCGGCGACCGGCGTGCCGGCGTGCAGCGCCTGCCACGGTCCGGCCGGCATGGGCCAGGGTCTGTCGAAGTTCCCGCGCATCTCCGGTCAGCATGCCGACTATGCCAAGCAAACGCTGGAGTACTTCCGCAAGGGTGAGCGCGCCAACGATCCCAATGGCATGATGCGCGGTATCGCCGCGCGCATGAGCGATCAGGAGATCGCGGCCGTGTCGCAGTACATCCAGGGTCTCTCGAATTAAGGGGGCGCTTCGCCCTCGACCGGATGGATCCAAAAGGCCGCGTATCGCGGCCTTTTTCACGAAGAGCCGGAGTGCATCCCCTCCGGCCTCCCGATCATAACCGCTCCAGGATTCGCCATGACCCTCGACCCCGCCGTGGTCAGTCGCTTCGTGCGTCTGCGCTGGACCATCTATGTCATTCTCGCCCTGGCCTATATGACGGCCTTCTTCCATCGCATGGCCCCGGGCGTGGTCTCGGCGGAACTGATGGCGGCTTTCCAGACCAGCGGCGTGGCGCTCGGCTCGCTGGCGGCGATGTATTACTACATCTATACCGCGATGCAGATCCCGGCCGGGGTGCTGGCCGATACCCTGGGTCCGCGCGTCGGGGTCACGCTCGGCTGTCTGGTGGCCGGGGCCGGTTCGGTACTGTTCGGACTGGCTGAGACCTTCGAGGCGGCCTCGGTCGGGCGACTGCTGGTCGGACTCGGAGTCTCAGTGATCTTTGTCGGACTGATGCGCTCCAATACCTTCTGGTTCAGCGAGCGTGTCTATGGCGCCATCAGCGGCCTGACGCTGCTGCTCGGCAATCTGGGGGCGATCCTGGCCGCCGGTCCGCTGGCGCTGGCGCTCCAGGCGACCTCCTGGCGCACTGTCTTCATCGGCATCGGGCTGTTCTCGGTGTTGATCGCACTCCTGACCCTGATCTTCGTGCGCAGCCGGCCCGAGGACGCGGGTCTGCCTTCGGTTCAGGAGCTGGATGGGTTGACGCCGCATCCGCCGCGCGAACGCCACTGGCTGCTCGATCTGCGCGGCGTGCTGACGACGGGCGCGGTCTGGCCGAGTTTCTTCGTCATGTTCGGCGTGACCGGCAGTCTGCTGGCCTTTGCCGGACTCTGGGGTGTGCCGCTGATGCGCGATGGCTTCGGACTGGATCGCACCACCGCTTCGCTCTATACCACGGTCGCCCTGAGCGGATTCGCGCTCGGCTGTCTGGCCATGGGCGCGCTCTCGGATCGTCTGGGACGGCGCAAGCCGGTCATCCTCGGCGCCAGCGCCTTGTCGCTGCTGCTGTGGCTGGCCTTGATCCTGCTGCCCTGGGGGCCGGGCTGGAGCGGGCTGCTGCTCTATGGTCTGCTCGGGTTGGTGGCGGGCGGCTTCGTCGTCGGCTATGCGGTGGCCAAGGAAGTCGTCGCGCCCGGTGTCGCCGGCATGGCGATCGCGCTGGTCAACACAGGGCTGTTTCTGGGCGCGGCCATCATGCAGCCGGCCTTTGGCTGGACCATGGATCTGACCTGGGATGGCACACTCGTCGATGGGGTGCGGGTCTATGCGTTTGCCGACTACCGCAACGGACTCTGGCTCTCGGCCGGATTTGCCGGCATCGGTCTGATCGCCGCGCTCTTCGTGCGTGAGACAGGCTGCCGGAACCTCACGCTGAGCGAGCGGCCCGCCTGAGTCACGTTCGGGGGTCTAAACGCTCATTCCGAGGCTTTCAGCCAATGTGCCGCCAGTTCATCAGGCATCAATGGACGGTCGTAGAGATAGCCCTGCCCCTCGACACAGCCCTCACGAAACAGAAAATCGGCCTGTTCGCGCACCTCGATGCCCTCGGCCAGCACCTCCAGCCCGAGTGTATGCGCCAGGGCAATGATGGCGCGTGCGATCGAGTCGTCGTTGACGTCCTGCGTCAGCCCCTCGACGAACGAGCGATCGATCTTGAGCCGGTTCAATGGCAGACGTTTCAAATACGACAGCGACGAGTAGCCGGTCCCGAAATCGTCGATCGCCAGCGTCACGCCCAGCGTACGCATCGCATTCAAAGCGAAGATGGCCATATCGGCCTGGCGCATGAGCTTGGACTCGGTGACTTCCAGTTCCAGTCGCTTGGGGTCCAGTCCGGTGCACGCCAGGATCTCAGCGATCTGACCGGGAAGCTCAGAGCGTTCGAGTTCACGAACCGATAAATTGATGGCCAGACGCGGGACATAAAGACCGGCGGCATCCCAGGTGGCCATCTGGCGACAGCCCAGTTCGAGCACCTTGAGCCCGAGTTCATCGATCAGACCCAGCTCCTCGGCCATGGGGATGAAGAGACTCGGCAGCAGCATCCCGAGTGTCGGATGCGGCCAGCGGCAGAGCGCCTCGACGCCCATGAGTGCGCCTGTGGTCAGATCGACCTGCGGCTGATAGTGCAGAATAAATTCATCGCGCTGTAAGGCCAGGCGCAGATCGTGCTCCAGATGCAGGCGCTCGATCGCGCCCTCTGACATGGCCGGCTCGAAGAAGCGAAAGCCGTTGCGGCCGGATTTCTTGGTCTGGTACATGGCGACGTCGGCGTGCTGAACCAGGGATTCGCGCTCGCGACCATCGCCTGGATAGAGGCTGATGCCGATACTCAGGGTAACGAAGAACTCACGCCCGGAGATTTCGAGCGGCTGGCTGAACTCACCCATGATCCGGTCGGCAAAGTGCGCGGCAAAATGCGGCGCTGGAATATCTTCCAGGATGATCACGAACTCATCCCCCCCGAGCCGGGCGATGGTATCGACCGTGCGAATCTGCGCCGACAGGATCTCAGCAACCCGGCACAGCAACGCATCCCCGACATGATGGCCCAGCGTGTCGTTGACCTCCTTGAACCGGTCCAGGTCCAGGAACAGTAGCGCAAACTGACGCCGATAGCGCCGGGCACGCTGTAGACACTGCTCCAGCCGCGTCTGGAAATACGCGCGATTGGGCAGGCCGGTGAGCGCGTCATGATGGGCCAGATAGTCGAGCCGCTCACTGGTCTCGCGCAGACGCTGACGCTGGCGGACCTCTTCGGTGCGGTCGAGGATAGCGCAGACATAGTGCTGGGTACCCTCGCTCAGACTCGGGATCGAGGCGATATGCAGATCGCCGATGAAATCCCCTTCCACTCTGGCGCGAAAATGCACTTCGGAGAGCACGATCGAGGCCTCCGGGCGCAAGTCGCCCCAGGCATCGATGACGCTCGCGCGATCGGACTCGTTGATGAGCCGGGCGAAGAAATGCTGATGGAAATGGGTGCCGCGCAGGTTGAACAGGCGTTGCGCGGCCAGATTGGCTTCCTGGATCAGACCCTGGCGATCGATCACCAGCTCGGCGATCGGCAGCGTATTGAAGAACGAGGTGAAGCGCGCCAGCGCGTCCTGCACCTGATGCTGACTCTGCACCAGTTCCTCGTTCTGGATCTCCAGCTCGGCCTGATAGATGCGCAGATTCTCGACCAGGGCCTCCAGGCCGGGCTCTTCGTTGCTCAGCAGTTCCTCAGCCAGGTCGAAACGCTGCGCACGCAAGGCCGCCAGCGCCCGGGCGCGCAGATCGGCCGATAAGCCGCCGAACCCGTTTTCGGGCCAGTCAACGCTCTTGATGACGCCGAGCCGAGCGCGCGGCTGGTCACTCATGCCGGCCCTCTGTCCAGTGCGTGATGTCGATATAGCTGACGACGACACCCGCGCGCGCATGCCGGATCGGTGCGACATACATCAGATAATGCGGCGTCTCGTCCCCCGGTTGGCTCGGATACTCCAGACAGAAGAACGGGCGCTCGCCGGTCATGACCTGCTTGATGCCCTCCAGTACTTCGCTTGCATGGGGCGCGCTCGCCAATTGGCCGCTCTCGCAGGCGGCGAGATAATCACCGCCGACCCCGGTCTCCTTGAGTTCGGGGTCGCCGTGCTCGCACGCGAAGTCGCGCCAGGCGCTGTTGACCATGGTCACGACGCCCTTGCTGTCGAGCACCGCGACATGCTCGGGCAGCGAGTCGAGCACGGCTTGCAAGTGCTCGATGTCGCGCAGGGTGGTCACATCGACGAAGGTCGCGACCGCTCCGCGCGGCTCGCTGGTGCGCACGGCATAGGGCAGGACACGCACCAGATATTGACGGTTATTGACCGCCTTGATTTCGTGTTCGAGCATCTCACCACGGACGATGGTCTGACGCAGATCCGTGATGAATTCGGGGTACTGGAGCAGATTGGTAAAGTCGTCGATCGGGCGGCCCAGGTCGCCATCGCGGATCTTGAACAGCGTCGTGGCCTCGGGCGTGAAACGGGTCAGGCGTAACTGTGCATCGACGAAAATAGTCGCGATCGAGGCGGCCTTGGCCATGCCGTCGAGATCGGCGTTGAGGCGGTTGAGGATTTCGATTTTTTCCTGGTTCTCGGCGTTGACCGTGTAAAGCTCTTCGTTGACCGATTGCAGCTCCTCGTTGGAGCTTTGCAGCTCCTCGTTGGAGGCCATGAGTTCTTCGTTGGTGGCCTGCAACTCTTCGTTGGCCGTCTCCAGCTCCTCGATGGTGGCCTGGAGACTCTCGCGGGTGGCGGCCAGTTCGCGCTCCAGGTTCTCGATGCGCTGGCTGGTCTCGCGATCCAGACTGATGGTCTCAATCGGTTTGGCGGTTTCGCCATCGATGATACGCAGTGTACCCAGCTCGGGCGGACTCACATCATCCGGGCTATAGCTGGTCACAGGCTCGAAGGACAGCAGCAGATGCAGCTCGCCGCCCGGCGGCTCAACCGGACGCGCCACCAGACGCAGGCGCTCGTTGCGATCGTCGGCAAGCGCCAGCCCGATGATGTCCGAGCGCAGCGGCACCCGGTCGCGCGCGGCCTTGTAGAGTAGCGCCTTGGCGACAGCGACCAGAGAGGCCGGGAGGAGTTTGGACAGATCCAGACTGACGCTGCCCTCGCCGATGCGCAGATAGGAGCCGACATCCCCGAAGACATGCAGCAGATCATGGCGCTGGTTGAGCAACAGACTGGTCGGCGCATAGCCGTGCAGCAGCAGCCCCTGGGCGGTGTCGATCGCGGCGGCGTCAGTCGCTACACCCCGCGTCCGCATCCCGGATCGCGGCGGCGAAGGAACGATCGGCGACTGGCGCGCGCGCGGCGTATTGGCCGCATCCAGCGGGAGACCGACATGGCGCAGGATGCGGTAGATCTTGTGCTTGGAGCTGACCGCTGTGAAATCGGTGTGCAGGTTGGCGATGGTTTCGCTCGGACCGAGGAACATGAAACCGCCGGGAGCCAGGGCGTATTGCAGCCGGCGCAGGGCGCGTTCCTGGGCCTCAGGTCGGAAATAGATCAGCAGATTGCGGCAGGAGACCAGATCCATGCGCGTGAAGGGCGGATCGTCGAGCAGATTGTGGCGCGCGAAGACGATGCTCTGACGGATCTCGGTTTTGACCACGAAGTGGTTGCCGCGCTTGATGAAGAACTGCTCCAGACGCTCGGGCGAGATCTCGGCAGTGATGGCCTCGGTGAAGACGCCGGCACCGGCGACCTCGATGTTCTGCGGCTCGACATCGGTGGCGAACAGCTTGAAGTTCGGCCAGCGACGCGCCGTCTCGAACGCCTCGGCGAAGAGAATGGCCAGCGAATAGGCCTCCTCGCCGGTGGCCACACCCGGCACCCAGACCCGGATCGGCTGGTTGCCGTTGTGATCGCTGACGATGGTACGCACGGCGGTCTCGGCCAGCACCTCGAAGGCATCCGGATCGCGGAAAAAGCTGGTCACCGGGATCAGCAGCTCGCGCCTGAGCGTGGCCAGCTCGCCGCGGTCGGCGCTCAGGAGGCGTACATAGTTGAGCAGGTCCGGGGTCTGGCGCACTTGCATCCGGCGCTCCATGCGCCGCATCACGGTGGCCGGTTTGTACTCGCGGAAGTCGATGCCGCCCGAGTGCTGCAACAGATGCATAACCTCTTCGTGCGCGCTGTCGCGGTCGATCTCCATCGACATCGAGGGCGGGCGCACCTTGGGCTGCGGGCGCTGATGGATATGATCGAGCAGACGCGGCCCGATCTCCTCGGGCGGCAGGATGGCATCGACCAGACTGGTGGCGATGACACTGCGCGGCATCCCGTCGAACTTGGCGGTCTCGGGATCCTGGGCGACCAGAAAACCACCAGCGTCGTTGATGGCCACCGCGCCTCGGGTGCCGTCCGAGCCAGTGCCGGAGAGGATGACGCCGATGGCGTGGTTGCCGAACCCCTTGGCCATCGAGCTGAAAAACAGATCGATCGGCAGGGTCAGGCCGCGTGGATTCTTCGGACTCAGACGCAGGGTGTTGCCACTGACGGTCATCAGGCTCGCCGGCGGGATCAGATGCACCCGGTTGGCCTCGATGCGCATGTCATGCTCGACGGTCACCACGGGCATGGGCGTGTGACGCGCGAGCAGGTTGGCCATCATGCTTTTGTGATCGGGCGAAAGATGCTGGACGACGACATAGGCCGCGCCCGTATTCGCCGGCAGTCCCTGGAAGAACCGCTCCAAGGCATCGAGACCACCGGCCGAGGCGCCGATGGCTACCACATAGGCATCGAAGCGACCAGGATTTGACGCCTGATCTACCTCTCCTGTCGCTTTCGGGTCACTGGACATACCACTAGGCTCCTCTCTGCTGTTCGTGTCGAACCGCGTTCACGATGACAGCATGGTTTCGAGAGCCTGCCAGTCCGACCATCGACTCCGGCAACTGTCTTCAGCAACGCGGTTTGAATATCGGATCCATTATATTCAAACCGCGCGCGGATCAGTTCCTGATCGTCGCCGGCCTGGCCGGCGTCCAACCATCGATCATCTGCATCGTACCCATGCCGACCAGACCGCCGATCAGCATCGCCAGATAGAGCACGGCAAAGGGCTGCTCGACCAGGGCGAATCCGAGCAGGGCCAGCCCGGCACCCAGCTCCAGGATGCCACTGCGCCAGATGGGTGTTCGCGCGCTCTTGCTGTCGCGTGCCTTAGGCGTGCGCACGAACTCGGTGCGATGCCCGAGCAGAGCCTCCAGACCACCGCGCGCGTTCGACAGCAGCAATCCGCTCGTCAACGCCAGGGCGCCCAGAATCTCGGTCGCCGTCAGACGCCAGCCCTCGCGGTGTCCGGCCATGGCCAGAAACCCGATGGGCGCGGCAAAACCCAGAAAGGACGTGATGAAGGCCACCCGGCTCAGCCCCTCGCCGGCGACCACGGCACCGGCCATGAAGGGCAGCCCCATGATGAGACAGGCCACGCCCACCACGAAGGCCAGCGGCTGGCCGATCTGGAAGCTGATCATGAGCTTCTGCCAGACGGGCAGGCGCCGACTGCGCCACACCATGGGCGTCAGCTTGATGAAGCACTGCACGAAGCCCTTGGTCCAGCGGAATTGCTGCACGCGCCAGGCACGCGCCGAGGTCGGCAGCGAGCCGGGCACGACCAGATCGCCCATGAAGCCCGAGCGCCAGCCGGCGAGATTGGCGCGCAGGCTCAGATCCAAGTCCTCGGTGAGGGTGTCGCCATCCCAACCGCCGGCCTCATAGATAGCGGCACGACGCCACAGTCCGCAGGTGCCGTTGAAGGGCAGCGGCAGACCCAGACGCCAGCGCGCCTCCTGTTCGACGCCGAAGTGCGAATCGAGCAGGCGGGCCTGGATGCGGGTGAGCAGGCTCTCGTCGCGATTGAGGTGGCCCCAACGGGTCTGAACATAGGCCAGATCGGGGTTGGCGACGAGCGCGCCGACCGTCCGCTGCAGAAAATCGGACGGCGGGATGAAATCGGCATCGAAAATGGCGACGAAGGGCGCCTCGGAGCGTTCGAGTCCGGCGGCCAGTGCTCCAGCCTTGAAGGCGGTGCGCTGGACGCGGTGCAGGAGTTCAACGCGCACGCCCTGTTGTTTGAGCGCCGCGACCGCGCGCTGACTGATGGCCAGCGAGCCATCGATGCTGTCGTCGAGCACCTGGATCTCCAGACGGTCGCGTGGCCAGTCGAGCGTCATGACTGCGTCCAGGATGCGCTCGACCAGCTCGCCTTCGTTGAAGAGCGGGAGCTGCACCAGGACGTGCGGACACTCCGCCGCGGTGAGCCTGGCCTGGGTGAGCGGCCGGCTGGGCAGAAAACGACGCGCGAGGGTCAGGGCGACCAGATTGAGAGAACAGAAGGCTAGGATGACGAGGCCGAGTATCAGGTAGTACTCGACCGAAGTTTCAGCCGCAAGCATGGCTTGAATTCCGCTGGGTGAGGGATGGACTGAAGACAGAACGCGCACCGGATTCAAACCGACTGTGTGGCGTCGAGAGGCTGACGCCTCTATCCGATGTCTCTCGAATCATCGACGGAGGTCAGAACGCGCCCCCCTGGACATGAAGAAACAGGTTGCTGTAATCAAGGGTGATACAGCATAGGTCCGCCGAATGCAGACAGCAAGCCCGGCACCCAAGAAATTACAACATGATGCGGTCAATACGACGCACGGCCACCCACATGCAAACGCCCTCACGGCGGAGGGCGTTTCCAGGTGCGATCCTGACCGCCGTCAGACTCAGCCTTCCCCGGTGATGCGCTCGTACTTGGCGCGCAGCTCGTCCTCGCTCTCTTCGTGACTGGGATCCTTGATGATGCAGTCGACCGGGCAGACCTCGACGCACTGCGAGGTCTCGTAGTGCCCGACACACTCGGTGCAAAGCGCTGGATCGATCACATAGGTCTCGTCACCCTGCGAGATGGCGCCGTTGGGGCACTCAGGCTCGCACACATCGCAATTGATACACTCATCGGTAATCATCAGGGCCATCGGAATACTCCTTCTGCTTCGTTCGAAATCAGGTTGGGTGGTGTGTCGGGCGGATCTTATCCAAACCGCGCGCGCAATGCAGCCTGTACCGTCGGGGTGACGAAGGTCGAGACGTCGCCCTTGAGCCGGGCGATCTCACGCACCAGCGACGAGGAGATATAGGCGTACTGCTCGGCCGGGGTCAGAAAGAGCGTCTCGATGTCGGGCGCCATGCGCCGGTTCATCCCCGCCAACTGGAACTCGTACTCGAAGTCCGAGACGGCACGCAGCCCGCGCATGATGACCGAGACCCCGAAATCGCGCGCGAAATTCACGAGCAGACCCTCGAAGGGCAGGATCTCGACATTGGCATGATCGGCGATGCTGCTGCGTACCAGCTCCACGCGCTCCTCGGTCGAGAACAGCGGCGTCTTGCCGGTATCAGCGGCCACCGCCACCACCACCCGGTCGAACAGACGTGCTGCACGATGGATGAGATCCACGTGTCCGTTGGTGATGGGATCGAAGGTTCCTGGATAGACCACGGTGCGCAAGCATTGGCTCCTCTTTGGCGTGCCCGACGGGCGGCGGTTCGACTCGGTGGTCCGCCGCGCCACGGCCAAGACCGCCGACCAGACCACCGGCGCGCAACATAGCACAAACCGCGCGGGCTTACCGACACGCTGGATTGACGCTGGCCAAGCCATAGCGCACCTGGCCTGCTGTCTTGTCACGGATCAGCTCCCAGGACTCAGGCAGCGGCGGAAAGCCGACGTGAACCGGCGCTTCCAGATAGACCCGCGACTCGGGCACCAGCCAGCCATGACGGTCGAGCCGCTCAATGGCCGGCGCCAGCAGATCCTCGGCGAACGGCGGGTCGAGAAACACTAGATCGAAGGGTGTGCCCGGTGTTGTCTCCAGCCAGGCCAGGGCATCGGCCTGATGGACCTGGAGATTGGCGGCGCCGAGCAGCTCGGCATTGAGGCGCAACTGTCGGGCGACGGCGGCGGCACGTTCGATCAGCACCACGTCGCCCGCACCGCGCGAGAGTGCCTCGAAGCCCAGCGCCCCGCTCCCGGCAAAGAGATCCAGACAGCGCGCGCCCTCGATCAGCGGTGCCACCCAGTTGAACAGCGTCTCACGCACCCGATCCGGGGTCGGGCGCAATCCCGGCTGATCGGGAAAGCTCAGACGACGGCCACGATGGCGGCCGCCGATGAGACGCAACTGATTGGCTGGACGCGCTCTAGGGTGTGCCACGGACCGCCGGCCCCTGTTCAGAGGCTGCCGCTGATGCAGCCGCTGAAGTGTCGGACGGCGCGCCGACCGTGACGATGGCCAGCCGCTCCGGATGGACGCGCCGCGCGAAGGCGTCACGAATCTGCTCGGTCGTGACGACCTCGATACGCGCGCGGAAGCGGTCGAGATAGTCGAGCGGCAGATCATAGAAGCCGATCACGGCCAGATACTGCACGATGTTGCTGTTACTGGCGATCTTGAGCGGAAAGCCGCCGGTGATGTTTTTCTTGGCCGCCGTCAGTTCCGCCTCAGTCGGGCCCTGGTTGATGAAGCGCTTGAGTGTGTCGAGCAAGACCGCGAGTGCCTGCTTGGCCTGATCGTTGCGCGTCTGGAGCGACATGAGGAAGGGGCCGGGCTGGGCGAGCGGCAGGAAATAGCTGTAGGTGCTGTAGGACAGACCGCGCTTCTCACGGATCTCGTCCATCAGGATCGAGACCAGACCACTGCCACCCAGAATGTGGTTGCCGACATAGAGCGTGAAATAGTCCGGATCACCGCGACGCATTCCCGGCTGTCCGGCCAGCACCGTGGTCTGGCTCGACGGAAACGCGATCGTCTCCAGATTTTCGTGTGCCAGCGCCGGCACCTCGGGCAGTGGCCCGGCCGGCTCGCCGCTCGGCAGGCCGGCGACGAGTCGCTTGGCCAGGGCCTCAGCGCCGGCACGGTCGAGATCGCCGACCAGGGCCAGCACCGCGTTGGCGCCGACATAATGACGCGCGTGGAAGTCGACCAGCGCCTCGCGCGGCAGGGTCGCGATCGACTCAGGCGTGCCGGATGGATCTGTGGCATAGGGATGGGCGCCGAAGACGGCGCGATAGAGTGCTTTTTGCGCCACGCTGCGCGGTGACTCCTCGTCCTGACGCAGGGCGATGAGCCGGTTCTGGCGCACGCGCTCCAGTGCATCCGGGGCGAAGGTCGGTCGTGCGATCAGGGTCGCAAAGGTGTCGACAGCGGTGTCGAAGGCCGGCTGACGGGTCAGGGTCCGCAGCGAGATCATGGTCATGTCGCGATCGGCGCTGGCGCTCAGGATGGCGCCGACGCCATCGAGCCGATCAGCGATGACATCCGCGTTCCAATCGCCCGCGCCCTCGCTGAGCATGTCGGCGGTCATCGAGGCCAGACCTGGCTGCTGACCATCGCGGGCGCTGCCGGCCGCCAGCACCAGACGCGCATCGACCATCGGAATTTCAGGCGCGGCGACGAAGAGCACGCGCGTACCGTTCTCGGTGTTCCAGGTCTGGATATCGGGCGTGGCCTGCGCCAGCGGGCTGGCGATCAGCAGGGTTCCGGCAAGCCAGGCGCTCAGATGGCGCGTGGCGCGCTCGACCCGGTCGGACGGTCGTTCAATGCACATGGGTCTGTCCTCCGGCCTGGGGACGGGCGGCGGTTTGGGCGCTGGATTCCAGCGGTTGCGGGTCGAGGATGGCGACCGTCAGCCGCTCGGGGGTCAGATATTGGCGCGCCACGGCCTGGATCTGCTCGGGCGTGACCTTGGCGAGCTGGTCGACATAGGTGTCGGACAGACGCCAGTCGAGCCCGATGGTTTCGAGCAGCCCGATCTGCATCGCCTGATAGAAGAGCGAATCGCGCTCGAAGACCTTCGCGGCGATGACCTGATTGCGCACCCGCTCCAGCTCGGCGGCCTCGACCGGCTCGGACTGGACGCGCGCGATCTGTTCGCGCAGAGCGGCTTCGAGCGTCTCAGCGGTTTGACCCTTGGCCGGCACCCCCTCGAACAGGAACAGCCCCGGCAGACGCTCGAAGGCGCGATAACTGGCACCCGCCGAGGCAGCGATCTGACGTCCGCGCACCAGCTCGCGTGAGAGACGCGCGCTGTCGCCGCCATCGAGGATAGAGGACAACAGTTCCAGCGCATAGGGTTTCCAGGGTGCGTCGGCATCGGCCAGCGAGGGCGTCTTATAGCCCATCAGCACATAGGATTCCTTGGCCGGCGCTTTGACATGCAGACGCTTTTCGCCGAGCTGCTCCGGCTCCGCCTGGGTCTTGGGCGGGCGGACGGTCTCGGCGGCGAGCGGACCGAAGTGCTTCTCGGCCAGGGCGAAGACCTGATCCGGCTCGACATCGCCCGCAACCACCAGGATGGCATTGTTCGGCGCATACCAGAGTCGGTACCAGTCGCGCGCGTCCTCGAGACTGAGCTGCTCCAGATCACCCGGCCAGCCGATCACCGGATTGCGGTAGGGCGAGGCGTCATAGGCGGTGGCGCTGAAGCGTTCATAGGTCAGGGACTGCGGATCGTCGTCGGTGCGCATGCGCCGCTCCTCCTTGACCACTTCCAGCTCTTTCAGGAACTCCTTTTCGCTGAGCTTGAGATGACGCATCCGCTCCGCCTCCAGCTCGAAGGAGACCTCCAGCCGATCGCTGGCGAGATTCTGATAGTAGGCAGTGTAATCGCGCCCGGTGAAGGCGTTCTCCTCGCCACCGTTCTCGGCGACGATGCGCGAGAACTCGCCCGGCGCCAGATGCTCGGTGCCCTGGAACATCATGTGCTCCAGGACGTGCGAAACACCGGTGATGCCACCGTACTCATAGCTCGACCCGATGCGATACCAGACCTGTGAGGTCAGGATGGGCGCGCGATGATCGGGCTTGACCAGGATCTTGAGTCCGTTGTCGAGCTGGCGCTCGTGGACCTCGGTCGCAGCCAGGGCTGGGCCAAAAGTCAACAAAAGTAGCATGAACGCGACTAAGTGTTGCAAAATGGAAACTCCAAATATTGAACGCCATGAATTATATGAGTGTATATGGGCATCTGGGGCGAGCCTGAGTTCCCCGTACACAGCGCCTAGCCACACGCGAACAGGAGATATGATACCCGCCCAAGAGAGCCACGAGTCTGACTATGGTATCGAGTCAGTCGTTTATGAAGGCAAAAGTGTACAGGTTAGCCAGCCAGCCACTCACGCACCCACAAACCCTGAAGCCAGATCATGCATCAAGTCACTTTTTGTGCTTTCAAATGCATGGATTTCCCAGGTCACTAAAGTTGCAAGGCATGTCGCAGAATTTCGCTGCATTCCCGGATAGACTGTCAACATTGCTGCAACCTATGATGGAGCCATGTCTGCCGCCAATCACAGCCTTGGCTATACTTGAGCGTAAGATGGTTTCAGGGATTTAACTCCAATGCACAAATCGATTTCGCATCGTTGGTTTGCAATCTTTGCCACGCTACTCCTGTTGGCGCCTGGGCTATCCGCCATGCCGATCAACCTTGGTGATGCGGCTCAATTCAACGCCATCGTCCTCGGAGGCATGCGGGGCGTGCAGTCAGATGTTGAGGGGCGTCTTGCCGTTCAAGGCGATCTCTACATGCAGGATTTTTCGATCGGTCTACTGCTGGAAAATTCGTCAGGCAGCAGGAATGATCTGATCGTCGGTGGCAATGCGACGATTCGCAACACGCGCATTGAGCATGGCAATGCCGTGGTGGCCGGCGATGCAAATACTGACGAAACCGTTGGCTTTTACTCGGGGCATGATCCAAGCATTACAAATGGGGAATTACTCGAGGGCGACGCTCTTGATTTTGAAGCACTGACTGCTGACCTCTTGAATCGCTCCAGTATTTGGGGGAAGCTAGAGAGCACAGGCCAGACGCTAGAGAATCGTAACGATGAAAACGAACTCTATGATCTCCGCTTCATTGGCAATAATGATCTGAACATTTTCAATGTGAACGCCGATGCACTTTCCTCACCTGACAAGCGCATCACTTTCGACATCCCCGCTACATCTCTTGCATTGGTGAACGTCTTCGGCACAGACGTAAATCTATTCAACACAGGCTTCTTTCATACAGCATCCAGCAACGACACACAGTTGCCCGACAATGACCATAATTCTGGAATACGTCATGATGGCAGTCTAACCAATGGCATCCTGTTCAACTTCGTCGATGCAATAAACCTGAATATTCACAGCATCGGAATCAAGGGTAGTATTTTGGCTCCGCTGGCATCGACAACCTTCTACAACGGGCATATCGATGGTAACTTCATCGTCAAGGACTTGAACCAAAACACCCAAGACACGAGCCGGCTTACAGGTCAAATCAACAACTATTTCTTTAGAGGACAACCGACACCGGCTGCCGTTGATGAGCCGCCGATAGTGCTGCTTCTGCTGATAGCTATTGCATCGTTATCAAGCAGCAACTCAATTCGCAGAATGGCGATCAAGGGAAGCGCCTCGTAAGTCATGGAATCACAGTGATCCAGAACGCTTCGTAGCTACCAATGCACGAGTCCCTATTATACGAATGCTTCGTTTAGCCGCTTTTGTCATTGTCTGCGCACTCATTGCCCTAGCCGCCTTACCCGTCGACAACATTGCTCAAATCCAACTGTCCGTCGGTATCCTGCTGACACTGCTGTTGTTACGCCCACTGGCGTACCGTCGCCCGCCGTTCGATGACCTTGGTCGCTTTTTGCGCATCCTATTCATCGTGCTCGCCCTGCTGTTGAGCATCCGCTATTTCTGGTGGCGAACGTCCAGCACCCTACCGACACAGGACATAGCAAGCCTCTTGGCGGGTTTGCTGCTCTACGGCGCCGAGTTGTTCGCGTTCATCGTCATGGTGGTCGGTGCCTTCGTATCGATCCATCCGCTCAACCGTCCGATCCTGCCCATGCCTGATGACCGCTCGACCTGGCCGACGGTCGACGTCTTGGTGCCGACCTATAACGAATCCGACTCATTGCTGGAAACGACCCTACTCGGTGCACTGGGGATCGATTATCCAGCCAATAAAATCCGGATCTATCTACTCGACGACGGCTCGACTCGAGCCAAGCGAATCCAATCCGATCCAGAGCGTGCGCGTGAAGCACGCGAACGCCACAGACGGCTCAAAAAACTCTGCACAAAACTCGGCGTTCGCTATCTGACCCGTGAACGCAATGAATCGGCCAAAGCCGGAAATCTCAATCATGCTCTTGATTACATCCAGGGCGAATTCATCCTGATACTCGATGCAGATCATATTCCGACACGCGACATTCTGACCAATACCCTTGGGTGGCTGATCTGCGACCCAGGAATCTTCCTCGTCCAATCGCCACATTTCTTCGTCACGCCCGATCCCATCGAGAAAAACCTTAAAACCTTCCAGCAGATGCCAAGCGAACAGGAGATGTTCTACACCAACGTGCAGCGCGGCATGGACTTCTGGAATGCGTCATTCTTCTGTGGTGCCGCCGCCGTCTTGCGCCGCCGCCATCTCGATGAGATTGGTGGAATCAAGGGGCAAACCATCACCGAAGATGCCGAAACGGCGCTCGCGCTACATGCACGCGGTTATCGCAGTGCCTATATATGGAGGCCGATGATCGCCGGCTTACAGCCGGAGAACTTCATCAGCTTCGTCAAGCAGCGTACACGCTGGGCGCAAGGCATGACACAGATCCTGATCCTGAGCAATCCATTGCGTATCCCTGGATTGTCCTGGTGGCAGCGTCTGGCCTATCTCAATAGCATGCTGTTCTGGTTGTTTCCCTTTGCACGCATCGTTTTTCTTTGCGCACCCTTGGCGTATCTGTTTCTGGGACTGGGCATCTACAATGCTTCGATCAATGAAGTCCTGATTCTGGCGCTGCCACATGTGCTGTCAGTGGTCATGCTGTCCGATTATCTCTACGGCAATGCGCGCTGGGTCTTTGTCTCCGAGTTCTATGAACAACTGCTAGCGCTTTTTCTGATCAGGCCATTGATTCAGGTCTTACGTTCGCCACGGCATCCCCAGTTCGAGGTGACGGCCAAGGGCGAGATCCAGGATCAGGACCATATCTCACCCTTGATCCGCCCGCTCTATAGCATGATCGGACTCACGACGATCGGCCTGGCCATCGGCGTGTGGCGCTATTTCGAATCGCCCTGGGAACGCGACACGGTCATACTGACCATGACCTGGGCCTCGATCAATCTGATCATGCTGCTCGGCTCGCTAGGGGCCCTGGTCGAACGGCAACAGCGCCGGGTTGCGGTACGCATCCCCTGTCGTTATCCAGCACAGATTCAGGCAGCTGGGCGCCTCATCGAAGGCGAGACGGAGGATCTGTCAGTCACGGGTATCGGCTTGATCATCAAAGCGGAAGACGCCGAGTGGCTGCGCCGACACCCACCCGACTGGGTGCGTCTGCAAGGTACAAGCATCAAAACTGGTCGCATAGCGGTCAGACTCCAAAACATCCGCGCGCATGCCGAGACGGCGCAACTCGGATTGCTGCTGGTCGCACCCACGCTCGATGATTGCCAGGCGATCGTGTCGCTGGCCTATTCCGGCAGTGAACGCTGGCGCGACATGCTGCGTCAGCGTAATCGACGTGTTGGTGTACTCAAACCGCTCGTCTTTTTGTTTGCGCTTATGTTCCGTTATCTCGGTGACCACCTGCGCCTGAGATGGCAAGCAGTGCTGATCTGGATGCGGACACACTTCCCGTTTGGTTCGAGAGTCATTCGATGAAATATGCCAACTTCCACTCCAGGCGCGACCGCGCCCGGTCGATACCGAACCAACATGCATTTCTGAGCCTGTTACTGACGATGGTCTTGCTCACCCCGAGTCTTGGTATCGCTCAAGCCACCACCGAGGCCGTGCTCGACGAATCGACGACGGAGGCAGGCGACGGGACGAATGCCGCCAGTGCAGCAGGAACCCGTCGCATCGAGCGCTCACTGGCGAGCTTCACGGATGCCTTCAAGGATGCGCGACTGCTGGGCAGCCGCGCCCAGATCAACTTCGATATCCCATTGCCGGCACGCTGGGAACCCCGTGAACTCCGACTCGATCTGGTCTACCGCAATTCGGTGAACCTGTTGCAGGCGCACTCTCAACTGCGCGTCGAACTCAACGGCCTCATCATCGCCCAGCTGAGGTTGGATCCAGAGCGCCCGGAAGGGCGTGCCCAGATCCGTCTGCCGCTCGATTTGCTGCGAGTTGGCTACAATCAGCTCGTCTTTGCCGTCGCCCAGCATACGCTGGTCGAAGACTGCGAGGATCCGGGCGCACCCGAACTCTGGACGCAGATCGACACCCAGGGTTCACGCCTGCATCTGGACTATGAGCCTCGTTCGCTGAACACCAGCCTGTCGGCACTCGAAGAACTCTTCGATGCACGTCTCTGGAACAAGGAACCCTGGCGCATCCTGATGCCCCCGTCTCAGAATGCCGCCCTGGACGATGCACAGTTGACCTGGGGAGCCTTGGTCGCCCAAGCCATTGCGATCCATCTGGGCTTCGTGCCTCCAACCGTCGAATCCGCCCCCTTGACCCTGGGTACGGCTCAGGACGGATCTCAACGGCGTTTTGCCGCGCTGAACGCTTCCGATCTACTCGATCGTGATGCCATCCTGATCGGCACTCGCGATCAGCTGCGCCCCATATTGGGTGCCGAGTGGGCATCGAGCGTCACCGACGGTTATCTGGCGCTGTTTGCACAGCCTAACGACGACACGCGCGCCCTACTGATCGTCTCGGGACGCGATGCACAAGAGGTCGAGCGCGCCGCCACGACACTGGCATTTATGGAGACCCCATTTCCCGATCGAGCGCAGGTTTTGGTGAGCGATCTGATACCGCCGGACATCCCAGCCAACAGTGGACCCGGCCTCCTACCAGGCGGAGTCAAAGCACGTTTCATGGACTTGGGAGCATCGACCACAACGCTGGTCAGCCCGCTTGCGCCCGCGAGTTGGTTCACGGATCCCGGTTTCTCCGGCTCAGGCACTCAGGTCAGCGCTGTCCAGCGCCATCTTCGACTGGATTTTTGGATTCAACCGGACTTCCACATTATGGGTTCGGAGGACGCGATTCTCAGCCTGAACTTCAGCTATGGTGCGGCTTTCAGAGGCGACTCCGTGCTTAACCTGCTCGTCAATGGTGTCTTCGTTCGGGGCATTCCGCTCGATGATCCAGTCGGCGCGAGCCTCTACGACTACAGGCTACGCATTCCAAGCAGCCTGTTACGTGCCGGTCCAAATCGGCTCGAACTCGTCCCCATGCTGGTGCCGCTGAAGACGGATCGCTGCCAATTGCGCCAAGGCGAAAATTTGTTGATGACGGTCTATGGGGACTCGGCGCTCCAGCTTCCATTCATGACACAATTCAGTCGACTCCCCGACCTGGCGCTACTGGTACAGTCGGGTTTCCCCTGGATACGTGATCTACAAGGCCGTGACCTGGCCGTACAGGTCGTCAGTGGCTCTCGGGAGGCCGCTGGTGCGGCCTGGACGTTGCTGGCGCGACTCGCTCAGATCAATGGCGTGCCCCTGCATCGGGCGCGACTTGGAACCGCTCCCGATACCGAGGGTCGCGAATCGATCGTGGTCGGTGTATTGAACGATCTGGACCCAGTCTTGAGAGACGCCGCCCCCCTGTACTTGGGGGAGAAAACCAGCCGGATCGACTACACGACCTTACGGGTACTCACCGAACCCGAGACTGCGCTCGCCTGGTGGGAAAGCCCCCTGGCGATCCTACAGGGATGGTTCACAGCACGACCGGCTGAACCAAGGGAGTTCGAAAGCCATGTGACCTATGCGGGCCACCCCTTGGGGCGCCTGGGATTACTCATGGCCTTCGAGTCTCCGACCCAGACAGGACGCTCGGTACTCCTGTTATCGGCGACTGAACCGCAGCGGCTTCTGGAGCGGGCGACTCAGATCGTCCAACCCGAGTACTGGTTCAATGTGCGCGGATCACTCGTTCTATGGAATGACAAACCCGACGAGCTACGCTGGCAACCGGCACGCCAAACGTTCATTATCGGAGAGGGACCAACCGAAGCGCGATTGTCTTATCTGTTCGGCCACTATCCACAGGCTCTGCAGGCACTTCTGTTGGGTCTGGCCGCCTTACTGGCCTTGCTGTTGCTGATACTCATGCGTCGATTCAGACGCCGTCATCATCCACTGATCCATCATGAAGACAACTAATCGTCTCCTGACCGCCCTGATCATTCTGGTCTGCATGGCCACGACAGCCATGGCCGCGCCCGGTTGCCTCTGGCAATCGCGAGCAGACGACAACTGGCGTCTGTTCAAGGAGCGTTTCATCGAACCGGATGGCCGCGTCATCGATACGGGAAATGGCGGAATCACGCACTCTGAGGGTCAGGGATTCGGCCTGCGTCTGGCCGTTTACCATGACGATCGCGAGACATTCGAGCGTCTCTGGAGATGGACACGCCATCATCTCTATGTCCGTGGCGACTGGCTGGCGGCCTGGCGCTGGCGGCCGGGCGCCGAGCCACCGATCGAGGATCGCAACAACGCCACAGATGGCGATCTCTTCATCGCTTGGTCACTGAGCCTAGCCGCCGAACGCTGGAACGAGCCGAGCTATCGGGAGAGCGCCCAAGCCATTGCCACCGAGATTCGCTCCCAACTGCTGCGCGAGAGTTCCTTGGGTCCACTCCTCTTGCCTGGCGCGGTGGGCTTCGAGCGCGACGATGGCCTGATCCTGAACCCTTCCTATTGGGTGTTTCCCGCCCTGCAAGAGCTCGCGCGGCTCGAACCGGATCAACCCGTCTGGTCGAGGCTGATCGAGAGTGGCCGGAATCTACTGGATCAGGCCCGTTTCGGGCGTTGGGGTTTGCCGCCAGACTGGATCGCACTCAAGGACGACACCCTGACCTTCCCACAGGATTTCGCGCCCCGTTTTGGCTATGACGCGATTCGTGTGCCGCTGTATCTGGTCTGGGGTGGCCTGGATGACAACGAACGCCTCGCGCCCTTCATCCAGTATTGGCGGCACTTCGGTTATACATCCAAGCAGCCCGACTGGGTCGATCTCACCAATAATGCACCCAGTCCGCATGCTGCCCCTCAGGGTATCCGTTCGCTGATGGCATTGACTGAGTTCGTCGGTTCCGATGACGCCGCCCATGTGCTGCGCCTGCCCGACCTCCAGGGCGAGCACGACTACTATGGCGCCGTACTCGCGCTGCTGTTGGAGGTCGCGCTCGATACCTGGTGTCGAACCTCCGAATCCTGATCCTCGCCAAATGAGCGGTTCGATCCCATGCCAAACGCTGTCTCACCGATTCGCCTGATTCCACTAGGCGGGCTGTTGCTGGGGATTGCCTCGGTACAGGCCGCTCAGGAAACGCTGCTGGAGGATCAGCGTCAGACTCAGGGAGAGATCATCGAGAGCCAGAAACGCCCGGCGCAGGTGGTCCCTGAAACCTCGGTTCAACGAACGACGTCGTCACCCCAGCTCATTGATGCCCCGGAACCATCGGACTCCGACTCGCCGCCCATCGTCTGGCCGGCTGCCGAGAGGCTTCCACAAGAGCGGTTCTATTCAGCGGGCCGACGTGCGGAACCCTATCTGTGGGCACTGCTCAATGAAGCTCGCTACGCTGAACTGAATCGCGAGATCGAGCGCTTGCGTCGCGAAGATCCCGTCTGGGAGCCGCCGACCGATCTGCTGCACTGGCTGCGACATCATTTGCAACTCGCGGCCCGGCCGCAACCGTCACAGCGCACAGCGGCGCCCGTCTCCAAGCCTGCACTGACACCGCGACAACGCCGTACACTGGCCTATGAACGAGACGTCGCCGCGGCGGCCCGTCTGCAGCGCCAAGGCCGCAGTGAGTCCGCGCTAGAACGCCTGGCACCTTGGGAAGCGCGCATCCAGAAAACGCGCGATGTCGATCGCTTGATGCTACTGGCTTGGATTCGGCTCGGAGCCGGCCAAGTCGAGCAAGCACTTGCCGACTTCCGCCGATCCTCGACCTGGCGCCCAAATGCGGAGGCGGCGCGAGGAGAATTATTGGCCCTGGGACAGCTGGGGCGTGACGACGAACTGATAGCGATCGCTGCACCCCTGGTCGCGCGCTGGCCAAGTCTCCGCCAAACGGCGATGGATGTTCTGCGAGCGACCGCTGCGGATCGGCATGAACAGGGTGACTATGAAACCACCGGCCGTCTCCTGGACGTCGCGCTCGCTCTTGATGCGACCGATCGAGCCACCCAACAGTTGATGGCGTGGAACGACTTTAAGCGCGAGCACTGGCGCGAGGCGGCCAGTCGTTTCCAATCCCTGTATCGCGAGCAACGGGATGAAAACAACGCGCGCGGCCTGACCTTGAGTCTGGGACGATTAGGTGCTCAGTCTGAATTGGCGGACCTGGCCAAGCAGGATGACGGGCCTTTGAACCGGCTCTGGCGTCAAGGACGCGCGCGCGAAGACTATGATACCAAGCGCTTCGTCAATGCCTGGCATCAAGCCCCGGAATCCTTCACCGACCTGACCGGGATCGACAGTCATAGCTTGCTGACCGGCATGAGCCTGAGCTGGCGTTCGGGCGAATCCGGCATGGCGCGGCTGAGAGACTGGCGTTTGCCAATCCTGATCCAAGAGTATCGCCATGGCGCGGTCAGCGTTCAGGCTCGGATCGAGCGTGTGAATCTGGACGCCGGCACGCTGGCGCCCGGACGCCTTGTCGGTTCGCCCACAGCGGATCTAGCAGCGCCTTATCCGTTTGCACCCACGACGACACTAGATAACGGATTGAGACCGGAAATCCAGATAGGCCGCGAAGACCGACTCAGCTGGACGGCCGTGCTGGGCTTGACGCCGACTCAAGGCGAGCTGCCCCCTAGCCCCAATGGATCACTGACCCTATCCCAGGCCGGCAGAGGTGGCTCCTGGTCGGCCAAGCTCGAACAGAGTCCCGTGCGTGAAAGTCTGCTGTCCTACACTGGACTGCGCGATCCCTACACTGGAGACACTTGGGGCCAGGTCCATCGTCGCGGCGTCTCGCTCCAAGGCTGGCGTATCCTGACACCAACCTGGGTGATCGCCGGGTCGCTGCAAGCCCACGCCTACACTGGGCATGAAGTCGCCAACAACCATGGCTTCGCGAGCCGTGTCTCGCTCGGATACGACCTGGCGCAACCAGGTTTCGACTACATCAACCTGGGGCCTTTTATCGACTATCGTCACTTCGATCGTAACCTCAGCCACTTCACCTATGGTCATGGCGGTTACTACAGTCCACAGCGCGATATAGGGGTTGGATTGTCGTTGAACTTTCAGACCGAGGAAGCGCGTCCTTGGCTACTTAGAGGCACCCTGCACACTGGTTGGCGCCGCCAAGAGCAGGACTCCAGCCCCTGGTTCCCACTCTCTCCGGATGGGCGATACTACCCGAGCCAAGATAACAGCGGCCTGGCCGCTGGGTTCGTACTCGAGGGCGCCTGGCGCCTGAGTCCACACTGGCAGTTGAGCGGGAGCGCTTTCATCGATCATAGCCCCGATTTCGAACAAGGCGGAATCATGCTCTTATTGCGTTATCAGTTCGAGCCGCGCCGAGCCTTGTTCAGCGACGATCTGCGCGCATCTGTGTCCTTCGATTGATCCTGCTCGATCAAGGCTGATCCGACAGCGATCCGGGGGGTGATCTGTTAGCATTACCGCTCCCGATCACCCTCAATCGCGAAAACCTGCCTTATGTTCGGTTTCGGAAAGAAACACCAACCCACAGCCCCTTCCGAACCTCGTTCGATCGACAACCGCGAACCGTCGATGCCGCCGGCCGATCCGAGCGAAAGCACGGCACAACAGCCGGATTCCAGTAGTGCTGAAGCCCCCAAGAAGCCCTGGTTCGGCAAGCTCTTTCGCTCGAACAAGCCGGCAGTCGCTGAGCCTGAGCCGGCATCGGCCTCTGTCGCAGCCGAACCCGCGCGCGAACCGTCGCCGCCGAAGACTCGACCGGCATCGTCTGAGCCTGTGGCGGCCAAGGAACCTGCCCAGACTCCCGAGCCGGTTGCGCCGTCGACCGTCGTCAGTCCCCCACCCAAGGTCGAGTCCAGCCCCGAAGCGGAGATCGCCTCCAAACGCAGCGCACTTGCACGTCTGCGCGATCGCCTCGCCAAATCGCGCACCCAGCTCGGCGGCGGACTCGGGAGCCTGCTGCGCGGGCGCCAGCGCATCGACGATGAGCTGCTCGAAGAACTCGAAACCCTGCTCATCACCGCCGACGTCGGTATCGAGACCAGCACGCGACTCATCGCGGACCTCACCGAGCGGGTGAAGCGCAAGAAACTCACCGACCCCGAAGCACTGCTCGCGGCACTCAAGGAGGATCTGCGTGAAATCCTGCGCGCTGTCGACGGGCCGGTCAGGCAACCTGCGCCCGGTAAGCCGCAGGTCGTCCTCATGGTCGGCGTCAACGGCGCCGGCAAGACCACCACCATCGGCAAGCTCGCCCGTCGCCTGCAAGACGAAGGCAACAGCGTCATGCTCGCCGCCGGCGACACCTTTCGCGCCGCGGCTGTCGAGCAACTGGAGACCTGGGGCGAGCGCAACGGCGTGCCGGTCGTCGCTCAGCACACGGGGGCGGACTCAGCCTCGGTGATCTTCGACGCCCTGCAAGCCGCCATGGCGCGCGGGGCTGATGTGCTGATCGCCGACACCGCCGGGCGCCTGCACACCAAGAGCAATCTCATGGATGAGCTGTCCAAGGTCGCGCGTGTGCTCAAGAAGCTCGACCCCGAAGCCCCGCACGAGGTGATGCTGGTGGTCGACGCCACCACGGGCCAGAACGCGCTCAATCAGGCCGAGCACTTCCATCGCGCCGTGGGCCTGACCGGCATCACGCTCACCAAGCTCGACGGTACGGCCAAGGGCGGTATCCTGTTCGCCATCGCCGAGCGGCTGCGCGTGCCGATCCGCTTCATCGGCGTGGGCGAGTCGATCGAGGATCTGCGGCCCTTCGACCCCGACGAGTTCGTCGAGGCCCTGCTCGGCTAGACGGGCGGTACGCGCCATCTCCGGCTTCAGCCGGGATCGGCGGCCAACCCTGCGAGGAGTTGTAAGCAACGGTGATCCGCTTTCAAAACGTCTTCAAGCGTTATCCCGAACGTGGCGACGCACTGTCCGCCATCGACTTCGAAATCCAAACCGGCGAGATGGTCTTTCTGACCGGACACTCGGGCGCCGGCAAGAGCACGCTGTTGCGCCTGATCGGTCTGCTCGAACGCCCCTCGCGCGGACAGGTGCTGGTCAACGGACGCAATCTCGGCACCCTGCCGCGCCGTGACATCCCGCATCATCGCCGTCAGGTCGGCATGATCTTCCAGGATCATCGCCTGCTGTCAGACCGCACCGTCTTCGACAATGTCGCCCTGCCGCTGGTCGTCACCGGCATCCACTCCAAGGAGATCGAGCGCCGGGTACGCGCGGCACTCGATCAGGTCGGACTGCTGGCGCGCGCGCGCGCCACACCGCTCGCCCTCTCGGGCGGTGAGCAGCAGCGTGTCGGCATTGCGCGCGCTCTGGTCGGGCGTCCGCCTGTGCTGCTGGCCGACGAACCGACCGGAAACCTCGACCCGGATCTCTCGCGCGAGATCTTTGAGCTGTTCGAGCGTTTCAAATATGTCGGCGTGACACTGCTGATCGCCACCCATGATTTCGAGCTGGTCAACAGCCGCCAACACCGCACGCTCACCCTGGACGCGGGGCGACTCGTCAGCGATACGGGAGCCTGGTAAGCATGAGTCGAAGACGCCTCCAACGTTCTGTTCGCGCGCCCCGCCCGCCGCGCGCCCGAGGCCCCAAGTTCCTTGAGCGCCCCGGAATCTGGTTCAACCAGCATCTACAGACACTCATCGAAACACTCGGTCGTCTGCGCGCCAACCCCCTGCCCTCCATCATGACCGTGGCCGTGATCGGCATCTCGCTCGCCCTGCCGGCCGCGCTCTATGTGCTGAGCGAGAATCTGCGCGCCATGGCCGGCGGCTGGGATCAGACGGCGGCGATTTCGCTCTTCCTCGACCTCAAGGTCGCCGACCAGCAGGCCACCAACCTGGCCGATCAGCTCAAAAGCTGGGAGGAGATTGCGAACATCAGTCTGATCACGCCCGATCAGGCACTGGCCGAGTTTCGCGATCTGGGCGGCTTCGAGGACGCGCTCGACCGGATCACCGAGAATCCGCTGCCGAACGTGCTGGCCATCTATCCCGTCCCCGAGTACGCCAGCCCGGATCATCTGCAAGCCTTGCAAGAGCGTCTGCTGGATCTGCCTGAGGCGGATTTCGCGCGCATGGATACGCTCTGGCTACAGCGCTTGCAGGCGATCCTGGATCTGGTGCAAATCATCGCGCTGCTGCTCGGGGCGCTGCTTGGCATCGGCGTCTTGCTGATCGTGGGCAACACGATCCGGCTCGAAATCCTCAACCGGCGCATCGAAATCGAAATCATGGAGCTGGTCGGCGCTACGGCGGCGTTCATCCGCCGCCCCTTTCTCTATACGGGCGCCTGGTACGGACTGCTGGGAGGACTGTCGGCCTGGCTGCTGGTGAGCCTGTCGATTCTGGTGCTCCAGGGTTCAGTTTCACGACTGGCTTCGCTGTATCACAGCGAATTCAGACTCTCGGGGCTGGGGTTTGCCGATACCGGCTCCATGCTCGGCGCCAGTATTCTGCTCGGATTCATCGGCAGCTGGCTGGCGGTCAATCATCATCTGCGCGGGGCCAAGCCCATTTGAGACCGCGCTAACGACTCGCCGCTGTGGCAGAGACCGGGGATTCGGCCAAGCACACGCCCTCGGGCAATTCGATGCACATGCTGATGGGCAGATGATCCGAGAGCGCATAGTCGACCACGCGCGCCGAGACGACGGTGATCGGGCTTGAGACCAGGATGTGGTCGAGATTGTGGCGCGGGCGCCAGCTCGGGAAGGTCTTGAGCTCGCAGTCCAGTCCGCTCATTCCGGAACGACTGACCATGTTGCGCAGTTGCCTGGAGTCACAGCCGCAGTTGAAGTCACCCATCAGCACCAGATAGGGATAGGTGTGCGCGAGCTGGCTCAGATAATCCAGTTGACGCCGGCGCGCATTCCAGCCGAGCGCCAGATGGACGATACCGATGGCCAGGACCTCGCCGTCATCGAGCACGAACTCCGCCACCACCACGCCACGCCCCGGCAGCCCCGGCAGACGATGCTCAGTGATACAGGTCGGGCGCGGACGCGCGAGCAGTCCGTTGCTGTGCTGAGCAAAGGGGGCCAGATTGCGGTTGATCTGGCGATACCAGTGCGGAAACGCGCCCTGAGCGGCCAGATACTGGGTCTGATCGATATAGGAACTGCGCAGACTGCCGGCATCGACCTCTTGCAGCCCGACGACATCGAACTGACGCAGCAATGGCGCGATGCGCGCCAGGTTGATCAGGCGCTCGGGATGGGGCAGCAGATGTTTCCAGCTATGGACGAAATAGTCGCTGTATTGACGCGACTCGATACCGGCCTGGACGTTATAGCTGAGCAGATTCAGTTGGCGCATGTCGGGGTTCCGACCGGCAGCGGTAGCAGGCGCGGGCGCTGGATACGCAGTCGCTTGTAGCGTGCCTGCTCGCCGCTCAGGATCTCGACCTTGGACAGCGAGACCCCGAAGGCATCGGCGATGAAGCGTCGCAGGGCCTGATTGCCCTTGCCCTCGACCGGCGGTGCCTTGAGCCGTACCCGGTAGTAGTCGCCGCCGGGGTCGGGTTCGAGGAAGGCGTCCTTGGGTGCGCGCGGCTGCACGCGCAGCCGCAGTTCCAGATCCTCGCCGTCCCAGCGGTACCAGCTCATCGTGACCGTCGACCGCTCAGAAAGGGCTGGCGACCAGCCATTTGAGCGGCGGGATCAGCAGCATGTTGAGCAGCACCAGACCCATCATGACCAGCATCGGCGAAAGATCGATACCACCGATGGGACGAATGACCCGCTGCGCCGGTCGCATCACGGGCGCGGTCAGTCGATCCAGCAGGGCGGTCGCCGGATTGTAGGGATCGGGATTGACCCAGCTCAGGATGACCCGGATCAGCACCGAGAACAGCAGGATGTTGATGAAGAGTTCGACCATGCTCGGAATGGCCCAGGCGAAGGCACCGAACAGCGAGCGATCCAGCCCCACGACCAGCGCCATCAGCCCCAGCTCGACCGCCGACAGCAGCCAGATCAGCACCAGCGCCGCCAGATCCAATCCGCCATAGCCGGGAATGACCCGACGCAGCGGACGCAGCACCGGCGTGGTGATCCGCACCACGAACTGCGAGAGCGGATTGTAGAAATCGGCCCGCACCCATTGCAGCAGAAAGCGGATCGCGACCACGGCGATATAGAGTCCGAACAGGGTCTGGATCAGAAAGACCAGCGGATCGAGCAGATAAGAACCGGTCATGGCGCCTCCGAGAGTGTTTTCGACAGCTCGACCGCTCGATCACGCGCGGCGCGCGCGGCCCGCTCGACCAGGGCGCGCAGATCGGCCTCGTCGAAGACGGCCAGCGCGCGTTCGGTGGTCCCACCGGGCGAGGTGACCTGCTCGCGCAGACGCGACGGCGGGGCGTCGCTCTCCATGGCCATCTTGGCCGCACCGAGCGCGGTCTGGATGGTCAGCAGGCGCGCCGTCTCGCCGTCGAGGCCCAGCTCGATCGCCGCCTGCTCCAGCGCCTCCATGAACAGGAAGAAATAGGCCGGCCCGCTGCCCGAGATAGCCGTGACCGCGTCGATCTGCGCTTCCTCATCGACCCAGCGCACCAGTCCAACCGCGCGCAGGATGGTCTCGGCGCGGTTGCGGCCTTCGGTGTCGACCTCGGGACTGGCGTGCAGTCCAATGGCACCGGTCTGCACCATCGCCGGGGTGTTGGGCATGGCGCGCACGATCGGCAGGGGCGCGCCGAGCCAGCGCTGAATGGTCTGCTCGGGCACGCCGGCCATCACTGAGACGATCAGCGGCCGGTGATTGGCCAGTAGCGGCGCAAGCTCGGCGCAGACCGCAGCGGCCAGTTGCGGCTTGATGCAGAGCACCAGGGTCTCGGCCTCGGCAAGCGCCTCGGCGTTACTGGCAAGCGCGCGCACGCCGAGACTGGCTTGCAGGGATTGACGCCGTTCGGGACTTGGGTCAGAAACCTGGATGGCGTGCGGCGCATAGCCATCGGCGATCAGACCGGCGATCAGACTGGTGGCCATGTTGCCGCCACCGATGAAGCGAATGTTGGCTGTAGTCATTGCAATCGCGATAGATTCAGTGTGACGAGCGATGGGGCATTGTACGGCAATTCTTGCCCCTCATCAGTTGGTGGGACGTGCGCCGAAGACCGCTGTGCCGATGCGCACCTGGGTCGCGCCTTCCAGGATCGCCGCTTCCAGGTCGTCGGACATGCCCATCGAAAGCACGTCGAGCGGACATTCAGGCGTCGCGAGCCGGTCGCGCCATTCGCGGAGTTCACGGAACGGTCGGCGCTGTTCGGCTTCGTCCTCGGACGGCGCGGGCAACGTCATGAGTCCGCGCACGCGCAGGCCCGGAAGCTCGGCGCACTGAGCGAGCAACGCACTGACGTCCTCGGGCGCGACACCGCCTTTACTCGACTCGCCGCTCAGATTGAGCTGAAGACAGACGTTCAGGGGCCGACGACTCGCCGGGCGCTGTTCGCTCAGACGCCGGGCATGGGTGGCATCGGCCAGACCATGCACCCAGTCGAAATGCGCCGCGATTTGGCGTGTCTTATTGGACTGGAGGCGGCCGATGAAATGCCACTCGATGTCGTCGAGATCCGCCAGCAGCGCCTGTTTGTCGAGCGCCTCCTGCAAATAGCTCTCACCGAAGGCGCGTTGACCGGCGGCATGAGCGGCGCGGATGGCCGCGGGCGGTTGTTTCTTGCTCACCGCGATCAGAGCGACTGAGCCTGCTGGCCGGCCCGCGCGCTCAGTCGCCGCCTGGATGCGTGCGAGCACCTGATGGCGATGCCGGGCGATCTGCTCAGGGATCATGATGCAAACATCTCCTGGACGCGTCGTAACGCCTGACCGCGATGACTGAGCTGATTCTTGGTGTCAGGGTCGAGCTCCGCTGAGCTGCATCCCTGGCTCGGAACCAGAAAGATTGGATCATAGCCGAAGCCATTGCTCCCGCGCGGCTCGAACAGGATACGCCCTTCCCAGGTGCCCTGACAGATCAGCGGCGTCGGATCCTCGGCATGGCGCAGATAGACCAGCACACATTGGAAGCGCGCCGTGCGCTCGGTCTCGGGCACGTCCGTGAGATCCACGAGCAGTTTGCGCAGATTGGCCGCGTCCGTGGCACCCGGACCGGCATAGCGTGCCGAGTAGATCCCAGGCGCGCCACGCAGTGCGTCGACTTCCAGCCCCGAGTCATCGGCGATGGCCGGCAAGCCGCTGTGATGCGCGGCATGGCGCGCTTTGAGGATAGCGTTCTCGACGAAGGTCAGGCCGGTCTCTTCGACCTCGGGGACGCCGTATTCGCTCTGAGGGCGAATATGGATTCGAGCCTCGGCCAGCACGCGTTCGATTTCGCGAACCTTGCCGGCGTTATTGCTGGCCAGGACGATGGTCGCATTGAGATGGGATTGCGTCATCGAAGTGCCTCAGGACTCCAGGGCGGCGCGTTGTGCGACCTGGATGGCGCCGATACCCGTCGCGCCCAGTTCCAGCAGCGCATCGAGTTCGGCGCGGGTGAAGGGATGCCCCTCGGCAGTGCCCTGGACCTCGATGAAACGCCCCTCGCCATCCATCACCAGATTCATATCGGTCTCAGCGACTGAATCCTCGGCATAGTCGAGATCGAGCACAGGCACGCCTTGATAGACGCCCACCGAAACAGCGGCGATCTGGGTCGTGATCGGATCGCGTTTGAGTTCGCCGCTGGCGAGCAGACGGTCGATGGCTTCGCGCAGTGCGACCCAGGCACCGGTGATGGCCGCGGTACGGGTGCCGCCATCCGCCTGAAGCACATCGCAATCGAACGTAATGGTGCGCTCGCCGAGTGCCTTCAGATCGACAGCCGCCCGCAGGGCACGGCCGATCAGGCGCTGGATCTCCAGAGTCCGTCCACCCTGCTTGCCACGCGCGGCCTCACGCGGCATACGCTCGCCGGTCGCGCGCGGCAGCATTCCATATTCGGCGGTGATCCAGCCCTGGCCCTTGCCTTTCAGAAAGGGCGGCACGCGCGGCTCGACGCTGGCGGTGCAGAGTACGCGCGTGTCGCCGAACTCGACGAGGACCGAGCCCTCGGCATGACGGGTGAAACCGCGCGTGAAGCGAATCGGACGCGCCTCGTCGGGGCGACGTTGGGAAGGTCTCATCAGTTCCTCCGCGAGAAACCCCGTCCTTCAGGGCGGGGAGGGATAGCGGCTACGACTGTGCAGCCACCGGAAACAGGTGCAGGCTTTCCACCTGCCGGGCCGTGAGGCTCTGCCCGTAAGGGCCTGGTGACGGTGCGGCGTCTCACGACGCCACACGCTCCCCTCGCCAATGTGTGCAACCGGCTCCCGCTGGCGCGGCGATCAAAACCTTCGGCGCTTTACCTTTCGCCTGCATGATCTCGACCTTTCAGAGCGGCGGACTGAGGAAGCATCCGCCGGTGAGTCTTAGCGACCTGTTGCATACGTAGCCCCTTTCGACCCTCCTGGTCAGGCGGACTGAGGCTGGTCAACCCAGCTTGCTCTCACAAGCTCCGCCCTTCAGGGCGGGGTAGTTGACGATATCTAGCGGCTCCGATACGGAATGGTGGATTTGGACGGTGAATATCAAGGCTCGGGATTGAGCGCAATCTGTGCGTCCCATACAACAGACACGAGATCCCAGAACAGCCAATGGGACGCGGGTCATTGGCATCCAAACCTGCCCTGGCGATCGCCGTCACCCGTCATGTCTAACCGCTGCCTGGTGACGTCGAACCTGTCTTTGTGGCATCTTGAGCGCCTTGGCGCTAAGATGCTCCTGATTCACTATAAGCGCCCACCGCACGATTTTGAAGCCTAGTTGCGGATACGGATCAAATGGATGTGAAAGCGCCCGACTGGACTCGATGCATCCCCGGCTCGACCAAGTCCAAAGAGTGCTGCAAAAAAGAGACATCTGTTGTCAGTGTGTCTTTTTTCGCCCAATCTGTTGCAAAACGCCATTTCGTACTCTATAGTTCACAGCGCAAAGCATGATTGCGCTCGATTTCTGCAGTCAAACTGACAAATTCACAACAGCGGAGAACAGCATGAACAAGAAACTTCTGAGCATGGCGGTTGCCGCCGCGATGGTTGCTCCGACCGCCGCGATGGCTGAAGCCATTCTGTACGGCAAGCTGCACATGTCGATCGACTGGGCGGATGTCGAGGAAGGCTTCCAGGGTTGGGGCCTCAACGGTGGCGCCGCCATCCCCGGTGAAGGCACTGCAAACCGTATCGGCCTCAAGGGTTCCGAGGATCTGGGCAATGGCATGAAGGCCATCTATCAGGTCGAGTTCGGCATCAAGATGACTGAGGAAAGCGTGCGCGGTAACGCGGCCTCCGGTGGCGACGACTTCATCACCATGCGTAACAGCTTCGTCGGTCTGACCGGCGGCTGGGGTACCTTCGTTGTTGGCCGTAACGACACCCCGTACAAGACCTCGACCGCCAAGCTCGATCTGTTCGCCGACACCATGGCTGACTACAACGGCACCGTTCGCTTCGACGACGTCCGTGCCGACAACGCCATCGCCTATGTCAGCCCGAGCCTGAGCGGCTTCCAGCTCGCCGCCGCGATTCACTCCGGTGGCGGCTCGACCGTAATCGATGAGCTGAACCTCAACTCCGACAGTATCGCCGACGCCTTCTCCATCGCTGGTATCTACAGCAATGGTCCGTTCTACGCCTCGCTGGCCTATGAATCGCTCAGCAATGAGCTGTACATGAATACGCAGACCAGCAACGACGATTTTTCGCCGCTGTATGTCAATGACGACTACACCAAGTGGCGTCTCGGCCTGGGCCTGATGGACTGGAATGGCTTCACGCTGACCGGTATCTATGAGGAACAGTCCAACCGCGTCGAGGGCCAGCTCAGCGCGTTGGGTACCGAGAAGCTGAAACTGTGGCAGATCCAGGCCGGCTACTCCTTCGGCAACAACATGGTCAAGGCCATGTACGGCAGTGGCGATCGTGATGGCCGCTTTGAAGAAATCAACTCCGCCAACGATCTCCGCGACAGCCTTGAGGGTGATTACTACACCTGGGCCATCGCCTTCGATCACAACCTGAGCAAGCGCACCAAGGCCTATATGGTCTACACCCAGGTCGACGACGATCGTTCGTTCTCGGATTGGGACGGCTTCTCGGTGGGCATGATCCACAACTTCTAAGCCTCGGCTCGAAGTGGCGTGAAGCAAAAACGGGATCCCTAGGGATCCCGTTTTCTTTTGGACGTCATCGGCCGCAAAACACGCTTACGACGCCCCTCCCCCGCGCGCTCAGGGCTTGATCGTCCTCGGACCCTGCGCCGACCCCAGAATCAGCACATCCGCCGGACGCCAGGCAAAGATGCCGACCGTGACCACGCCAGCGATAGTGTTGATCCGCTGTTCCAGCCCCTTGGGATCCGTGATCTCCAGGTTCTGGACATCCAGAATGAGATTGCCGTTGTCGGTCACGAAGCCCTCGCGCCAGACCGGTGTACCGCCGAGTTGGACCAGTTCGCGCGCCACATAGCTACGCGCCATCGGAATGACCTCGACCGGCAGCGGGAAACCACCGAGCACCTCGACCAGCTTGCTCTCATCGGCGATACAGACGAACGTCCGACTGGCCGCCGCGACGATCTTCTCGCGCGTCAGCGCTCCGCCACCGCCCTTGATGAGCTCAAGCTGTCCATTGGACTCGTCGGCCCCGTCGACATAGAGCGCCAGCTCGCCCACGGCATTGAGATCGAAGACCTGGATACCGTGGCGCTTAAGACGCTCGCTTGAGACCTCGGAGCTGGAAACAGCGCCCTCGATCCGATGCTTGACGCTCGCCAGGGCATCGATGAAATGATTCACGGTCGAGCCGGTACCAACGCCGATCACACCACTCTCGACATAGTCGAGCGCGGCCTCAGCGGCTTGTTTTTTCAGATCGTCTTGATTCACGGATTGTCCTCCGGTTTTTCGTTGTAGAGACGGGATTCGGTGAGGATGGCATCGAGCGGGATGTCCCAGGGGCGAGGTTCGATCTGATCGAGCCGCTGACAGTCATGCGCCACACCGATCAGTCGCGGCCGACGCCACTGGCTGTGCCGCTGCCGATAGGCCAATGTCCGATCGTAGAAGCCGCCGCCCATGCCGAGACGATGCCCCTGGGCATCGAATCCGACCAAGGGCAAAATCATGAGGTCGAGCCGGCGTGGCTGGATCAGATGACGACCACGGCCGATCGGCTCAGGGATACCAAAGCGATTGGGTCGCAGTCGATCGCCAATGCGATAGCGCGCGAACCAGAGCTGGCCGCCTGTCTTGCGTTTCTTCAATGGACTCAGGACCGGCAGATAGAAGCGCTTTGTGCGCGTTAGCGCGCGTCGCATCAGCAGGCGCGGGTCGATCTCACCATCCGTCGGCCAATAGAGCGCGATGCGTCGGGCGCGTAGCACATCGGCGCGCCGAGTCAAACGGCGGGCCAGACGCTCGGCATGCCGACGCTGCGCACGCGCATCGAGCGCACCGCGAGCGGCCCGCAGGCGTTTTCTGAGGGGAGCGAGTGAAGACATTCAGGCGAAGATGGAGGGACACCCCCCGTGCATGCCGTTGCAGGCCTTTGTTCTTGAACCATAGGGTTCAAGTGGGGACAGTCGGCACTGCTTCAGGCTTTCCGCTCGGTGGCGGACATGCACAACCGCTTTGCCGTCATATCCCCGGGGTAGCGATTAGGCTCAAGAAAATACCCAGGCCGCTCTCGAACACTACAGGGGGTGTCTTGAGTTACAGGCTATACCCTTTCGCGCGAGGCGTCCAGACTTGACTGTGACGGAGTTTCCGACTCGGCCTGGGGCGCCTCCTCCTCATCGTCTGGATCGGCCAGCGCCAGATTGACGCGCTCCTGCAATTGATGCAGCCGCCGGTTCAGCTCGCCGTCGGGACCAGAGCGCGCACGCTGAAGCTGGATGAGATCGTGCGCGATGTTGAGCGCGGCGATGACCGCGATGCGGTCGGTGCCGATCACACGTCCGGTCTGGCGGATCTCGCGCATGCGCCCATCGAGCAGGCGCGCCGAGGCCTTCAGGTCGTCCTGCTCATGGAACTCACAGGCGATGCGGTATTCCTTCTCCAGGATCTTGATACTCAGTTGCAACGGCTCTTCGATCACAGATTCTCCTCCATCGCACGCAGTCGGGATAACATGGCTTCAACGCGACTTCGTGCCTGCTCGGTCTTTTCGATCAATTCACTACGCTCGGCGACGAGCAGATCTTGACGCGCACGCAGCGAAGCGTTCTCGTCCCTGAGCCTCTCGTTCAGGCGGATCAAGGCATTTAACCGAAGCTCAAATTGATCGAGGTCAAACTTGGCCAAAGTCCGCGACTCCATTGGAATTCCGCGCACTATAGAAGGGGCTTCGCGGACGGTCAATCGGGCAGGGGTGCGTGCTATGATCTTATGATCTTCCAAACGGCTAAGCATACCCTCAATGACGGGAGGTCGCTACGGACATCATCACCCCTGACATCGCCCGCTATCTCGACGCCGGGCCGCTGAATCCAACGCCGAGCGAGGCGCATGGAATCCTCTGCGGCCTGATCTGCGGCGGTGACGCGCACGCCCTGGAGTCCTGGCTCGGGCAGGTCGCCCCTACAGCCGACGCGGGGGAGACGCTCATCGCCGAGGCGCGTGCGGCCCTGCGCGCCTGGGGTCTGGCCATCGAACGTGACTTTCAAACCTCCGAGCCGCTCGTCCAGCTCCCCTCCCCCGACGAATCGGCCCCGCTTGGCGAGCGCGCGCTCTGGCTCTATGACTGGGTACGCGGTTTTCTGTACGCGCTCGGTCTGCTGTCGCTCTCCAAGTCCGATCTCTCTGCACAGGGACGTGAGATCCTGCACGATCTCGCCGCCATCACCCAGATCGATCTCGATGCGCTGGAGGATAGCGAAGAGAACGAGCAGGCGCTCGCCGAGGTGAGTGAATTCATCCGCGTGGCGGCCATGCTGATCCACCACGAGCGCGCCGTCGTTCGCGCGCCGACACACAGCGGCCCGCCGATTGCTGCCGGCCAAGAGACGGACCCCGTATGACCCGTTCCGAATACAGACGCCGACGTCGGGCACTGGCCAAGTCGATCGGTCGCGACAGCCTCGTCATCCTGCCGGCGGCCAGCGAGGTGACGCGCAATCGCGACGTCCACTATCCCTTTCGTCAGAGCAGCGACTTCAGCTATCTGAGCGGCTTCCCCGAGCCGGACGCCTGGCTGGTGATCGCCCCCAAGCGCAAGGCGGGCGAGTTCATCCTCTTTTGCCGGCCGCGCGATCCGGAGCGCGAGCAGTGGGATGGCGCGCGCCTCGGTATCGAGGGCGCGGTCGAGCACTTTGGCGCCGACGAGGCGCATCCCTTGAGCGAGCTCGACACGGTCATGCCGAGGCTCATCGACGGATGCCGCCGACTCTACTATCCGGTTGGGACGGATTCGGCGCTGGACGCCCGGATCATGGGTTGGGTCAGGCAGGTGCGTGCCAACGCACGCACCGGCGCCACAGCCCCTGAGACCTTCGTCACCATCGAATCGGTCCTGCACGAGCAGCGCCTGTTCAAAAGCCCCGCCGAGATCGCCGTGATGCGCCGTGCAGCCCGGATCTCGGCACAGGCGCACAGCCATCTGATGCGTCTGTGCCGCCCTGGGCTGAACGAAGCGCGCCTGGAGGCCGAATTCCAGCATCAGTGCGCCATGGCCGGCGCGCGTCATCTGGCCTACCCAAGCATCGTCGCCGGCGGTGAGCACGCCTGTGTGCTGCACTATGTCGAAAATTCAGCACCACTGCGCGACGGTGATCTGGTGCTGATCGATGCCGGCTGCGAGCTCGACGGCTATGCTTCGGACATCACCCGCACCTTTCCGGTCAACGGGCGCTTCAGTCCGGCGCAGCGGACCATCTACACGCTGGTGCTCAGGGCGCAACAGGCCGCCATCGAGCGCGCGCGTCCGGGACGGCACTGGAACGAACCGCACGAGGCGGCGGTCAAGGTGTTGATCAAGGGGCTGGTGGAGCTGGGTATCCTGAGCGGCAAGACCCGGGATCTCATCAAGGACGAAGCACATAAGCCCTATTACATGCATCGCACCGGCCACTGGCTGGGGATGGACGTGCATGACGTTGGCGCCTACAAGCGCGACGGTGACTGGCGCACGCTGGAGCCGGGCATGGTGCTGACCGTGGAACCGGGACTCTATCTGTCGCACGACGCGGCGGTGCCCGAACCCTATCGCGGCATCGGCGTGCGTATCGAGGACGATGTGCTCATCACTGAGCAGGATCCCGAGATCCTGTCGGAGGCGGCGCCCAAGGATCCCGAGGCAATCGAGACACTGATGCAGTACAGGGGTTGATGATGGCTGAGTTCGATGTGGTGATCGTGGGCGGTGGTCTGGTCGGCAGCAGTCTGGCCAGCGCGCTGCGTGGCCTGCCGCTGCGGGTGGCGCTGATCGAGTCCGCGCCGCCCTGTGCGCCGAACCAACCGGGTCCGGACGAGCGCGTGATCGCGCTGTCGCTCGGCAGCCGGCGGATCTTCGGTGGCCTGGGCCTCTGGCCGGCCATGGCGCCCGTGGCTGAACCCATACAGCGCGTACATATCTCGGATCGCGGGCATTGCGGCTTCAGCCGGCTCGACCGCCGTGAGGAAGCCGTCGAGGCGCTCGGCTATGTGACACCGGCGCGCGCCATCGATTGCGCGATCCAGGCCGCGCTCGAACGGGCACCGACTCTCCAGATCCTGCGTCCGGCCCGCTTGCTCGATCATCAGGTCCGCGCCGAACACGTCGAGCTCGACCTCCAGCTCGGGGACGAACGGCGGCGCGTCGAGACCCGTCTGCTGGTGGCCGCCGATGGCGGCGACTCCAGCGTGCGCGAGCGGCTGGGACTTCAGGTCGATGGACACGACTATGGACAGGACGCCGTCATCACCACCGTGACCGCAGACCGCCCGCGCCCCGGTCAGGCCTTCGAGCGTTTCACTGACACCGGCCCCTTAGCCATGCTGCCCATGCCCGGCGGGCGCTATTCGGTGGTCTGGTCCTGTCGTCCGGCACAGACGACCGAATTGCTCTCGCTCACTGATGACGATTTCATCGCGCGCTTGCAGGCGCGCTTTGGCCAGCGGCTCGGTCGGTTGAGCGCGCCCTCGCCGCGTCAAGCCTATCCGCTCAAGCTCAAGCTGGTGCGCGAGACCATCCACGAGCGTCTGGTGCTCATCGGCAACGCGGCCCATACGCTGCATCCGGTCGCCGGTCAGGGCTTCAACCTGGGTCTGCGCGATGTGGCGGCCCTGGCCGAAGCCCTGGCCGAAGCCGCGCGGCATGGCGGCGATCCTGGCGCGAGCGGCACGCTGGCCGAATACCGACGTTGGCGCGGTCGCGATCAGGCCGATACCGCGCGCCTGACTGATGCGCTGGCGCGGCTATTCGTCGTGCCCTGGCGTCCGGTGCGGATCGCGCGCAATCTGGGACTGCTGGGGCTGGATCTTGTGCCGGCGGCACGCCATCGGCTGGCGCGACGCTTCATGGGACTGGAAGGCTCGCTGCCGCGTCTGGCACGCGGACTGCCACTGGAGGCTCGCCATGTCTGAGATCCAAATGTCCTTCGATGTCGTCGTGGTCGGCGGCGGTATGGTCGGCGCCGCGCTCGCGGCCAACCTGTCAGGCCGCGGGCTGTCGATCGCCCTCATCGAGTCGCATGAACCCGAAAAACACTGGCCCGTCGGCGAGATCGACCCCAGGGTCTCGGCGCTGAGCCGCGCCAGCCAATATCTGCTCGAACGCCTCAGCGTGTGGGACCGCATCCAGGAACTCGGTGTGAGTTCCTACCGCGAGATGCATGTCTGGGACGCGCTCGGTGGCGGACACATCCATTTCGACAGCCAGGCACTCGGCGAGCGCGACCTGGGCCATATCGTCGAGAACCGCGTGGTTCGACTCGCGCTCTGGGAGCTGCTCGAAAACGCCGATGACGTCCAGCTCCTGTGCCCGGCGGCCATCGTCGACCTGGAGCGCGATATCGCCGGCTCCCGGCTCATCCTCACCAACGGGCAGATCATCAATGCCCGGCTGGTGGTCGGCGCCGATGGACGCGATTCGCTGGTACGCGCATTGTGCGGGATCGAGACCGAGGGTTGGGACTATGGCCAGCGCGCCATCGTCGCCCATGTCCGGCCGACTGAGTGGCATCGTGAGACGGCCTGGCAGCGCTTTCTGCCGACCGGTCCGCTGGCGCTGCTGCCGTTGGCCGACGGGCGCTGCTCGATCGTCTGGTCGGCTGACGACGCGCGCGCGGCTGAACTCATGGCGCTCGATGACGCGGCGTTCTCGGCGGCACTGAGCGAGGCCTCCGAGCTTCGGCTCGGCCCCCTGACGCTTGACAGCCCGCGCGTCGCCATCCCGCTACGGCTGCAACATGCCAAGACCTATGTACGTCCGGGCGTCGCGCTCATCGGCGATGCGGCCCACGCCATCCACCCGCTCGCCGGTCAGGGCGTCAATCTCGGCTTCATGGACGCGGCCGCGCTGACCTCGGCCCTGGAGACCGGACTGGCGCACGACCGCAACATCGCCGGACTCTGGACCCTGCGCCGCTACGAACGCGCGCGGCGCGGTGAGAACCAGCTCATGCTCCAGGCCATGGATCTCTTCAAGCAGCTCTTCGGCAGCGAGGAGCCGGCCGTCGTTCGCGCGCGCGGACTGGGTCTGAGCGCCACTGATCGTCTTGAGCCGCTCAAGCGGCTGTTCATGACCCAGGCGCTGGGACTCGGACGCGAGCCGGGCGCGTGAAGCGTGCCGGCTGTGCAACCGAACCGTCATAGGGAATCGGTATAAAATCGACGACGCCAGCGCCCCATTGATCCTGATCTACTGCAACGAACCGCGAGGGAATCATCGTGTCCGCCAAAAACGTCTTCTATGCCCAATCCGGCGGTGTGACCGCCGTTATCAACGCTTCGGCCTGCGGCGTGATCGAGACCGCGCGCCTGTACTCAGTGCGCCTGGGTAAGGTCTACGCCGGGCGCAACGGCATTATCGGTGCGCTCACCGAGGATCTGATCGATACCAGCCTGGAGTCCGACGAGGCCATCGCCGCACTGCGCTACACGCCCTCCGGCGCCTTCGGTTCCTGCCGCTACAAGTTGAAGAGCCTGGAAGCCAACCGGCGCGAGTACGAGCGGCTGATCGAGGTCTTCAAGGCCCACAACATCGGGTACTTTTTCTACAACGGCGGCGGCGACTCAGCCGATACCTGCTACAAGGTCTCGCAACTCTCCGAGAGCCTGGGCTATCCGGTGCAAGCCATCCATGTGCCCAAGACGGTCGATAACGACCTGCCGATCACCGACAACTGCCCCGGCTTCGGCTCGGTGGCCAAGTACATCGCCACCTCGGCGCTGGAAGCCTCCTATGACGTGCGCTCCATGGCCAAGACCTCGACCAAGGTGTTCGTGCTGGAAGTGATGGGCCGACACGCCGGCTGGATCGCGGCCGCCGGCGGTCTGGTCGAGGATCACGACATCCCGGTGCTGATCCTCTTCCCCGAGATCGAATTCGATCAGGTGCGCTTCCTGGCCGCCGTCAAGGCCAAGGTCGAGCAGTACGGCTATTGCACCGTGGTGGTTTCGGAGGGCGCCAAGTATCCCGACGGACGTTTCCTGGCCGAACAGGGCACGCGCGATGCGTTTGGCCATGCGCAGCTCGGCGGCGCGGCGCCGGTCGTGGCCAACATGGTCAAGGAGGCCACGGGCTACAAGTTCCACTGGGCGGTGGCCGACTATCTCCAGCGCGCGGCGCGTCATCTGGCCTCCAAGACCGACGTCGAGCAGGCCTATGCCATGGGGCGTGCGGCGGTCGAGTTCGCGCTCGCCGGTCACAATGCCGTGATGCCCACGGTCAAGCGTGTCAGCAACGACCCTTACGCCTGGGAGGTCGGCGAGGCGCCGCTGTCGGAGGTTGCTAACGTCGAGAAGTTCATGCCGCGCGACTTCATCACCGAAGACGGCTTCGGCATCACCCCGGTCTGCAAGCAGTATCTGATCCCGCTCATCCAGGGCGAGGACTATCCGCCCTTCGAGCACGGCCTGCCTAAGTACGTCACGCTCAAAAACGCGGCTGTCGAACGCAAGCTCAGCGTGTTCGAACTCTAAGGATTGAGATTATCAAGGCCCATTTGGACTATAATTGACGTTTTTACCATTTCGGCAGTCACAGGCCGCCGACTGACGCATTCAAAGGCTTTTTCATGGATCTGTCCAAGGTTTCACGCGGGGACAACGTCCCCTATGTCCTCAACGTCATCATCGAGATCCCGGCACATGCGGAACCCGTGAAGTACGAGATGGACAAGGCCACCGGGGCCATGTTCGTCGACCGTTTCATGTCCACGGCCATGCACTATCCCTGCAACTATGGCTATGTTCCGCACACCCTGTCCTCGGACGGTGACCCGGTCGATGTCCTCGTAGTCACGCCCTATCCGTTGATCCCAGGTTCGGTCATCAAGTGCCGCCCGATCGGCGTGCTCAAGATGACCGACGAGTCGGGCGACGACGCCAAAATCCTGGCGCTGCCGATCGACACGCTGTTCAAGGGTTATCGCAACGTCGAGAGTTTCCGCGACATGCCGCAGCATCTGCTCGACCAGATCGCGCACTTCTTCGAGCACTACAAGGATCTCGACGAAGGCAAGTGGGTGCGTGTCGGCGGCTGGGGCGACCGCGAAGAGGCGTGTCAGGAAATCCTGTCAAGCGTCAAGATGTTCGAGGACGCCCCCGAGAAGCCGGCCTTCTGACGCGCCTCTCTCCATGCCACACGGCTGAGGTGCCGGCGGCCAGCGCCACGGCACCCAGCTCATACTCAAGGGATGCGCTTCGATGCTGACGCATTTCACGCCCGGCGGCGAGGCCCACATGGTCGACGTCGGCGCCAAGCCTGAAACGGCCCGACGCGCGCTGGCCGAGGGTCGCATTCAGATGCAGCTGGCGACCCTGACCCTGATCGAACAGGGCGCGCACGCCAAGGGCGATGTGCTCGGAGTCGCGCGGCTCGCCGGCATCATGGGGGCCAAGCGCACGGCCGACCTGATTCCGCTCTGTCATCCATTGAGCCTCACGCGCGTCGAGATCGAGCTGACGCCCGTCGCCGATGAATCCTCGGTCTGGTGTCGCGCCACAGTTGAGACCCAGGGTCGCACAGGCGTCGAGATGGAAGCACTGTGCGCGGTACAGATCAGCCTCTTGACGATCTATGATATGTGCAAAGCCATCGATCGCGGCATGCGCATCAGCGACGTCCAGCTCGTCGAAAAGGCGGGCGGACGCTCCGGACACTGGAGACGCGAAACCCAGGACGCGCCTTGATATCCGGATCCCTCACGCCGCTTCGGTGGTCACGTCCGTCACTCGCCTGAATCCAGAGCCTATGCACGACACTCGCCCACACCCGCCGACGCGCTTCCACGCCCTCTACCAGGGTGCTCATTTTCTCACGGCCGCCGTCCAGCTCCATCAGGCTCCGGACGACGCCGGACGCGAGGTCGCCTTCGCCGGGCGCTCGAACGCCGGCAAGTCGAGCGCCATCAACGCCATCTGTCATCAGAACTCGCTGGCCAGAACCAGCAAGACCCCAGGTCGCACCCAGCAGTTGATCTTCTTTGAGCTCGACGACGAGCGCCGTCTGGTCGACCTGCCCGGCTACGGCTATGCCAAGGTGCCCGAGCGTATCAAGCGCGAATGGCAGCGCCATCTCTCGTACTATCTGGAGCACCGCCAGTCGCTGGTCGGACTGGTGATCGTCATGGACATCCGCCATCCGCTGACCGACTACGACCTGCAGATGCTCGCCTGGGGTCGGCGCGCGGGTCTTGCGATTCTGCTGCTGCTGACCAAGGCCGACAAGCTCAAGCGCGGCGCAGCCAACGCCGCGCGTTTGGCCGTCGAGCGGGCCGTGAGCGACGCGTCCGGTCAGGTCGAGGTCCAGCTCTTCTCGGCGCCCGAGCGCCAGGGTCTTGCGCAAGTCCAGGCCATCCTGGATCGCTGGCTGCACGTCGGCGCATCCCCGTCTCCAGACGCCGCTTGAAAGCGCGTCAGACTGTCTCGACCAACGCCAGATAGCGCGCGGCGATCGCCCGCCAGTCCAGTGG
This sequence comes from Allochromatium palmeri, assembly GCF_009720725.1. GTDB lineage: Bacteria > Pseudomonadota > Gammaproteobacteria > Chromatiales > Chromatiaceae > Thermochromatium > Thermochromatium palmeri. The sequence continues at coordinate 118,594 of NZ_WNKT01000005.1, forward strand.
CGCGACAAAGTCGCGCGCGGCCGCTCCCAGCCGCGCGCGCCGTGCGGAATCGGCCAGCAACTCAGCCACCGCCTGAGCAAAGGCATCGTGGTCGTCGACGATCAGAGCCTCGACCCCCGAGGTGATCGGGATGCCCTCGGCGCCCTTGGCGGTGCTCACGACGGCGAGTCCAGCGGCGAAATAGTCGAGAATCTTCATGCGCGTGCCCCCGCCCTTCTGCAACGGCACCACGGCCAGATCCGCGCCCTTGAGATAGGGCGCGACCGATTCGACCGGGCCGGTGAAGCGCAGACGCGGATGGAGTTCACGCGCCGGCGGATGCGCACCGATCGCCAGCACGGTCACCGCCACGCCCAGCTGTTCGAGTCGCGGCAGGATCTCGCCCGCCATGACCTCCATCGCTTCCAGGTTGGGCGGATAAAGATAGATGCCGTGATAGACCAGGATGGCGTCCTCGGTCGGGATGTCATAGCGCGCATGGAGATCCAGCGGCTCGGCACGCTCGAAGCCGTCGAGATCGACCCCATGCGGAATGTGATGCAGACGCTCGGGGGCCACGCCATCGGCCAGCAAACGCTGGCGATCGGCCTCGGAGACGACGATGACTGCATCCGAGCGGTTGCACCAGCCCAGTTCGATCTTGCGCAGCATGTCATAGCCATGCCGGGACAGATCCGGCACCTGATCGGCCAGACGCTGATACTCGACATTGTGCTCGACCAGGAGCGCGCGGCCGCCCAGGAGATCGCGTGCCCAGCAGGTCGCGCGCCCATAGGCGGGGAACTCGGCCTGATAGACACGCGCGCCGGTACGCAGCGCCAGATAGAGCGTGCGTGCGATGAAGCTCCAATCGGCGGTTGGACGATAGAGAAAGGCATCGTCTGCCGGGATGCCGGAATCGAGCAGGACGGCGCGCACCTGCTCCGGGTCCGGTCCGAGCGCACTCAGCCAGCGCGGAAAAGCACGCTCGACAACCTGTCCCTGACGCACCTCGTGATAGCAGGCGCGGTCCTCGCTGAGCAGATAGACAGCCTCGACCGCGAACGAGAGTCCCCAGGCGGTGCGCTCGATCTTGACCGCCGCGCCATGGTTGGTCGGGCGGATGTCCGAGCGCGAGACCAGGATCACGGCACGGCGCCGGCCAAGACGACCGATTCCGCGCGTCAGCGTCGTGACGAGCGGTTTGAGCCAGGGCCGCGCCCGGCCTAACGCAGCGCGCGCCAGCGTCTTGAGCCGTGCGGACGCGGTGGGCGCCTGCGTATCGACGACCGGCGCGCTCGCGACAGCGGGCACAGTGGAGACTTCGCCGGCCATTGCGGACGGCGCCGGCGGCTCCAGATCGATCAGCGGTTTGCCCGGACAGGCGCGGGTCGGTGCGGCCAGGAACGCGAGCACGGGCTGGATGGTTCGAGCATAGTGGAAACGCTCCTCGACCAGCTTCAGCGCATTGGCCGACTTGACCGCGATCGACTCGGGATGCGCCAGGATTCTGGCGATCAACCCGTCGATATCCTCGACCCGTTCGACAACCCAGCCGGCATCATAGTCGCGCACCAGCCCGGCCAGCTCGGTATAGCCGTTACAGATCAGCGGCAGACCCAGGCTCAGGAACTCCATGGCGCGGAACGACTGACTGTGCCAGCGCTCGGGGTTCTCATCGGCCAGTTCCAGCCCGATATGACAGTCGCGGCGCAGATTGTCGCGCAGCGCACCATAGGGCTGGAGGCCATGACGCTCGACGATAGACTCCGGCCAGGTCTGTTCACGCTCGCCGAGCGCCGGCGGCGGCTGATCGGCGGCATAGACATACTGTCCCGAGAACATCATCAGTCCCGCCCGCCCCTGACCATGACGCTCCAGCGCCCACACCAGCGGATCGAGCCAGTCCTCGGTACGGCGCCAGGGCCAGGAGACACCGCCGGCGACCAGACACAACCGGGTGTCAGGGGTATAACTCAGGGGTTGATATGACTCGAAGCCTGCCGAAATGGGCAGCACATCGATCGGCGCGCCGGCGCGACAGTCGAATCCGGCCAGCAGCAGCCAGGGCAGCAGAAAACTGGCCTGACGCTGGTTGCCGACCAGGAAGCGATCGGCGCGCCGATAACAGCGGAGCGTGCGTCGGACCTCGTCGGCCAGATCCAGATGCGCCTGATACATGGCTTCCAAAATCCGAGGCGCCACCACGTCGAGCACGATCGGCACCGCGAGCGACTCGGGCAGGAGTTCGATCAGCTCCCAATAGCCCAGGATCAGCACGTCCGGCGCCTCGGCATCGATCAGGGCCGCCAGCGTCTCGCGATCGGTATAACAGCGCGCACTCAGACCGCGTTCGGCGATCAGCGCCGTCGGCTCGCCCAACGCCTCGGGATAGACCTGCACGACCGAGTGACCGGCCTCGATGAGTCCGAGCGCCAACCCATGGGCACGGACGCTGTTGCCTGAAGCAATGCGTGCGGGGTCGAGCGGTTCGCCGTGGGTGATAAGCAGAATCTTCATCCCTCAGGCTCCATGAGCAGCCGCTCCAGTGTGGCGCGCGCGAGTCGGCGCGAGAAATGGTGCTCGATGTTGTCGAGTCCGGCACGCGCCAGGTGCTCCCACAGCGAGGGTTCACGATAGAGCCGGATCACAGCGGCAGCAAAGGCGGCGGCATCTTCGCCGATCAGGATGTCCGTCTCGGCGCTCAGGGACATACCCTCAGCTGCGCAAGGCGTGGCCACCACCGGCACACCATAGGCCATGCTCATGTTGATCTTGCCCTTGACCCCGGCCCCATAGCGAAGCGGCGCGATCGACAGACGCGCGCGTTCGAAATAGGGCGTGACGTTTTCGACATAGCCGGTGATGCACAGACCCCGGCTCGGATCGTCGAGCGCTTGGATCGTCTCCGGTGGACGGCTGCCGATGATGAAGGTCGGCACCTGGCCCAGTTCAGCCTCGACCAGCGGCAGGATCTCCTTGACGTAGTAACGCACGGCATCGACGTTCGGGTCGTGGTTGAAGCCGCCGATGAAGACGATGGCATCGCGTTCGTCGAAGCCGGCCGGTGTCGGGTGGGTGTCGTGGATGTTGCTCAGGATCTCCAAGCGTGCCTCCGGCGCCTCGCGCGCCAGCAGTTCGCGCTCGATGGGACTGACGACCAGGGTCAGGTCGGTGCGCGCGATCAGATCGAGTTCCTGCTGACGGCGTCGGGCGGCACGCTTGACGGCCGCCGGATCCTTCTTGAGTTCAGCCTCACGCTGCTCGCGCAAAAAGTGCAGATCCACGGTATCGAACCAGACCTCGGCTTGGGGCGCATAGTGTCTGACGGTATCAAGGAACTGACTGGCGACATTCGCCCGGCTCAGGATCACCAGATCGTATTCATCGCCACGCGCTTGAAGATGGGCGTGGATCGACTCGATGCCGGGCGCGGCGAGCACCTCCACCCCACGCCGCTGGAGCGCGGAACCATAGGGCTCGACGTATTCGAGATTGGAGGGTGCAAAACCCACATGCCAGCCGAGCGCCAGAAAGGTCTCCAGCAGATTGAACATGCGCAGCGAGCCTGAATCCTGGTCCGGGGTCAGCATCACGGCGTCGATCACCAGGACACGCCGCTGATTGGCCGCATCCAGTGCGCTCGGCGTGGCCGCTCCCTGGTCTGGGCGTACCAGCGTCACCTCGGGCTGATAGAGAATGCTCTGACCCTGCGCGCGCAGCTGCTCCAGGAGTTCAGGCATCTCAGTTGGACGGCGGTCCGCGCTCAGCGCCGATTCCAGAGCGCGCCGATTCAGCAACAATCCGATCTCCGAGGCGGATTCCAGAACACGCGGATAGTTGTATTCGGGCGCCTGCGGATCGCCGCCGGCCCCCATCGGCCAGCACTGGCCATCCGGGGCACGTCGCCGTCCCGCTTCGAGCAGCCGGCCATCGCCGCCAACCAGCTTGGCGCTGATCGCACCGACGGCGAGTGCGTCGCCGTCGGCCTGCCGAGTGCTCTGGAGCAGACGCCACAGCCAGTCGCGTGGCCTGGCTTCCAGACAGTCGAGCCGCATGACCCATTCGGCACTGGAGGCGTCGAGCACGGTCTCGAAACGCTCCATGAGGTCTGCGTCCGGGTCGAGCGCGAGATGACGGGCCTCGGGTGCCCAGCGCTCCAGCAGCTCACCGAGCGCATGGCCCGGCGGATGCAGGAAGATCGGCACAAATGGTGGCGTGTAACGGCTCTGATTCAGTTCATCCAGCAGCCAAAAGGTCTGGATACAGATCTGTTCGAGATCGATCAGCAGGGCGACCTGCGGCTGTGGCTGGGGATTGAGTCGCAGCGCGGCGATGCGTGCGACCTGCCAGAGCGCGCCAAGACCCGGAGGCCGCGGCCCGTTTGCTCGGCTCAGCTTGGCCGTAAGCGCACGCGCGACCGGCCCAGGGCCATGGAAGCGGATGATCTCGCTGAGATGCTCGACATGTGACCCGAGACGCGAAACCGGACCCGAGAGCGGCGCAAAGGCCGACTGGAACCAGCGATAGGGAGCGTTCAAGGGGCGACTGGCGAGATCGGTCAGCCACAGGAGACGTCCCGTCAACGCGCGCTGGTGCGCCAGATCGTCGCGACACTGAACAGCCTCACGCAGCGACTGGATACCGAGCAGATCGAGCAGTTCGCGCTCGGTGCGGCGCGCCGACTCCAAGGCACGATAACGCGCGTCGCTGTTGAGGAGGCGCTCATGCAATCCCTGGATCTGTTCATCGAGCACACGCTTCTCGGCGGCCAGCAGCGCATGGCGGATCTTCCAGTCCTCGCGTTCGCGGCGCAGTTCGTGGGTCTGCTCGACCAGCGCACGATTCTCGGCTGCGCAGTGATCGCGTAGCTGATGATACATAGGTTGATGCTTGGCAGCGTCGACCAGGCCGAGCACCTGCTCGATTGTCCAGCGCGGACGCCATTTGTCGAAAAAGGCCGCCAGCCCGCGCTCCAGTCGCGCATCATTCCGGCTCAGACCGAATCCGCTCGCACTCTGGATGCGGTAGACGCCCGTCACGCGCTCGACATGGATCAGCGGCGTGAGCGCGCTCAACTGGACCCAGAAGTCCCAGTCCTCGTAGACCTCCAGCGACTCATCGAAAAGCAGCGACTCACCGACCAGCGCACGCGCAAAGAGCACGGCATGGATCGGCAGATAGTTCTCGAACAGGAGGCGCAGCGGATCATAGGGTTGATTGAAGACATGCGCGATCTCCCAGCCACCCTTGGCCGTTGGACGCCGGCACTCGATCCCGGCATAGGCGGCCAGAGCGCCCTCGGTGGCCTGGATGGCCTCGACCAGACCGGCGACATGCTCGGGCAGGAGCCAGTCGTCGTCATCGAGAAAGAGCAGCAGGTCGCCCTGAGCTGAATCCAAACCCAGATTGGCCGCCGCGCCACGTCCCAGGCGGCGCCCGCTGGAGACCAGGCGTGTCGAAAAAGCGCCGCACGCGGCGCTCGCGTCGAGTTCACCGCTTCCCCGAACATCGATCAGCACGACCTCGATGTGAGGATAGGTCTGGGCCGCGACCGAGTCGAGCGTCTCGACCAGGGTCTCACGCCCCATGGTGCGGATCAGGATCGAGATGAGAGGATGGGCGGGGAGATCGAATCGTTCCGGATGGGGACGGCTCATCGCGTGTCGAAATGGCTCAATAGAAGATCATCGAGCCACGGATGATACACCATGCCAATCAAGCGGGTTTAGCGTGTGACGGACGAATCGCGCACGAGGCTGGTGCTATGCAGACTGAACAGCAGATCGACCTCGGCATGGGTCAGGCCGCAGAGTTTACGGACCTCACTACGTCCACGCCCGAGACGGATCAGTTCGATGGCCTGGACATAGAGTCCTTCGTCGACGTTTCGCAAACGCAGCTCGCTTTGCTGATCGGCGAGTCGATCGAGCGCACGCTTGACGCTGGACTGATGCTGACCTTGATCGATGACGTCATCGGCCACCGCCTTGATCGCGCCATGCAGGGAGAGTATCGAGGTATTGAGTTCCAACTGCTCGTGGCGCATCACGCGCATCCGCTCTTCCAGGGTGCGGAGCTGCGTTCGGGCGCGAACGGCCAGCCAACCGGCCAGCACCGCGATGAGCAGCGCCGGCAGCGCGACCCAAAGCGCATCAATCCGGATCGCGTCGATCAAACCATCCATCGCCGGGATTCAAGCATAGTCGTCAATGATACCTCGGCCTCGGACGACCGGGCGCTGTGCGTCCGGGCGCTTCGCTCGCATCTCGCTGAGGCGGCGTAAGCCGGCTCGCCGATCCACCGATCGTCGATCGCCTTGGCGCCGATCATTCTGACGGCGTTCATGCACACGCCGGTCTCCGTCTGGACGATCGTCCAGGCGCCGTTCCTCTGCGCGACGTTCATGGATACGCCGCTCTCCGAGCCGGCGCTCGGTGAACCGACGCTCTTGGGTACGGCGCTCGTCGCGGCGCTGACGACGGCGATCGGAACGCCGACGCAACAGCCAGGTACGCTGCTGTTGCAGTTGGCGTTCCTGATCGTCTTCCGGCGCCCGCGAGGGTGTTTGGGCCTGAACCGGCCTCACGTCTCTGATGGGCTCGCTCATGGCTGACTCTCGAACACACAGCACAGGTGTTATGACAACAGCTTACTGAAGGCATCGGCTTGCGGCGCCAAAACATGAGCGATGGCTGGTGCGGACGTCCAGTTTCAAAAATCCCGCAAACTCGCCCACTCCTCGTCGGAAAGCAGCTTGTTGAGATCGATCAGGATGGTCAGACCGTCATCTGAACTGGTGACACCCAGGATGAAACGACTGGTCTGATCGTTGCCGACAGCAGGGGCTGGATCGATCGCGGCCACCGGGATCTGCACCACCTCGGCCACTGAGTCGACCAGGATGCCGATGTTCTGGTTGTCGACATCGATGATCACAATCCGCGAGGCATCGTCCGGGTCACGCACCGGCAGCGAGAGACGCCGACGCGCATCGATCACCGTCACCACGTCGCCGCGCAGGTTGATGATGCCCAGGATGTAGTCGGGCACGCCGGGGACGGGCGCGATCTCGGTGAGCTTGAGCACTTCCTGGACCTGAAGCACATCAATGGCATAGGTCTCGTCGGACAGGCTGAAGGTCACATAGGACGAGGAGCCTCCCAGGTGGCTTGCCTGCGAATCAGATGCGGTCATGGTATTTGTTCTCGGTTCATCGTTGTTGGCGTCACTGGATCCGGCCGATTCCGGCCTCCAGATCGGATGTCAGCGGCTCGGGTTCAGTCCGCTCGCTGGAGCGCGCCTGTTGTAGACCTGGCAACACGATCACCGCAACCCGCCGGTTACGCGCACGCCCGGTCTCGGTCGTGTTGCTCTCGAGGGGGTGGAACTGGCCATAGCCGATGGCGGCCATGCGCTCGGGATCCACGCCGTTCTGGGCGAACAGGTTGACCACGGTCGCCGCGCGTCCGGAAGACAGTTCCCAGTTGGACGGATAGATGGTGTTGCTGATCGGTAGATTATCCGTGTGCCCCTCGACATGGATGCGCACGTCGCGTCGTCCGAGCAGTCTGGCCACGTCCGCTAAGGCGGGTCGCGCCGCTGACTCCAGTGTCGCCGAGCCGCTCGAAAAGAGTAGATTGCTATTGATCGACACCTCAAGCCAATAGGGCTGGCGCTTGATCTCGATGTTGCCGGCCTCGATCAGCGAACCCATCGCCTCCTCCAGCTCCTCCGACATCTCCTGGATCTCGCCGAGGATTCGCCCGCGCTCTTCGTCCGAGGCCGCGCCGATGAGGGCGGCGAGCGCGACATCGGTCGGCGAAAATGGCTCGAAGCCCGGTTCAGGCTCGGGTGCCTGCTCGGCCGGACGGCCGACGATGACCTCGACCGGGGCGAGCGAGCGGTTCACGTCCTCGCTGATTGGATTTGGCTCCAGGGTCGGCTCGCCGATCTGGATCGGATCAATGGCCGCCGGCGCACCGAAGGCCTCGATCAGGGAGTCAGAGAGCACATGGTACTTGCCGGCATCGACGACTGAAACGGCATACATCACCACAAAGAAGGCCATCAAGAGCGTCACCAGATCGCCATAGGGAATGGCCCAGGCCTCGTGATTGACATGCTCCTCGTGCCGTTTGCGCCGCGCCATGGTCTCGACTCACCCTTGAATGAAACCGTTGAGCTTGTTCTCGATGTTACGCGGATTTTCGCCCTCGGCGATCGCGATCAGACCTTCGAGCAGCATGGTCTGATAGTTGACGCGCGCCTGGACGATGGATTTCAGTTTGTTCGACACCGGCAGAAAGAACAGATTGGCCAGCCCCACGCCATAGATGGTTGCCACGAAGGCCGCCGCGATTCCCTGGCCGAGCTTGCTTGGTTCAGCCAGATTCTGCATCACCGCCATCAGCCCCATGACCGCACCGATGATGCCGAGCGTCGGCGAATAGATCCCCATGCTCTCGAAGACCCGCGCCCCCTGCAGATCGAACGACTCGCTGTTGTCGAGATCGGACTCCAGCACCTGACGCAGTGTCTGCGGCTCGGCGCCGTCGACCAGCAGTTGCAACCCCTTGCGCACGAAAGGATCCGGCTCCTTGTCCGAGCGCTCCTCCAATCCAAGCAGTCCTTCCTTGCGCGAAATATGGGACCAGTCAACGACGTGCTTGATCATGCGCTTTGGCTCCAGGCGTGGCGGCTTGAAGACCCAGGGGAACATTCTGAAGGCGTGGATAAAGACCGGCACCCGTGTCTGCACCAGGGTCGCGCCCAGGGTGCCGATCACGACGATCAGGAACGCGGCCAGATTCCACAGCGCCTCGACCGAGCTGCCCTTGGCAATGACACCGCCCAGGATGGCCACGAGCCCGAACAGCAGTCCGATCAGGCTCAGAATGTCCACGCTCAACAGAAACCCTTGACCAACGCCGGCCCGACCTCCTTGAGTGGTAGGATCTGGTCAGCGAGACCGGCATCGATCACGGCGGCCGGCATGCCGAACACCACGCAACTGGCCGCGTCCTGCGCCCAGACATGCGCGCCATTGGCCTTGAGTTCGCGCGCACCCTCGCGTCCGTCAGCCCCCATGCCGGTCAGCACCACGGCCAGCACCTGTGAGCGTAGCGCCGAGACGGCGGACTTGAAGGTGATATCGACGCTCGGTTTATAGATGGTGCCGGGCGGACTCTCATCGATGCGTACCCGAGCCTGGGAGCCGCCCTCCAGGATGAGCTGCACGCCGCCGGGCGCCAGCAGCGCGCTACCCGGCTTGAGGATGTCGCCCGAGGCCGCTTCCTTGATATCGATCTGACAGAGATTGTTCAGACGCTCGGCGAAGGCGGGCGTAAAGCTCGCCGGCATGTGCTGAACCAGGATGATCGGTAGCGGAAAGCTCTTCGGCAGTCCCTTGAGCACCTCCTGCAACGCGACTGGACCGCCAGTGGAGGTGCCGATCAGCACCGCGCGCAGATTGCGCAGGGACGTCGAACTCGGCGCAAGGCGCGGGGCCGCCGTCGGACGCGGTGCAGGTGCCAGTGCCCCGGTCGGTGCCGCGCGATCGAGTGGCGCCGGGGCGGCCGGACGCTGGAGTCGGGTGCGACCGAGTGCGCGCACGCGCCGGCGCAGCAGGATCTTGGCCGCATCCTCGTCCTTGGCCATCTCGCTGAAGCGCTTGGGCAGAAAATCCATGGCTCCGGCGTCGAGCGCATCCAGAGTGGCCTTGGCGCCCTCGGTGGTCAGGGTCGAGAACATGAGGATCGGACGCGGCGACTCGGCCATGATGCGCCGCACCGCCGTGATGCCGTCCATTACCGGCATCTCGATGTCCATGGTGACCACGTCCGGATTCAGGCGTCTGACGACCTCGATGGCCTCCTGACCGTTGGCCGCGGTTCCAACGACCTCGATACCGACGTCAGCATTGAGGATCTCGACGATGCGCCGGCGGAAAAAGCCGGAATCGTCGACGACGACAACACGTAGACTCATGCCAGCATCCCCGTCTCAGCCGGTTGCGGTTGCGCGCGCGAGGCCCGCCCGCCGAATCCCGTCTGGCTCATGAGCCGCAGCAGGGCCGGGATGTCGATGATGAGTGCGATCCCGCCATCACCGGTAATGGTCGCGCCGGCCAGTCCAGGTACGCCATGGAGTCCCTTGCCGAGCGGCTTGATGACGACCTCCTCCTGACCGACCAGATCGTCGACGACCAGACCGACTTTGCGCTGGGCGACATGGACGACGACCACATGGGCGTCGGACTTGGGCTCGGTCAGGCGATACGGATGCAGCCAGCGCGAGGCGTAATAGAGCGGCAGGGCATGGTTACGCACCATGATGGCCTCCTGATCATCGACAAAATGGGTGCGCGTGAGATCCAGATCCAGGATCTCCGAAACTGAGGCCAGCGGAATGGCGAAGCGTCGCCCATCGAGAATAACCATGAGCGCCGGCAGAATGGCCAGCGTCAGGGGTAGCTTGACGTTGAGCTTGGTGCCCAGGCCGAGCGTGGAATCGATCTCGACCGTGCCGTTGAGCTGAGCGATGCGGGTCTTGACCACATCCATGCCGACCCCGCGTCCGGAGACGTCCGAGATCTCTTCCTTGGTCGAAAAACCGGCCATGAAGATCAGATCGAAGCACTCGCGCGTCGAGAGCCGCTCGGCCTGGGTGGAATCGAGCAGACCCTTTTCGATCGCCTTGGCCCGCAGCTTCTCGGGGTCCATGCCGCGTCCGTCGTCCTGGATCAGCAGCGAGATATGATCGCCCTCCTGAGCGGCCCCCAGCACCACGGTGCCCCGGCGCGGCTTGCCAGCGGCCTCGCGCACATCGGGCATCTCGATGCCGTGATCGACGGCATTGCGGATCAGATGCACCAGCGGATCAGCCAGCGCCTCGACCAGATTCTTGTCGAGATCGGTCTCCTCACCGAAGGTCTCCAGCTCGATCTCCTTGCCGAGATTGCGCGCCAGATCGCGCACCACACGCGGGAAACGGCTGAAGACCTTTTTGACCGGCTGCATGCGGGTCTTCATGACCGCTGTCTGCAAATCTGAGGTCACGAGCGCCAGCGAGGCGATGGCCTTGCCGATTTCCTCGTCGCCGGTACGCACGCGCAGCATGCTCAACCGATTGCGCACCAGCACCAGTTCGCCGACCAGATTCATGATCTCGTCGAGGCGCTGCGTATCGACGCGCACCGAGGTCTCGGCCGCAGGAGCGGCGGCGGCACGCTGGGCCTTGGCCGGATCGGTTTGATCGGCGGCCGGCGCCGGCGGATTGGGCGCTGGCGCCGCAGTCGGCGTGCTCGGAGCCGGCGGCGGACTTGGCTTGGCGGCTTCGACGTGTTCAGCAGGCTCAGCGGCTTTGGCGGCTCCTGAGCCATGCAACTGATCGAGCAACGAATCGAATTCGTCGTCCGTGATCAGATCGCCGGAACTAACAGGTTCAGACTCAGTGGCTGTGGGCGACTCGGATACAGACGGCGACGGCTGAGGCTCAACCTTGGGAGGATCGGCCGGCGGCGCGGCGGACTGGCCCGAGAGCGCATCGAGCAACGCCTCGAACTCGTCCTCGCTGATCTCGCCGGCCTCGCCTGCGGCCGGTTTGGCTGCAACGGACGTCTCGACCACCGGAACCGGCTCAGGTTCGGGTTCAGGAATTGGCGCTGGCTCCGGTTCAACGACCGGCGCCGGGGATGCCGGCTCGGCGGCGGCTGAATCCGGAACCGCCAGTGCCGCCAGATCGATGATCAGTGCGGGCGGCGCCGGCTCGGGTTCGCGTCCTGATTTGAGATCGCCGAACATGACGTTGAGCACGTCGAGCACGCGCAGCACCACATCCATGAGGACCGAATCGATGCGGCGCTGGCCATTGCGCAACAGATTGAAGACGTCCTCGGCATGATGACAGACCACGACCAGGGCATTGAGATTGAGGAATCCCGCGCCGCCTTTGATGGTGTGGAAACTGCGAAAAACCGCATTGAGCAGATTGCGATCATCCGGATTCTGTTCCAGATCGATCAGCTGCTCGTTGAGTGCCTCCAACAGTTCACCGGCTTCGACCAGAAAGTCCTGGAGGATCTCGTCATTCGGATCGATTGCCATGCATGATCACCCTGGGGTCGGTGGGCTAGAAGCCCAGGCTGGAGAGCAACGCATCCACGTCGTCCTGACTGCTGACGACATCGGCGACCGCGTCCTGTGTGTTGGGCACGATCGGGCCATGGCCCTGAGTGTCGGGCGGCTCGGATTCGTCCGCGATCGGCTTGTCCGGCTTGGGCAGCTCCATGCGGGCACTCGACAGGCGAATGAGTCCAACCAGATTCTCCTCGACTTCCTGCACCAGACGAATGACGCGGCGAATGATCTGCCCGGTCAAATCCTGATAATCCTGAGCCATCAGGATCTCCGACATCAGCGACTTGAGCCGATCGGTCTCCTGTCCGCTCAGGGTCAGGAATTCGTCGAGTTCGCGCGCCAGTTCGCGGAACTCGTCGATCGACAGCTCGCGATTGCGAAAACGTCCCCATTGCTCGCGCAGACTCGCCGATCGCTCATGGAGCGACTCGGCAATGGGCATGGATTCGTCGAGCGCGTTGAGCGTGCGATGAGTCGCCTGTTCAGTCATGGACACGACGTAATTCAGACGCTCCTTGGCGTCCGGAATTTCGTCGCGGGTCAGTTCGAGCAAACGCGAATCGCCCCGGAAGCTATTGAGCGCCTCGTGCAGGTCGCGCGTGAGCTTGCCGAGTTCCTCGAAGAGTTCGCGCTCGTAAGGCAGGCGCAGCTGACGAATGATCTCGTCGGCGCCGTCCCGGTCCTCGGCTTCCAGTCGCTCGACCAACCGCCGCGCCAGATCTAACTGGAGACTCAGGCGTTCTTCATCGTTGTCCATCGCTTATCCCTGCGCATCAAGGCGCTCGAAGATCTTGTCGATCTTTTCCTTCAGGGTCTCGGCGGTGAAGGGTTTGACGATATAACCATTGACCCCGGCCTGAGCGGCCTCGACGATCTGGTCGCGCTTGGCTTCAGCCGTGACCATGAGCACCGGCAGCGACTTGAGCGCTGGATCGGCGCGCACGGCCTTGAGCAGTGCGATGCCCTCCATGTTGGGCATGTTCCAGTCGGTGATCAGAAAATCGAATCCGCCGCCCTTGAGTATCGGCAGCGCCGTGCTGCCATCGTCGGCTTCGGAGGTGTTGTTGAATCCCAGCTCACGGAGCAGGTTCTTGATGATGCGTCTCATGGTGGAGAAATCGTCCACGATGAGAATTTTCATGCCTTTGTCCACGCAATGCTCCACATGGAATCTGTCAGTTTGAAAATTACGAGTCAGACCCGGTCCGGGTCCACTCACTCAAACGGCCCCGCAAACGGTGCAGGGCCTGACTACGAATCTGGCTCACTCGCGACTCGGTGACCTCGAGGACGGCCCCGATCTCGCGCAGATTGAGTTCTTCATCATAATAGAGCGCGAGCACCAGACGCTCGCGTTCCGGCAGACCGGCCAGCGCCTCGGCCAGCGCTGAGCCGAACTGTTCGCGTTCGAGTTGTTCGCTCGGCGCCGCACTCGTACCCGGCAGAAGCCGGTCGCTGTCGGCGTCCTCGCCGAATAAGTCCGCCAACCCCAAAATCTGAGAACTGGCCGTATCCTGCAACATGCCATGATATTCGTCGAGTGTGATGTCGAGTGTCTCGGCAATCTCGCGATCGCTGGCCGCACGCCCCTCGCGCGCCTCGACCTGATGGATCGCCTCGGCGATGCGCCGGCTGTTGCGATGCACCGAGCGCGGCGTCCAGTCAGCGCGGCGCAGCTCGTCGATCATGGCACCGCGCACACGGATACCGGCATAGGTGGCGAAGGTCGCGCCCTGCCCCGGCTGAAACTGGCGCGCCGCCTCGATCAAGCCGACCATTCCGGACTGTATCAGATCCTCGACCTGCACCGAGGCCGGCAGTCGCGCCACCAGATGATGCGCGATACGCCGCACCAGGTCGACATGATCGGCCACCAACCGCGCCGCCTCGTCGTTGGCGCTGGCATAGCCCATCCGAGCGCGGCCGCGGGTCATCCGGCGCCTTGCAGCAGACGCTCGACGAAAAAGCCGATACCGCCGACATCGGCACTCCCACCACGCGCGGCATCGACCCGGCGTGCCAGGTCGTTGAACACGCGCCCGGCGGGACTGCCCGGATAGAGGCTGACCACCGGCTGGCGTTTCTGGACCGCCAGACGCAGCTTCTCATCCATCGGAATCATCGCGGCCGTTTCCAGCACCACGTCCGGCAGATAGCTGGCACACACAGCCGAGAGTTTGCGCATCAGACGCTGGCCAGATTCGATGTCGCGTAGCATGTTGCAGATTATCCGAAAACGACGCACCCCGTGCTCCTGGTGTAGAACCTTGATCAGTGCGTAGGCATCTGTCAAGGACGCCGGTTCGTCGCAGACCACCACGAATACCTGCTGGACGGCCTTGCAGAAGCTCGTGACCGAGTCATGGACACCGGCGGCCGTGTCCACCACCAGGATGTCGAGCGGCTTGTCATAGCTGCTGAACGCGCGGATCAGGCCCAGATGTTCCGCTGGCGTCAGATTGGCCATAGAGCCGATTCCCGAAGCCGAGGGCACCAGCAGCAACCCGTCCGGACCGGGCAGCAGGACGTCTTCCAGATGTTCGACACGCCCGGCTACCAGATCGTGCAGGGTCTTGGTCGGACGTAATCCTAACATCAGGTCGGCGTTGGCCAACCCCAGATCGGCATCGAACAGCATCACATTGCGTCCCAGCCGGGCCAGGGCCACGGACAGATTGACCGCGACATTGGTCTTGCCGACGCCACCCTTGCCGCTGGCGATGGCGATGCTCTGAAAGGGCCGGTTCCTAGTAGGCTGCATGCGCGGATTTCCTGAAGGGGATCACGGACTCCAGTACCAGGCTGTCGCGCGTCATGACGCTGGGCGCCGGCGCCATGCGCGGGGTCGGGGTCGGTGTGGCTGTGCGTGGCGATGGCTCGGGCCGGACCAGCGGGGCTTGTTCGCGGGAGGCGAACCAGCTGTTCTCGACCTCCACGCGCGGCTGAAGGCGAACGCTCGACTCGCCCAGCGCCAAACCTGTCAGATGGGCCGTGTCGGCTTTGTGGAAGTCTTCCTCGATGCGCTGTCCGTCGCTCTGGAAGACCAGCCCCAGATGCTGCTCCAGCAAGACCGAGAGGATCTCGCCAAGCCGCTCGGACTCGTCGATCTTGGTCAGCACCAGCGCCGATGGCTCGCAGCGCTGAAAGGCTTGCAGCACCTGACGCAGCACGCCGGCCTGATGGGTCGCCGGGATCACCAGCCAGGTTTCGAGGTCGATTAAATGGCGCACCTGCGCAAAGAGCGGATGTTCGGCTGCATCGCGCGCCGCCCGGCCCTCGGTATCGACGAGAATGAGATGACCACTGGCGGCGCGTTTGGCCAGACTGACGAGATCGCGTTCGTTTTCGAGCAACATGACCGGCACACCGGCCATCTGACCGAAGGCCTGGAGTTGTTTGTAGGCGCCGATGCGCTGGCGGTCGAGCGTGACCAGAGTCACCGAGTCCGGCCCCAGGCGCCGGATGCGATGCAGGGCCAGCCGGCTCAGCGTGGTGGTCTTGCCCGCGCCTGTGGGGCCGACGAGCGCCAGGACGCCACCGCGCTCCAGCACGCCGGGCTGTACGGTGGCGATCGAAGCTGAGAGGCGCGCGCGCAGACGATTCCAGGCGTCATCAGAGGCCATGTCTTCCTGGATGGCGCCGATGAGCGAGCGCGCAAGCGTATCCTCGAATCCACACTCGACGAGCCGCTCGCTGATCTCGGCGGCCAGGGGATGGCGCACCGCCCATTGATCACGCTCGCTCAGGGCCTGCTGCTGCGCCAGCATCGAGCGCAGATCGCGCAGTTCACGGCGCATCGCGGCCAGGTCAGGATCGGCGGCAACCGGACGCGCCGAACGCACCGAACTGGGACGCGCGGGCGGCGTCGATTCGGTCGGGGCCTCGGTCGCGGCTACGACCTCCAGCATCCCGTCAACGCGACGACTTGAGAGGATCACCGCGTCCGGTCCCTGCTGTTCGCGCACCTGGCGCATAGCGTCCTGCATGCTCCTCGCCTGATAGCGCCGTACATTCATCGCTCAAACTCCCGTTACTCGATCAGGCCCGCGCCTGAGCATTGTCGCTCTTGCCCACAGTGGCCACGACCCGGATGCGCCGATTGTCGGGGATCTCGGTGAAGGCGAGGACGGTCAGATTGCGCACCGCACCTTTCAGCCAACCCGCGATCCAGGACCGGATCTCCGGAGCCACCACCAAGACAGCGGGCGCACCCTCGGCTTCCTGCTTGCGTGCCGCCTCGATCACCGAGCGTTGGAGCCGCTCGGCCAGACCGGGCTCGATACCGATGGTTTCGCCCTGACTGCCTTGCAGCGATTTATGCAACAGTTGTTCCAGCGATGGATCGAGTGCGATCAAGGGTAGCTCATCATCGGGTCCGATCAGATCCTGCACGATCGAGCGGGCGAGCGCCACCCGCACGGCTGCCGTCAAAGTGGCAGGATCTTGACTCTTGGCCGAGCGTTCCGCCAAGATTTCGGCGATCGTGCGCAGATCGCGGATGGCGACCTGCTCGGCCAGCAGGTTCTGCAGCACCTTGAGCACCACCCCGAGCGAAATCGACTTGGACGATAGCAGGTTTTCGACCAACTTGGGCGAGCGCCGCGAGAGCTGATCGAGCAGATGCTGCACCTCCTCGTGCCCGATGAGCCGATGGGCGTTTTCACGGAAGATCTGTGACAGATGGGTGGCGATGACCGTGGCCGAGTCGACCACCGTATAGCCGGCGGCCTGGGCGGTGTCGCGATTGCCCGGATCGATCCAGAGCGCGTCCAGATTGAAGGTCGGATCCTTGGTCGGCGTGCCCTCGACCGTACCGAACACCTGCCCCGGATTGATCGCCAGATCGCGGTCGGGAAAGACCTCGGCTTCGGCGGCCGTCACGCCCAGCAGCGAGATCCGGTACTGGTTCGGCCCCAGCTCCAGGTTGTCGCGGATGTGCACCGGCTGGATGAGAAAGCCGAACTCCTGCGAGAGCTTGCGCCGGATGCCCTTGATACGAGCCATGAGCTGGCCGTCCTGGGTGCGGTCGACCAGGGGGATGAGCCGGTAGCCCACTTCCAGCGACACCAGATCGACCGGCGGCACGTCGTCCCAGGACAGATCGCGATCCTCGGGCGCGGGCAGTTCCAGACCATCCGGCAAACGCTCGACGAGCTCGGGGGGCGGCGCCACAGGCTTAGCGGCGATCAGATAACCGACCCCGATCAGGCTGGAGGACAGCCCGAGAAAGACCAGATTGGGCATCCCCGGAATAAGTCCCAGAATCCCGATGACCCCGCCCGAGATATAGAGCACGCGCGGGTTGGCGAACATCTGCCCGAATACCTGCTGGCCCATGTCCTGCGAGCTTGAGGTGCGGGTAACGATGATGGCCGTGGCCGAGGACAGCAGCAGCGAGGGAATCTGAGCGACCAAACCGTCGCCGATGCTCAGCAGGATAAAGGTGTTGGTCGCGTCGGCGAAGGTCATCCCGGCCTGGGTGACGCCGATGACGATGCCGCCGATGATGTTGATGAAGAGAATCAGGATGCCGGCGATGGCATCCCCGCGCACGAATTTGCTTGCACCATCCATGGAGCCATAGAAATCGGCCTCCTGGGCCACGTCCTCGCGGCGCTTGCGTGCGTCCTCCTGCGAGATCAGCCCGGCATTCAGATCCGCGTCGATCGCCATCTGCTTGCCGGGCATGGCATCCAGGGTGAAACGGGCGCTGACCTCAGAGACGCGCCCCGCACCCTTGGTCACGACCACGAAGTTGATGATGACCAGGATGGTGAAGACCACGACGCCGATGGCGAAGTTGCCGCCGAGCACGAACTGGCCGAAGGCTTCGATCACCTTGCCCGCCGCGCCGGTGCCCTCGCCGCCATTGAGCAGAATCACGCGCGTCGAGGCGACATTGAGCGCCAGACGCAGCAGGGTCGCCACCAGGATCACAGTTGGAAAGGACGCAAAATCGACCGGACGCGGCGTATAGACCGCGACCATGACCACGATCAGCGACAGCGCGATGTTGAAGGTGAACAGCAGATCGAGCAGAAAGGGCGGCAGCGGCAGCACCAGCATGCCGAGCAGCGCGATCAGCAGCACGGGCGTGACCAGCCCCATGCGCCCGACGGCGGTCAAGCGTTCGACAAGAGTCATCATCGACGCCGTCTCCGGCGGCGCGGTGTGTTTTTCGGATCGAGATACTCCTCGGGCACCGGCAGCTCATCGGCCAGCTCGACGTCCGGATCCTCGCGCCGGATCTGATAGACATAGGCCAGGATGCGCGCCACGGCGATGAACAGCCCGTTCGGGATCTCCTGATCGAGATCCGTGGTGAAATAGATGGCACGCGCCACGCGCGGGGCCTCGACACGCACGATGCCATGCTCCTCGGCCAGCTCGCGGATGGCCATGGCCACGGCATCCGTGCCCTTGGCCAGCAAGCGCGGCGCGGGCATGGTCGCCGGCACATAGGAAATGGCCACGGCGTAATGGGTCGGGTTGGTGATGACCACGTCGGCCTTGGGCACTTCGGACATCATGCGCCGCTGCGACATCTCATGCTGCAACTGGCGGATGCGGCCCTTGACCTCGGGCTTGCCCTCGGTCTCCTTGAACTCGTCCTTGATCTCCTGGAGTGTCATGCGCAGTTGTTTCTGATGGTTCCACATCTGAAAGGGCGCATCGATGGCCGCCACGACGATGAGTGCGGTCGAGGCAATGAGAAAGAGCCAGGCGGCCATGCGGACGGTCTGGACGATCGCCTGCTCCACCGGCAACTCGCCAAGCGTCAGCAGATTATCCCAAACACTCATGATGGCCAGGGTCGCCACGAATCCGACCAGACCGAACTTGCCCAATCCCTTGACCAGCTCCATCAGACCCTGCACTGAAAACACCCGCTTGATGCCCGTGATCGGATTGAGCTTGGAGAACTTGGGTGCGAGCGCCTGGGTGGAAAAATTCATGCCGCCGACCAGGATCGGTCCCAGCAGTGCGATCACCATGAGCAGGCCAAACAGTGGGGCGAGGATCAGGAGCGCGCGTCCGAGCAGATCCTGGAGATGAGGCACCAGCAAGGCTTCATCGAAGATGAGTCCGCGCTCCAGCGTCCAGCCTTCGATCATCAGTTGACTGATCCGCCTGGCCAGGCCACCGCCGAGGAAAAGCAGAAAAGATCCGCCCACGACCAGGATGACGAAGGTGTTGAGTTCGCGCGAGCGCGCGACCTGCCCCTTCTCGCGTGCCTCGCGCAGACGTTTGGAGGTCGGGGCCTCTGAGCGTTCCTGGCCATTTTCATTCTCGGCCATGGCTCAGATCCTCGCGATCCGCTCGATGAGCGGCAGGGCCGAGAGTACGAATTCACCGATACGCGCCGTCAGACTCGGCAGCGTCAGCAGGACGATCAGAAAGCCGGCGAGAATGGTGATCGGGAAGCCGATCGCGAAGATATTGAGCTGGGGCGCGGCGCGCGTGACCACGCCCATGGCCAGATTGACCAACAGCAACGAGGCGACCGCCGGCAGCGCGATGAGCATGGCGCCGGCGAACATCCGCGAGCCGAAGCTGGCGATATGCCAGAAGTCATCACTCTCCGGTCCACCGGAACCGATCGGAAAGGTCTCGAAACTGCGCAGCAGCAGATCAAAGAGCACCAGATGCCCGTTCATGGCCAGAAAGATCAGGGTCGCCAGGATCGAGAGGTACTGCGAGATCATCGGCACCTGCACACCGCCGATCGGATCGACCGCTGAGGCGAACCCCAGCCCCATCGACAGCGCGATGGCCTCACCGGCCTGATTGATGGCCGAGAAGACCAGGGTGAGGATGAAACCCATGCCGATGCCGATCAGGGCCTGCTGGATGGCCACGACTACTCCGCCGACGCTGAGCGGATCGATCGCCGGCACCTCGGGCAACTGAGGCATGATCAGGAACGCCAGCAGCAGCGCCAGCCCCAGACGCACGCGTGTGTTGATCTGGCGCGCGCCAAACACCGGCACCACCAGCAGCATGGCGCTGATACGCACGAAGGGCCAGGCCAGCGAGACCGCCCAACGCAGGATATCGTTGGCCTCGAACGTGAGGGTGGACATAGGGCGATGGGATGCGACGCCGCCTGACTAGCCGATCATCCCAGGGATGCTCTCGTAGAGTCGGGTGACATAGTCGGTGACGAGCGTGAGCATCCAGGGTCCGGCAATGATCAGCGCCGCCCCGACTCCCACCAGCTTGGGGATAAAGGTCAGCGTCATCTCCTGGATCTGGGTGGCGGCCTGAAACAGACTGATGATCAGACCAATAATCAAACCGGTCAACAAGGGTGGTGCGGACATCAAAATGATGATTTCGCCCGCCTCCTTACCGACATCCAGGACCATTTCAGGTGTCATCGTCGCGATTCCTCATGTTCGGTTTGCGGCCGTCCGCCATCAGGCGCGGCCTGAAAATTCAGGGCGTTCGTGACATGCTATGCAGAATCGGGGCCGAATAGCCCAGTGGGCGGCGGCTGTCAAG
Organism: Allochromatium palmeri; assembly: GCF_009720725.1. Classification (GTDB taxonomy): domain Bacteria; phylum Pseudomonadota; class Gammaproteobacteria; order Chromatiales; family Chromatiaceae; genus Thermochromatium; species Thermochromatium palmeri. Next base: position 139,218 of record NZ_WNKT01000005.1, read on the forward strand.
TGTAGAAACTGCGCGCCAGGGTACCCAGCATCAGCGACCAGCCATCGACCAGCACGAACAGCATCAGCTTGAAGGGCAGCGAGATGATCAGAGGCGAGAGCATCATCATACCCATGGACATCAGCACGCTGGCCACCACCAGATCGATGATGAGAAAGGGGATCAGGATCAGGAAGCCGATCTGAAAGGCTGTTTTCAGCTCGCTGATGACAAAGGACGGAACCAGCAGCGTCAGCGGAATATCATCGGGCGACTCGAAACCATCGATGCCGCGGATGTTGGCGAAGAGCGCCAGATCCGATTCGCGCGTCTGGGCCAGCATGAAGGTGCGCAACGGCTTGACCGCCTTGACGAGTGCTTCCTCAGTGCCGAGCTGTTCCTCCATATAGGGCTTGATGGCGGTGTCGTGGATCTCCTGAAAGATCGGTGACATCACGAACAGCGTCAGAAATAACGCCAGGCCGAGCAGGATCTGGTTGGAGGGCGTCTGGGTCGTGCCCAGCCCCTGACGCAGGATGCCCAGGACGATGATGATGCGCGTGAACGAGGTCATCATGATGAGCGCCGACGGCAGAAGCGTCAGCAGTGTCATGATGATGAGAATCTGGAGTGTGACCGAGTAGATCTGACCGCCATCCGGCGCGGTCGTGACGGTCACCGCGTTCAATCCGCCGATCTGGGCCAGGGCGAGGCCCGGCATAAGCAGTCCGGTCAGTCCCAGCCCCAAGCGCGCGAGCTGTTTCATCCTGGCTGTCCACCGCGCTTGAAGCGTTCGAGCAGACTAGCAAAATCCCCGGTCCATGGCTCGTCGGCGGTTGGCTCGATGGGCTGAGCGAGTGTATGCAAATGGCGCACGCCCGCCGCCGTCACGCCAATCAGAATCTGTTCATGACCGACCTGAACCAGCATCAGACGCTCACGCGCGCCGATCGAGCGCACGGCCAGGATCTGGATAGCGCCCAAACCCGGCGAGGCCAAGCCTGGAACACGGCGCATGAACCAGGCCAGCACGACGATGGCCAAAACCACCAGCACCAAGCCACCCACCAGTTGCCCCAGATAACCCGCTGCTGTCGGATCAAGCGATGTCTGGGACTCAGCAGCCCAGACGAGACCTGGCGCGAGCCAGGCGCCCCAGGCGATCAGCGATCTCGGTAGCGAGCGCGGATGCATTCTCACCTCAGCTTGCGCACGCGCTCGCTCGGACTGATGACATCAGTCAGACGAATGCCGAACTTTTCATTGACCACCACCACCTCGCCATGCGCGATCAGGGTGCCATTGACCAGCACATCGAGCGGCTCGCCGGCCAGGCGGTCGAGTTCGACCACCGAACCCTGGTTGAGTTGCAGCAGATTGCGGATCGGAATGCGAGTACGGCCGATCTCCATGGCAATGGTCACAGGGACGTCCAACACCATGTTGAGATTGACATCGGTGGCCGGTGCCGTCTTGGCACTGCTGAAATCCTCCGGATCCATACGGCGGACGCCCTCCATACCAGAGTGCGCCTCCCCCGTCTGTTCGGTTTCTTTCTGCTCCTCGAGCGCAGCGGCCCAGGCGTCGGCAATGGCCTCGTCCGGGTCGATCTCGGCTGAATTCGTGTCGTTGTCGTTACTCATCGGGTTTCAATACCTCCATTGATCGAGACGCCGGCGACAGTGCTCGACACGGATGCTGGCGATTACAGACCCAGCGCCTGCCGGGGAACACGGCTCAATGCTTGATGTGCTCGACGATCTTGAGGGCATTGATCCCATTGGAGACCCCAAACTGACCGCGGAAGAGCGGGATGTCCTCGACATTGAGGATGACGGTCTCGGGCAGATCGACCGGAATGATGTCGCCGGGTTTGATTTCGAGTAGCTGCTCGACCGTCAGTGTGGCCTCAGTCAGGACCGAACTGATCTCGACCTTGGCGAGTGGCACCTCCTCCTCAAGCGCACGCTGCCAGCGCTGATCGACCCCGCTGCGGTCGGATTGCAGACCCGTGTCCAACACCTCGCGAATCGGCTCGATCATCGAATAGGGGAAGGTGACGTGCATGTTGCCGCCGCCGCCCTCCAGTTCGATATGGAAGTCGTTGATGACCACGATCTCGGTCGGGCTGACGATGTTGGCGAACTGCGGGTTAACCTCGGCATTCATGAACTCGAACTTCAGCTCCATCACCGGTTCCCAGGCTTTCTCCATGTCGGCGAAGGAGGCATCCAGCAGATTCCGGATGACACGCATCTCCATGGGCGTGAAGTCGCGTCCCTCGATGCGTGAATAATAGCGCCCATCGCCGCCGAAGAAGTTGTCGACCAGCCCGAAAACCAGCTTGGGATCGAAGACGAAGAGCGCCGTGCCGTGCAGCGGATAGACACGCACCAGATTCAGACTGGTCGGCACATAGAGCGAGTGCAGATATTCTGAGAACTTGGTCACGCGCGCGCCGATGACCGAAATTTCGGACGAGCGGCGCAGCAGATTGAACAGATGGATGCGCAGATAGCGCGCGAAACGCTCGTTGATCATGTCGAGCGTCGGCATTCGGCCGCGAACAATGCGATCCTGAGTCGCGAAGTCGTAGTTGCGCGCCTGACCGTCCGTGGGAAAGGGATTGGCGTCGGTATCGACGTCGCCGCTATCGACGCCATGCAAGAGGGCGTCGATCTCGTCTTGGCTGAGGATGTCGGATTGCTGCGCCATCTTAGGGTCTACTGCATGATGAGTTCGTTGAACAGGACATCATGGATCTCGGATGGCTCTCTGGAGCGTGCCAGCAAGCGCACCATGGTCTGACGCAATTCTTCACGAAGCGTATCCTTGCCCTCGGCGGTGTTGAGCGTGGCGAACTCCTGCGCGGCCAGCACGCTCAGGATGTCGTTGCGTAACATGGGCATGTGTCTGTCGACAGCCGCAATCACCTCGGGGTTCGGCGTGGCAATCGTCATATTGGCGCGCAGGAAGCGGACAGAGCCCGGCGAGAGATTGACGGTGAAAGACTCGAGTTCGTGATACGTGAGCGGCCCGAAGACCGGCGCGGCTGGCGCACCCTCCTCAGCTTGAACCTCGGACGTCGCCTCAGTCTCGGTCTCGACGGCGTCCCCGGATTCATCGGCGGATTTGCCATACCACAGAAAATAATAGGCCGCACCGCCACCGCCCGCGAGTAGCAGCAGCAGGATCACGATCAGGATGATCAGTTTCATGCGACCGCCTGGCGCCTTCTCCGCGCTCTTGTCGGCCCCCTTCTTGTCCGCTTTTTTCTTGTCAGCCATGCTCCAGACCTCTCGAATCGCGTCCCAGGCTCCATGATAGGCGCGATGGAACCCAAAAGTCCGATCGTCTACCGCCAGTGCGGTGAACGACCGGTTGGAATGATGAAGCCGCGATTGTAAACCGTGCCGTGACGAACGCTAGTGCGCGTGGAGGCGAGCAGAGCGTCAATGACTCATCGGTTCGACAGGCCGGATCAACTGAAGACGTCGAGCCGGCGCGACAGGACGGAGATCGTGCCACGGGTCTCGATGTGCATTTCATCGTCCTCGCTTTCGAACTCTGAGGTTTTGGCTGACCCGCTGCGCTCACGTCCGCTGCCTCCGCGATCATTCTTGGGTGTCTGATCCGAGACCGAGACATTGCCCAGCAGGACTCCGTCCTGCGCGAGTGCTTCACGCAACCTGGGCATGGCGGCTTCCAGCACTTCTCGCGCGACGGGATGTGCGGAGACGAACTGCACATGGGTCTTGTCGCCTTCCTGGACGAGCCGCACGTCCAGAGTGCCCAGACTGGGCGGATGCAGCTTGATCTCGGCGGTATCGAGTCCATTGTCGACTGACCAGCGTACTTGCTCGGCCAGGCGCTGCTCGCCACCGGGCTGAAGCAACCGGTTCAGATCCAGGGTCTGGAGACGGGTGCCGAGCGTTGGCGTCTCGGTTGTCGTGCCCGGCGTTCGCGCTGCGCCAGTTGGTGCCACCTCGGCGGATTCACCGAATTCCAGCGTAGTTTTCAGGTCCAGCGTGGATTCGAGCAGGTGATCGTCACTCGTCGAGGAGACCAGCAGTCCCTCGCGCAGGGAGTCGGATAGCGGATCGACTAGAACGCCTGAGGCCGTGGACGCGAAAATCGCGGTGTTCACCCAGGTTTGAGAGCCATCACTGTTCAGTTGACGCGCCAGCCAAGAAGGCAGGCCGGAAGCCGATTCGCCGACCTGCGGGTCGTCGGCCATCTCAGGCATCTCGCCATCCGGAATAGTGGATGGATTCGCCTGCCGCAAGAGCGCGCGCGTCAGCGTCTCCAGGTCGACAGGTGTCGACTCCAGCGGGTTGGCGATCTCAGGCATCTCGCCATCCGGAACAGTGGATGGATTCGCCTGCCGCAAGAGCGCGCGCGTCAGCGTCTCCAGGTCGACAGGTGTCGACTCCAGCGGGTTGGCGATCTCAGGCATCTCGCCATCCGGAACAGTAGGTGGATTCGCCTGCCGCAAGAGCGCGCGCGTCAGCGTCTCCAGATCGACAGGTGTCGACTCCAGCGGGTTGGCGATCTCAGGCATCTCGCCATCCGGAACAGTAGGTGGATTCGCCTGCCGCAAGAGCGCGCGCGTCAGCGTCTCCAGATCGACAGGTGTCGACTCCAGCG
>NZ_WNKT01000060.1 GCF_009720725.1 Allochromatium palmeri
GTGATATGACGATCTACATGTGGCCGAAATGGGCCGCACGGGCCATTGAATGGAGCGCGAAACACTCATGACGTAGCCACTGAAAACAAAATGTTTGTGAAAAAGGGCACTTTCAGTGTTAACGAATAGTAAACGGTATTTGATCAGCGTTTCCCTAAGTCCAATGCATATCAACGATCCGGAAATAACTGGTGTTCCATTCGTAACATCTGCCGACGCGCCGACATTGCCGCTTAGAGTCGAAAAAGTATCGGCTCCACGTAGAGCCGTGCCACTCGCATCGCCAATGCTGTGATCGTTGTGCATGCAGGTCAGTCTGGGCGGTCGGTCGACGGTGATTCAACACGGTCTTTCGATGCAGTCTGCTGACTCGCCGTGATGCTCTACGCCGGCCTGAAAACACTCCATCTCATCGGCGTCGTGCTTCTGGTCGGCAACGCCATCGTTACTCTGATCTGGAAGCTTGCGGCCGACCGGACCCGCGATCCGCGCGTTCTGGCCTTCGCGCAACGGCTGGTGGTCATCACGGACGTCTGGTTCACCGTCGGCGGCGTGGTGCTGCTCGCGCTTGGCGGCTACGGGGCGGCGCTCGTCGCGGGCCTCGACGTCCTGAACGTCGGCTGGTTGGTCTGGGGACAGGTGCTGCTGGTCCTATCGGGCGCACTCTGGGCTGGGGTGCTGATCCCGGCGCAGATCCGCCAGGGTCGACAGGCACGGGCCTTCGTCGAAAGTGGGGAGATCCCGGCGAGCTACTGGCGGGATGGGCGGCACTGGGCAATGTGGGGTGTGGTGGCGACCGTGCTGCTGGTAGTGGCCATCGGTGTCATGGTGGCCAAGCCCGGATAAGGCGGGTCTGGATGTGATGAGGTCATCGACGATGCACTTGGCCCTGTATCTCAGTTTTTTCGCCAACCTGATCCTGGCCCTGGTGTCCTGGGCGATCCTGCCCGAGCGGGTGGCGATCCACTTCGGCGCGGGCGGCGTCCCGGACGACTGGGGATCGAGTCTGGCCATGACCGGCCTGAGCGTGGGCCTGTCGTTGCTGCTGTTCGGGCTGCTGACGCGCAGTGCCGATCTGGTGCGGCGGGTTCCTGCCCGCTGGATCAATCTGCCCAATCGCGCCTACTGGCTGGCCCCGGAACGTCGTGAAGCGACGGCTGTGCGGCTTCACGAGCGACTCCAGGCCTTCGGCACGGCGCTGTTCGGGTTGCTGTTTGTCGCCGGGCTGCTGACCCTGGAAGCCAACCTCTCCGATCCGGTACGCCTCGATGAGCCTCTGTTTCTCGTCGCGCTCGGGAGCTTTCTCATCTATACCCTGTACTGGACCTGGAGTCTGACGAGAGCCTTTCGGGTACCGTCCGTTTGACCCGCGCCTGACATCGATCCACGCCGCCCCGTACCCTGACCATGACCGACCTCGAATTCACCAGTGACAAGTTCCTTCCCTGCCTGCCGGAAGACTGTCAGGCCAATCCCGGTGTCTATGGGTTCGAGCTGGCCCTGTGGCTCTCACAGGCGCTCGCGCGGGCGGGCCTCTTCACCAGCTATCCCATGGGCGAGGACTGGGGCTGGTTCATCGAGTACATCGAGGGCGAGGCGGAAGTGATGATCGGGTGTGGCAGCCAATGCGAAGCGGGCGACGGCTATCGTGGTCAACCCGTGATGTGGCATGTGTTCATCAAACAGCGGCGCTCGCTCAAGCAGTGGATCAAGCGGCAACCCGCTGAGTCCGCAATCGCGGCGAAGTTGATGGCTAACATCGTTGCGTTGCTTCGTTCCGAAGGGATCGATGTAAACTCGGGGGATGCGTCTTGATGGCGCGTTGGGGTGAAGAGCCATTTGGGACCAACGGCATTACATTCGTTCCTGCTCCCGATACCCATGCTGCCGACGCCGCTTCCCGATCGCCGCGATCCGCCGCGCCGGCCTCAATCATGCGATACTCTACGCCACATCCGGTGCGTCCCCTCCAGCGTTCACGCGCCTTAAACCCGTCTAAGCGGAACCACCCATAGACCCGAACCCTGGCGACATCGATATCCCGCGCGGAGAGCGCGACGTCGAACAGGGTTCAAGTTCGCCGACCGAGTACCCGAGCGTCATCCATCATGAGCCAGCCCCGCGACATCCTCATCACCAGCGCCCTCCCCTATGCCAATGGCCCGATCCACATCGGTCATCTGGTCGAATACATCCAGACCGACATCTGGGCGCGATTCCAGAAGATGCGCGGCCACAACTGCTGGTATGTCTGCGCCGACGACGCCCATGGCACGCCGATCATGCTGCGCGCGCGTCAGGAGGGCATCACGCCCGAGCAACTCATCGCACGGGTCGCCGCCGAGCATCAGGCCGACTTCGCCGCCTTCCGTGTCGGCTTCGATAACTATCACTCGACCCACTCGCCCGAGAACCAGCACTACGCCACGCTCATCTACGCGCGCAATCGCGACGCCGAACACATCGCCCGGCGCACGATCACCCAGGCCTATGATCCGGTCGAGCAGATGTTTCTGCCCGACCGCTTCATCAAGGGCGAGTGCCCCAAGTGCGGCGCGCCCGATCAGTACGGCGACAACTGCGAGGCCTGCGGGGCGAGCTATTCGCCGGCCGAGCTGAAGCATCCACGCTCGGCGGTCTCGGGCGCGGTGCCCGAACAGCGCGAGTCAGATCACTATTTCTTCAAGCTCGGCGATTTCGAGCCGATGCTGCGTGAATGGACGCGCGGCGGCAGTCTCCAGAAGGAGGTCGCCAACAAGCTCGACGAATGGTTCGAGGCCGGACTCCAGGAGTGGGACATCTCGCGCGATGCGCCCTATTTCGGCTTCGAGATCCCGGACCATCCGGGCAAGTTCTTCTATGTCTGGCTGGACGCCCCCATCGGCTACATGGCCAGCTTCCAGAACCTGTGCGACAAGACACCCGGACTGGACTTCGACCGCTTCTGGGGTAAGGACTCGACCGCCGAGCTCTATCACTTCATCGGCAAGGACATCATCTATTTCCATGCCCTGTTCTTCCCGGCCATGCTGCACGGGGCCGGCTTCCGCACCCCGAGTGCCATCTTCGCCCACGGCTTCCTCACCGTCGATGGACAGAAGATGTCCAAGTCGCGCGGCACCTTCATCAAGGCGCGCACCTACCTGGATCATCTCAACCCCGAGTATCTGCGCTACTACTTCGCCGCCAAGCTCGGACCGGGCGTCGACGACATCGACCTGAACCTGGAAGACTTCACGGCGCGCGTCAACGCCGATCTGGTCGGCAAGGTGGTCAACATCGCCAGCCGTTGTGCGGGCTTCATCAGCAAGCGGTTCGCTGGAACGCTCTCAGCGACGCTGGCTGAACCCGAGCTTTTCGCCGAGTTCATCGCGGCCGGCGACTCGATCGCGGCGGCCTATGAAAAACGCGAATTCAGCCGCGCGGTGCGCGAGATCATGGCGCTCGCCGACCGCGCCAATCAGTACATCGACGAGAAAGCGCCCTGGGTCGTGGCCAAGCAGGATGGACGCGAGGCCGAGTTGCAGGATATCTGCTCGATGGGCCTCAATCTGTTCCGGGTGCTGATCGGTTATCTGCGGCCGATCCTGCCCGGCACGGCGACCGAGTCCGAAGCCTTTCTCCAGATCGAACCGCTGACCTGGACGGCACTCGCCACGCCACTGCTCGGCCATGTGATCGCCCCCTTCAAACCGCTGATGACGCGCGTCGATCCAAAGCAGATCGAGGCCATGCTGGATGACTCCAAGGAAGACCTGAGTGCTGCCGGCGCGGCGTCAACGACCGCGACGCCGGCGGCAACCAACCCGCACCTCGAACGCGACCCCATCGCCGACCTGATCGACTACGACAGCTTCGCCAAAATCGATCTGCGCGTGGCCCTGATCCGCGAGGCGCGTCTGGTCGAGGGCGCCGACAAGCTGCTGCAACTCAAGCTCGACCTCGGCGGCGAGACGCGCACCGTCTTCGCCGGTATCCGCTCGGCCTATGATCCCAAGGATCTGGAAGGCCGGATGACGGTCATGGTCGCCAATCTCGCCCCGCGCAAGATGCGCTTCGGCGTCTCCGAGGGCATGGTGCTGGCCGCCGGTCCAGGCGGCGCAGATCTCTTCATCCTCAGCCCGGATGCGGGCGCCGAACCGGGCATGAAAGTGAAGTGAGGCTGTCCGTGTTCTGAGAGGCAGATAACCCTAACGAATGTCGGTTGTAGCCGGGCGATGGGCGGCGTATGCTTGCGCGCCCATATCCGCCCGATGTCGTCAACGTTCACCTAAACCCTGTCCCGCCAATCCGCCCGTGTCCACGAGTCTCCCGTCCGCATGACCGAATACGCGCTCATCTTGGTCGGCACCGTGCTGGTCAACAATTTCGTGCTGGTGAAGTTCCTGGGACTCTGCCCCTTCATGGGCGTGTCCAAGAAGCTGGAGACGGCGACCGGCATGGGTCTGGCAACCACCTTTGTGATGACGCTGTCGGCGGTCATCAGTTGGATCGTCAACGAATTCGTGCTCGAACCGCTCGACATCGGCTATCTGCGCACCATCTCTTTTATCCTGGTAATCGCCGCCGTGGTGCAGTTCACCGAGACGGTGATGCGCAAGACCAGTCCCATGCTCTACCAGTTGCTCGGCATCTTTCTGCCACTCATCACCACCAACTGTGCCGTGCTGGGCGTGGCCCTGCTCAATCATCAGGCCAAGCATTCGCTGGTCGAATCGGCCCTCTACGGCTTTGGGGCCGCCATTGGTTTTTCGCTGGTGCTGGCGCTCTTTGCCGCCATCCGCGAGCGGGTCGCCGTGGCCGATGTGCCCGAACCCTTCCAGGGCAGCGCCATTGCGCTCGTCACCGCCGGTCTCATGTCGCTGGCCTTCATGGGCTTCGCCGGCCTGGTCGCCAACTGAGTTTCCGTCGTTATGCTAGTCGCTATCCTGGCCATCGCCGCACTCGCCGCCTTCTTCGGTATCCTGCTCGGTTATTCGGCGATCCGTTTTCGGGTCGAAGGCGATCCCATTGCCGATCAGATCGACGCCCTGCTGCCGCAGACCCAGTGCGGTCAGTGCGGTCATCCGGGCTGCCGTCCCTACGCCGAGGCACTGGCCAAGGGCGAGGAAGAGATCAATAAGTGTCTGCCGGGTGGCGAGGCGCTAGTACTGGCGCTGGCCGATCTGCTCGGACGCGAGCCGGTGGCCATGGACATCAAAGAAAAGATTCCCTCGGTCGCCTTCATCGAGCCCGAGGATTGCATCGGCTGCACGCGCTGCATCCAGGCCTGTCCGGTCGATGCCATCATCGGCGCGGCCAAGCAGTTGCACGCGGTCATCAACAGCGAATGCACCGGCTGCGAACTCTGTGTCGAGCCGTGCCCGGTTGCCTGTATCCAGATGCGCCCGATTCAGGAAGACATCCAACGCTGGCGCTGGCCCTATCCGGCCCGTCAGCCGGTCGAAAGCGACAGCGCCGCCCCCCTGCGGGACGCGGCCTGAGCTGGAGCGGCGTCCATGGTCATTGCACTCAAGCCCAAATCCAGCCCTGAACGCCGTCTGTGGCGCTTCCACGGCGGTATCCATATCCCGGACGAAAAGGCACTGTCGAACGGTCGCGCCATCGAGCGCGCGCCACTGGCCGCGCGTCTCTGGGTGCCCTTGCAGCAGCATATCGGCGCGCCTGGGCGACCATTGATCGCCGTCGGCGACAGCGTCCTCAAGGGCCAGATGATCGCCGAGCCGACCGGCTTCATCAGCGCCCCGGTCCATGCCCCGACCTCGGGCCGGGTGGTGGCGATCGAGCCGCATCCGGTACCCCACCCGTCCGGGCTGTCGGCGCCCTGCGCGCTCATCGAACCGGATGGCGCCGAGACCTGGGCCGAACTTCCGCCGCCGCTGGCGGACTATCCGCAACTCGATCCGGCGCTGATCCGCGAACGCATCCGCTGGGCCGGCGTGGTCGGCATGGGCGGCGCCTCCTTCCCGACCAGCGTCAAGCTCACGCCCGGCACGGATCGTGAGATCCACACGCTCATCATCAACGGCGCCGAGTGCGAGCCATACATTACCTGCGATGATCGGCTGATGCGTGAGCGCGCGGCGCACATCCTCGAAGGCGTGCGCATCATGCACCACCTGTTGCGGGTGCGGACGGTGCTGATCGGCATCGAGGACAACAAGCCCGAGGCGATCGCGGCCATGCAACTGGCCCTGGCCGAGACCGACATGGGCGGCTATACCGAGATCGTGACCATCCCGACGCTCTATCCGAGCGGCGGCGAGAAGCAGCTCATCCGGATTCTGACCGGCAAGGAGGTGCCGACGAGCGGCATTCCGGCGCAGATCGGCATCGTTTGCCAGAATGTCAGCACAGCCGCGGCCGTCGCGGATGCTGTGTTGGAAGGACGGCCGCTGATCGCGCGCGTGGTGACGGTCACGGGTCACGCCATCGCCGAGCCGCGCAATCTGGAAGTGCCGGTCGGCACCCCGATCGAGCATCTGATCGCGCAGTGCGGCGGCTATCGCGAGACACCCCGCAAACTCATCTGCGGCGGCCCGATGATGGGTTTCGAGCTGCGCGAGTCGACCACGCCCATCACCAAATCGACGAACTGTCTGCTCGCGCTCGCACCGGCAGAAGCACCCGATCCAGAGCCGGCGCTCGCCTGCATCCGTTGCGGACGCTGCGCCGAGGTCTGCCCGGCCAAGCTCCTGCCACAGCAACTGTACTGGAACGCGCGCGCCAAGGATCTCGACCGGGTGCAGGACTACAACCTGTTCGACTGTATCGAATGCGGCTGTTGCGCCCAGGTCTGTCCCAGTCACATTCCGCTGGTGCAATACTATCGCTACGCCAAGACCGAGATCTGGGCGCGCGAGCAGGAGAAGCGCAAGTCTGAACAGGCCCGCGCCCGTCATGCCGCCAAGCAGGCGCGGCTGGAACGTCAGGAGCAGGAAAAGCAGGCGCGGTTACGCAAGCAGAAGGAGGCGCTGGCGGCAAAGCCAGCGGCCGCCGCCGATGGCGACGATGCCAAGAAAGTCCTGATCGAGGCGGCCCGCCAGCGCGCCGCTGAGCGCAAGCGTTCGGACGCGGCCGGGCAGGATTGACCACCGGCGCGCGGAGCGACGGATGTTGCCCCGCGCCCCCGGTCGATCCCGTCGAGCCGCCGTAATCGAGTCAACCGCCGGATTCCCTGTCATGCCAAACTCCGTCATCTCATCGCCTCATGTCCCGCGCGTGAACCGGGTCGACCGCGTCATGCTCGACGTGCTGCTGGCACTCATCCCCGGCATCCTGGTCATGACCTGGTTCTTCGGCTGGGGGCTGCTCATCAATTGCGTGCTGGCTGTGACCTTCGCCGTGGCCGCCGAGACCGTCGTGATGCTCCTGCGTGGACGCTCGCCCCTGATCGCGCTGCGCGATCTGAGCGCCGTGGTCACCGCGGTGCTGTTCGCGCTCTCGGTACCGCCGATCCTGCCCTGGTGGCTGACATTACTCGGGATGCTGTTCGCGATCATACTGGTCAAGCAGCTCTATGGCGGTCTGGGCTACAACCCCTTCAATCCGGCGATGGCCGCCTATGTGTTTCTGCTGATCTCCTATCCGGTCGCCATGACCACCTGGCTGGCGCCGGCCGGACTGGCCGAACATCCTCTGAGCTTCATGGAGTCGCTGCGTCTGATCCTGAACGGCACGCTGCCGACCGGATTCGAGTGGGACGCCCTGTCGTCGGCCACGCCGCTCGATGAGATGCGCGGCAAGCTGGATCTGGGTCAGACCATCGAGCAGATCGGTCAGAGTCAGACCTGGGGCTGGCTCGGCGGGCGCGGCTGGGAATGGGTCGGTGTGGCCTTCCTGCTCGGCGGTGTCTATCTGCTGTGGCGGCGCCTCATCACCTGGCACATTCCGGTGTCCATGCTACTGGGTCTGACGGCGACGGCGACGCTGTTCTGGGCCATCGATCCACACACCCATCCCAGCCCGATCTTCCATCTCTTCAGCGGCGCGGCCATGCTCGGGGCCTTCTTCATCGCCACCGACCCGGTGACGGCCTGCACCACCAAGAAGGGCCAGCTCGTCTTCGGCGCCAGCATCGGCCTCATCGTCTATGTGATCCGTTCCTGGGGCGGCTATCCGGACGCCGTAGCCTTCGCGGTCTTGTTGATGAACATCGCGGCCCCGACCATCGACTATTACACCCAACCTCGCGTCTTTGGACATGGGAGCGCGCGCACATGATCACCAAGGCCAAATCCATCCTGCTGTCGGGGAGCGTCCTCGGCGCCTTCGCCATCGGCGGCGTCACTCTGGTGGCCGTCACCCAGGGCTCGGTCGGTGAGCGCATCGCCGACAACCAGTATCAGGCGATGAAGCGCAAGCTCGACACCATCCTGCCGGCGGCGCAGGTCAACAACGATCCGCTCCAGGACCACATCCAGGTCAGCGCCAGCGAGCTGCTCGGCGCTGAGTCCACCCAGGTCTATCGCGCGCGCCAGGATCAATCGCCGGTCGCCCTGGTGCTCGAACCCGTGGTTCCCGACGGCTATGCCGGCCCGATCAAGCTGCTGGTCTCGGTGCTGCACGATGGGACGCTGGGCGGGGTGCGCGTGGTCTCGCATCATGAAACGCCCGGACTGGGCGACAAGATCGAGGAGGCCAAATCCGACTGGGTGCTCGACTTCACCGGTAAGTCGCTGACCAATCCACCGCTGGAGAAATGGGGCGTGAAGCGTGACGGTGGCGAGTTCGATCAGTTCACCGGCGCCACCATCACCCCACGTTCGATCGTCAACGCGGTGCGCGACACCCTGCTCTATGTCCAGCAGCAGGGCGAAACCCTCTATGAACCGCTCGACGTCGACACCACGGCACCCGCCTCAGCTACGGGAGGACAGGGCTGATGTCAGCGCCCCAATCCTACGGACACATCCTCAGCGGCGGTGTCTGGAGCAACAATCAAATGCTGGTCGCCCTGCTCGGGCTTTGTCCGTTGCTGGCGACCACGACCTCGGCCACCAACGGACTCGGCATGGGGCTGGCGACCACGGCGGTCATCGTCTGCTCCAACGGCACGGTTTCCCTGGTGCGTAACCTGGTGCGACCCGAGATCCGCATCCCGGTGTTCGTACTGGTCATCGCCTCGTTCGTGACCCTGGTCGAGCTGATCATGCAGGCGTTCTTCTATGACCTCTATCAGGTGCTGGGGCTGTTCATCTCGCTGATCGTGGTCAACTGCATGATCATCGGCCGTGCCGAGGCGTTTGCGTCCAAGAACCGGGTCGACCGCGCTCTGCTCGACGGTCTGGCCGTGGGCCTGGGCGCGACCCTGGTGTTGACCACGCTCGGCGGTCTGCGCGAGTTCGTCGGTCAGGGGACGCTGTTCTTCCAGGCGGATCTGCTGCTCGGCGACTGGGCCAAGGCGATCTCGCTGAGTCTGGGCGACGACTTTCATGGTGCGCTGATCGCGATCCTGCCGCCCGGCGCCTTCATCGGACTGGGACTGATGATCGCGCTCAAAAATCTCATCGACCAGCGCGCCAAGCGGCGTCAGGTCGCTGCACAGCCGGCCTCCGCGCAACCGGTCACGGCGCCGACCTGACCCAACAGTGACGATCGGCTGTCGTCTGGCGCTGGTGGTCCACATCGCCCCCGACAGTCAGCCGTCACGTCTGCTCAAGGAGGCCGACGCGGCCATGGATCGGCCTGGGCGAATTTGAAGTCCCTGTGTCGCTCAGAATCCCAAAGTGCTCGATCGTGGATCTCAGTTCATCGGGTTTCACCGGCTTGGCGAGGAACCCATCCATGCCGGCATCCAGACAGTCGTGCCGCACATCTTCCGAGGCATTGGCGGTCAGGGCCAGGATCGGCAGCGGACGCCCATTGGACTCAGCCCGATAGCGCCGGGTGAAGTCGAGACCATCGAGCTTGGGCATCCGCAGATCGACAACAGCGATCTGATAGCCGCCGGCCAGCGCCGCCTCCAGGGCCGACGCGCCGTCGGTGAAGAGGTCGTACTCGAAGCCCATCCGGTCGAGAAAGCGGGTGATGACCTTGGCGGCGATCGCATTGTCCTCGGCCACCAGCACCCGGATCGCGGGGCCAGCATGGGGCGTGCGCCAGTCGTTGGGCGTCGTCTTGACTGTGTAGCAGGCCGGCTCCTCGGCCACGGCCGGCGGTAGCTCGTCGAGCAGTGGCAGCCGCACCCGGAACAGACTGCCACGTCCCTCCTCGCTCTCGACCTCGATGGCGCCGCCCATGAGCACGACCAGCTCGCGCGCGATGGTCGTGCCCAGCCCGGTGCCGCCGAAGCGGCGCGTGGTCGAATCATCGGCCTGACGGAAACTCTCGAACAGCACGTCGAGCGTGTCGGCTGGAATACCGATGCCCGTGTCGATGACCTCGATCGCGAGATGCGGCCGTCCGAGCGCCGGAGAGGATTCGGCCACACGCAAGCGCACACGGACCTCGCCGTGCTCGGTGAACTTGATGGCATTGCCGATCAGATTGAAGAGGATCTGACGCACCCGCAGCGCATCGCCAAGCACGCGCTCGGGCACCTCGGGCGCGATCTCCTGGATCAGTGCCAGACCGCGGGCGCACGCCTGACCGTCGAGGATGGCGCAGACCTCGTGCGTCAATTCACGCGGTGCGAAGGGCAGACGTTCGAGCTTGAGCCGGCGGGCGTCGAGCTTGGAGAAATCCAGGATGTCGCCGATCAGGGCACTGAGCGCGTTGGCCGAACTGGCGATCGCCTCGACCTGTTCACACTGTTCGCTATCGAGCCGGGTCTCCCGGAGCAGCTCGGCCATGCCGATGACACCGGTCAGGGGCGTGCGCAGTTCGTGGGTCATGATAGCCAGAAAATCGCTCTTGGCCTTGCTCGCCCGTTCGGCGTCAGCCCGCGCCTGCTGGAGCTGGCGCAGCAGCGAGGCTTGATACAGCGGCAGCAGCACCAGCAGCAACAGGAAGAACGCGGCCTCGAAGGTGTGCCGGTGCCACTCGTCGAGCTCGATCAGCACGAGGTTGTAGGCGAGGACCGCCACCACTGAGCCCACGATCAGCGGACCGCGCCCGAACCGGGTGCCGGCCGAGATGAAAATGAGGATATAGAGCAGGTAAAAGGGACTGATGGCCTCCTGCGTGACGAAGATCGCCAGACTGACCACCACGACGTCGAGACAGATGGCCAGATAACGGCGCGCGACCCAATCGGGTCGGTAAATCACGCTGACGATCAGGGCGAAACTCGCCAACAGATGCAAGGCAAAGATGGTCAGGAAATAGGGAACGTCGACCCGATAGTAGTCGGCCCAGGCTCCCAGCGCGATATAGCCGGCCCCGAACAGCGCGGTCAGCAGGCGCACCGCGCCCGACTGAAGCTCAGGATTGCCTCTGAGCCGCGCCGACCAGCGCGCCGTGCCGGCGAGCCGTCCCAGTGTCGATTCGAGTACCGCCATGTCTCTCGCCTCTTCATGGTATATTAGCGAATCATGTCGAACGTCTTGACAGCCGAAACCCAAGGCGGATACACCGCCCAAGCATTCAAATAACGAAAGAGAACGGGGAGAGCCTCAATGTCCAAGAAACATCCAGTCGTCGCCGTCACCGGCTCATCCGGCGCCGGTACCACGACCGTCAAGCGCGCCTTCGAGCACATATTCCATCGCGACAACATCAGCGCGGCTGTGATCGAGGGCGACAGCTTCCATCGCTTCGACCGCGCCGCCATGAAAGCCGAGATGGCGGCCTTTGCCCAGCGCGGCAGTAGCCTCAGTCACTTCGGCCCGGCGGCCAACCGCTTTGATCTGCTCGAAGACCTCTTCCGTGAATACGGCGAGACCGGCATGGGCAAGAAGCGTTACTACATCCACAGCGCCGACGAGGCGTGCCAGCTCAATGACCGGCTTGGCACCTCGCTCAATCCGGGCGAATTCACGCCTTGGGAGGATGTTCCGGCCGGGACGGATCTCCTGTTCTACGAGGGTTTGCACGGTCTGGTCGTCACCGAGGACAGCAACGTCGCCCAGCATGTCGACCTGGGCGTCGGCGTGGTGCCGATCGTCAATCTGGAATGGATCCAGAAGATCCACCGCGACAATCTCGAGCGCGGTTACTCGGCCGAGGCCATCGTCGACACCATCATGCGCCGGATGCCGGACTACATCCGTTACATCACGCCGCAGTTCTCGCTGACCGACATCAACTTCCAGCGCGTACCCACGGTCGACACCTCCAATCCCTTCATCGCCCGCGACATCCCGACGCCGGACGAGAGCTTCGTCATCATCCGCTTCAAGGATCCGAAGCGATTCGACATCGACTTCTCCTACCTGCTGTCGATGATCCATGACTCCTTCATGTCGCGGCGCAACTCCATGGTGGTTCCAGGCGGCAAAATGGGCTTTGCGATGGAGATCATCCTGCAACCCATCATCGAACGCATGATGGACGCGCGTCGAGTCTAACGCCCGAGTCCGCCGTGTGATGACAACCGCAAGGGTGCTGACCGCCCTTGCGGTTTTTTAGGCTTCGCGCGTTCTCTAGCGCCCCTCCTCCACCGCTTGCAACACCGAGCGCCGGCCATGTTCGGCCAGTACGCGCAGAAAACCCTCACCGAACCGCGCCAGCTTGATCTCGCCGACGCCCGTGAGCCGTCCCATCTCGACCAGGGTGCGCGGCCGGTGCGCCAGCATTTCGCGCAGTGTTGCGTCACCGAAGATGACATAGGCCGGCACATCCTGCTCCTGGGCCAGGGCGAATCGGTGTGCGCGCAGCGCCTGCCAAAGCTCAGCGGCCTCGGGATCGCTCGGCGGCGCGACGCGTGGGGCGCGCGTCTTGTCGCTGGAACGCTTGCGCTCGGGATCGCGTCGCAGTTGGATGGCGCGCTCGCCGCGCAGGATAGGCCGACTGGCCTCGGTCAGACGCAGCGAGCCATGTCCCTCGACATCCACCGATACCAGACCGGCGGCCACCAGTTGGCGATAGACCGAGCGCCAGTGATCGGCGTTCATGGGGCGCCCATCGACGCTCTGGCCAATGCCGAACGTGCTGGCCTTGTCGTGGCCGAAACGGCGGATGCGTTCGTTGGATTTGCCGAGCAGCACATCGGCCAGATAGGCGCTGCCGAAGCGCTGCCCGGTGCGATAGATGCAGGACAGCGCCTTGCGCGCCGCCTCGGTGCCGTCCCAGGTCTCAACCGGCTCCAGACAGGTGTCGCAGTTACCGCAGGGCTGTTCCAGCGGCTCACCGAAGTAGTGCAGCAACACCTGACGACGGCAGTTGGCCGTTTCGCAGAAGCCCAAAATCTGATCGAGCTTGTGCATCTCGATACGCTTGAAGCGCTCCTCGGCCTCGGATTCATCGATCCGGCGCCGCAGTGTGACCAGGTCGCTCAGACCATAGGCCATCCAGGCATCGGCCGGCAGACCATCACGTCCGGCGCGCCCGGTCTCCTGATAGTAGGACTCCAGGCTTTTGGGGAGATCCAGGTGGGCGACGAAGCGCACGTCCGGCTTGTCGATACCCATGCCGAAGGCGATGGTGGCGACCATGATCAGCCCATCCTCGCGCAGAAAGCGGGCTTGATGCTCACGGCGCATCGCCGAGGGTAGACCGGCGTGATAAGGCAGCGCCTTAAAACCCTGGGCTTCGAGATAGACCGCCGTCTCCTCGACCCGGCGGCGCGAGAGACAGTAGACGATACCGGCGCTTTCGGGGTGTTCGCGGCGCAGGAAGGCCAGCAGTTGCTGGCGCGGGTTGGATTTTTCGACGACGCGATAGCGGATGTTGGGCCGGTCGAAGCTGGAGACGAACTGGCGTGCTGATTCCAGGCTCAGGCGGGCGACGATCTCGTTGCGGGTCGGGGCATCGGCGGTGGCGGTGAGTGCGATACGCGGCACCTGGGGCCAGCGCGCGTGCAGGCATTCGAGCTGGATGTATTCGGGCCGGAAGTCGTGGCCCCATTGTGAGACGCAGTGTGCCTCGTCGATGGCGAAGAGCGCGATTTCGACCGCGTCCAGCAGCGACTGACAGCGCTCGGTCAGCAGGCGTTCGGGCGCCACATAGAGCAGATCCAGCGTGCCCTGGCGCAGCGAGCGCTCGACGGCGCGTGCCTCGTCGAGATCGAGCGAGGAGTTCAGGAAGGCCGCGCGCACGCCGAGCTGACGCAGCGCCTCGACCTGATCCTGCATCAGTGCGATCAGGGGCGAGACCACGACGGCGGTTCCAGATCGGATCAGGGCCGGGATCTGATAGCAGAGCGACTTGCCGCCGCCGGTGGGCATCAGCACCAAGGCGTCGCCGCCACCGATCAGTTGGTCGATGATCTCGGCCTGGGCGCCGCGAAAGCAGTCGTAGCCGAAGACGCGGCTCAGGATCTCGCGTGCTGATTCACTCATCGGACATGGAAAACTTGAACCAAAAACTCTTTGTGTTGCTTATAGCAGAAAAAAGCCGAAAACCAAACAGCTTTTAGCGCAAGCGCGGATGGGTTCGAACACGAAAAGATAGACGTCGAACCGCGCCAGCGACTGATCCAGCCGATACGACGCGGTTTGCGAACTGAACGTGCTTCAGATCTGCACGCCGAGCGTCTTGAGCTGACGACGCACGATGGGGTCGGTGCGATTCTTGGAGGTCGCGGCTTTCATGAACACGACCACGCGGTCGATGTCGCGGATCACGCCCAACAGTGTCTCGCCGTCCGGATAGTGCCGAATCAGCGATTCGAACGCCAGCTCCATCAGGGTCTCATCCGCGCGCGAGATGCCGATCGCATAGGCGATGTTGCAGACAAAGCCTGGATGACGATAGTGCAGACGGGTGGCGAAGCGGCGCCAGGCCTCGACCCAGCCCTGCCACTCGACTTCCGAGACGCTTGAACGACTGGTGCGCAGAAAGAGTACGATCTTGACGAATTCGGCCTGCCAGGCCCAGGGCTTGGCATCGCTTTCTTTGCGCAGGCGCTCGATTGCGCGCCCGTGGTACTGCTGGCAGTGGTCGCACTGGTAGTAGATCGCGAGTGCGTAGGCGATGAATTCGCGATCGAGTTCGCTCAGGGTGAAGGGGTCGGACTCTCCGGGTGCGCCCGAGAAGGTGTGGGCGTGTAATTCGTTGAGAACGTCGTTGAAGGGTTGGCCCTGGATGGACGCGCGGACTGCCTGACTGGCCACTGTAAACCTCTGGTTGAAAAACGGGTATTGCAGGCGCGGATGCTACGCATGGTTGGAGCGGCTGGCAACATGGGCGAATGGGTGGCCTTGCGAGCGCGGTTGACGCAACGCTGCATCAAACCTGCTTTTGTGCGCATTGCCAAGCTCTGTACTCCGATCGGCGCAGCCGATAGCGGGCGATACTGCCTTCGTGCAACTGTTGCAGCGCGACTGTGAGCATCGATCTGAAGGCGGCCCGGTCGGTCTCGGCGGCGTGATGCTGAGCGATGTCCGCAATGACCGTCTGACTGGGCGGCTGCAAGCCTTTAACGACGGTCTGAACGGCTTGGATCAAGGCTTCCCGATACTTGATCTTCAGCGGGTCGGGTTCGACCATGGTTTGCGTAATGGCCAGATAACGCTGGCACGAACGCTCATAGGCCCAGATAAACACGTCACGCAATAACGCCATCTGGTTGAACTCATTGATCCCCAGGATGCCTTCGATATAAGCGCGCTCTGGAACGTCGATGAAGGATAATGGGCACAGATTATGCTTTATGAGCGGAATATTGGCACCAAGGCGCGACACGCGCTTATTTACGTCTTCGAACGGCTGCAGATAGGGCAACTGCACCATCAGAAAGAAGCTCTGCTCGAACGGATCGGGAATGGCACGCGCCTTATCGAGTAGCTGGGCAAAGCAGTCATGAATGACCTGAGGCATGGCGAGCGGGTGGAACACCGTGCCGGAGATATCCACCGGCCGGCGACGCAACCGACCGCAGGCTTCAGGGTCGCGCATCAAGTCCTGAGACAATACAGCGTGCAGGTTCTGGAAGGTGAAGGCATCGAAGTCCACCTCATCGGCGCCCTCGATCAACATCTCGATAGCCGCTTTGTGGTTCAGGATCATCTGGGTTTCGATGACATCCTTCCCCTGGGCGATCTGGCCGAATTCGATCAGGTTCTGGGTGTCGAGGCGGGTGTAGGTATTGCCTTCCAGTTTGGATGAGGCCCAGGACAAATCGACCAGCAGTCGACCCAGGATATCCCGGGCGTAGGTGCCTGCCGGGCGCTCATCGGCGGATGTGCGGCCCATCTCGTGCAATTGGACGCGCAGCGATTTAGAGAGACAGTCTGGGCGATCAGCGTCTGACAAAAGAGTCCAGGTAGTAGCGGCAGGCCGGAGACTCGCGCCAGGGCGATCAACGGGCCGGCATCGACCGCGACGATCTCAACCGAAGCGGGCAAGTTCCTGCTCCAGCTCGCCAGCTTGAGGACGGGCAACAGGTATTCCCGATCGATCGAGGTGATCCATGAATTCCACGATGCTCAGTCCAGCCAGCCGCGCGGCTTGACCGAGCGACATGATTTCCTGGTCGAACAGACGCATGGCCAGTGCCGTCATGAAACCATCGCGCAGCAGAGCGTCGTCGAATGGAACCGCGACGAAGACAGGACGCCCCTCGCGGGTGACGATGGACAGGCCGCCTGACTCGGCTTCTCGAATCAAGTCATTGGTATGGCTGGCCAGATTGAGGGTTTCAAAGGTTTGCATGACAGAGTTCCCATTTACGAGGTGACACAACGCACCAGCAGCAGATCACAGCCAAATGCTTTAGGGAAACGCTGATCAAATACCGTTTACTATTCGTTAACACTGAAAGTGCCCTTTTTCACAAACATTTTGTTTTCAGTGGCTACGTGTCAAGTCCCCGGAGATTGTAGACACGTTTTTTGAAGAGTTTGGGGCGTTTCTCGTGCCAGTCCTTGAGTGCCTGA
>NZ_WNKT01000061.1 GCF_009720725.1 Allochromatium palmeri
CAGCGTTATTACCAGGAACATCTGCCGGCCAACGATTTTCAGCTCCTGCCCATCGACCTCGGGCATGCCACCCTGGTCGAAACCCTGCCGCTGCATCATCGTGATCCCTTCGACCGCCTGTTGATCGCCCAGGCATGGCAAGAGGGGCTGACGCTGGTGTCGAGCGACACAGCGTTCGATGCCTATGGGGTGACGCGAGTCTGGTGAGACGCGACTTGTATAGAATTAGAGAAGGGTACCCTCAAAATGACTTCCACCTCGCACCTGAACGATTGCCACACGCTGACTGGTGAGGCTTGAAGCGCCCGGCCCAGCTCAGGATACTGCAACGACATCCACCACACGGAGTCCGAAAGATGTCCTACGAACCCAACACCAAAGTCACCGTCGTCGACATCCAGATGCCGTTCTTGTCGATGGTCGTCTTCATGGTCAAGGCCGCCATTGCCTCGATCCCGGCCGTCTTCATCCTGACGGTCATCGCCACCCTGTTCATGGCAATCCTCAACGCGCTGTTCGGCACGGGTCTGCGCTGACCCCTGCTCGTCCTCATGCACGGCGACCGCCAGGTCTCGACCCAGACACTGGCCCGGGCCATCGGCGTCAAGCGGATCACGCCCTGCGATCCAAAGGTCGCCGACAAGCATTCAGGCTATCAGGTCGGCGGCACCTCCCCGTTAGGCACCCGCCGCGCCATGCCGGTCTACTGTGAGCAGAGCATCGCCGATCTGCCGCGCCTCTACATCAACGGCGGCAAGCGTGGCTACATCCTTTCACTGGCGACGGCCGATCTGCTGCGCGTGCTCCAGCCGACTCTTGGGTGAGCATGGCCGTCTGACACTCACACGACCGGCATGCCACGCCTGAACGAATCCGCACCGCTGTTGCTCTGCGTTTCGTGCCTAGCAGGTAGCTGGCTGCAAAAAATATGACGATTATGTGAACATTTTTTGACAAACTGGCGCCCTTGCGCGCTCAGACGCTCTGCTGGGCAGCGCGCGTTCAGTTTCGTCAACTAATGCTATGTGATCTCATGAAGACCACCAACCCGATCGCCGCCCTGTTCGGACCCTCACCCTTTGGGCCGACCCAGGAACACATGCGGCTCGTCCAATCCGCCGTCGCTCAGCTTCCAGACCTCGTCGAGGCACTGGGCGCGAGCGATGACTCCGACATCGCACCACGCCAGGACGCGATCCGAGTGCTCGTCACCCGCGCCAGCGCACTCTCGCGCGAGATCCGGCTGCACCTGCCGCGCAGTCTGTTCATGCCGGTCGATCGGCGCGATCTGCTCTCACTGCTCGACCGCCAGGAGTGGATCGGGCGCGAAGTACGCGCCATCGCCGACCTGCCGTTGCAGCATGCCTCCGGTCTTCCCACGGACCTGCACACGGCGCTACGCACCCTGACCCGGACCACCACCGAGACCTGCCAGCAGGCCACAGCCATCGTCGATGAACTCGACGAACTCATCGAAACCGGTTTTCGCGGTCCAGAGGCCGCTCGGGTCGAGACGATGATCCAGACGCTCGACCGGCTCGCCAGCGAGACCGACGATCAGATACCGGCACTCGCGCGCGCGCTCTTCGAGCCAAGCGACAGCCAGGACAAGGGCTTGGACCCCAGCCGGCAATGGCTCACGCACCAGCTCATCCGCGCGCTCGGTGCGCTTGCCAATCGCGCCGCCCGCATCGGCGATCACCTGCTGCCACTCATCGCGCGCTGAAGTCTGAGGGAAGACCGTGGAAATTATCAATGAATGGGGATCGGTGTTTCTGATCCTGGCCATCGTCTTTGGCCTCTACATGACCTGGGGCATCGGCGCCAACGACGTCGCCAATGCCATGGGCACCTCGGTTGGCTCGGGGGCCATCACCGTGCGGCAGGCGATCCTGATCGCGGCCATCTGCGAGTTCCTCGGCGCCTTCGTCGCCGGCGGCAATGTCACCTCGACCATCCGCGGCGGCATCATCGATGCCGAGACCATGGCAGATCAGCCGGAACTGCTGGTCTATGGCATGCTCGCCTCACTGCTGGCCGCCGGGGTCTGGCTCATGATCGCCTCGGCGCGCGGCTGGCCGGTCTCGACCACGCATTCGATCGTCGGCGCCATCGTCGGCTTCGCGGTCGCCGGAATCGGGATGCATGCGGTGCACTGGGAGATGATTGGCCAGATCGCGGCTAGTTGGGTGGTCTCACCGCTGCTGGGCGGTCTGGCGGCGCTACTGATCATGCTGAGCATCCGCCGACTGATCCTCAATGCCGACAACCCCTTCCGTCAGGCCAAACGCTGGGGGCCGGTCTATGTCTTCCTGGTCGGCTGGATCGTGAGCCTGGTCTCACTGTTTAAGGGACTCAAGCATCTGGATCTGCACCTGACGACCAGTGAAAGCCTGATCGTGGCGACCGTCTTCGGGTTGGTGACGGGACTCATCGGCAAGGTATTGATCGACCGTGTCAAGCTCGACGAAAAGGCCGACCGCGCCTTCCATTTCGCCAGTGTCGAGAAGGTCTTCACGCCGATGATGATTTTCACCGCCTGCGCCATGGCCTTCGCGCACGGATCCAATGACGTGGCCAATGGCATCGGGCCGCTGGCGGCCGTGGTCTCGGTGATCGAGTCCGGCGGCACCGTGGCCCAGAAGTCGCAACTGCCGCTGTGGATCCTGCTACTCGGTGGTATCGGCATCGTGGTGGGACTGGCGACCCTGGGCTATCGCGTGATGCAGACCATCGGCACCAAGATCACCGAGCTGACGCCCACGCGCGGCTTCTCGGCCACGCTGGCAGCGGCCGCTGTGGTGGTGCTGGCCTCCAAGACCGGACTGCCGGTCTCGACCACCCATATCGCCGTGGGCGCGGTCATGGGCGTGGGGCTGTCACGCGGCATCGCGGCGCTGGATCTGCGCGTCATCGGCAATATCGTGATCTCCTGGCTGATCACGCTGCCGGCCGGGGCCGTGCTGGCGGCACTGTTCTTCTACATGCTCAAGTTCAGCTTCTCTTGAACGAACCGCTGACGCCGGCGGACTATCCCTTCGTCGCAAGCGAACCGGTCGCGGATCTGGTCGAGATCCGTGGTGTGCCCCTGGCGCGCGGCGTGCGCTTCGGCCAGATCCTGGTGACAGGGCCGCCGGGGTCGGGCAAGTCGACGCTCATCCGCCGTCTCGGCGGCTGGCCTGAGGAGGGCTATGTCGATCTGACCTGCAACGGCTGGTGGCGCTCCAGGTCGCTGGCACTGCGTCCACGCGAGATCCATTTCGGGCTACCCTTCGTCGGTGAGCCGCGCGCGCTGGCGCTGTTCGATCCGGAATGGCTGCCACGCTGGCGCGAGCTGGAACTGGAGCCGGCACGCATCCGGCTGCCGCCGGTCAAGCGCCACCCCTGGTCGACAGACTGGCGCGGACGCCTGGATTTCGAGTTCCTGCTGCCGCCGCCCGAGACCATCGTCGTTTCGCGCCGCGCGCGGGCGCGCTGGGGGACGCATCCGATCGACGCCAGCATTGACCCGGATCAGATTCGTGCCCAGGTCGCGATCTACAGCCAGGTCGCCCTGTACTTCCAGCAACAGGGTATGATCGTGCATCTGCGCGAACAGTCCAACCAGCCACCACGGCGGATTCACCCGTATGGCGAAACCCAAACGACTCGCCCGTAAAAGTCTTCTCAAGCGCTTCCGCGAGCTGCTCCAGGGCATGGATGCCTGCGAGGACGTGGATCTGAAGGATGCCCTGCGTCTGGGCGAGGACAAGATTCGGGTGCCGGCGCCGGCGCTGCCGCTGTGCATCCAGCTCGGCGGCGAGGATGGCTATCCGCTGCATCTCTATCCGGAGCCGTGCTTCGATGAAAACGGCGCCCTGCTGCACTCAGGCGACTATCTGCTCGTCGAGCCCGACAGCTATTTCCAGGACATCAGTGGCTTTCTGCGGCTCGATCAGGGCGAGACCCTGACCCTGGGACGCGGCGATCCGCTCCAGCGTCTGCTGTTGCGCTATCCCAAATCAGTCGCCAACCAGCATCTGCGCCTGAAGCTCTCGGCCAAAGGGCTGGCGTTCAAGAACAAGTCCGAGCGCGCCGGGGTCTGTCTGGCGCCGCTCACGCGCGAGGACTGGATCGAGCGTGTGGCGCGTCAGCGTCTGCGGGCGCTCGACCGGCTGGTCGAGGTGCTCGGCGGGCCGATCGAACCGCTGGCACCCAGTGCGGCGCTCGAACTGATCGAGCAGGTCACGGCGCTGATGCGCGACGAGCCTTATCGTGTTCCCAACGACCAGGGGCGCAATAGCGGCTTGCTGGCCCTGCCCGATCGCCCACGGCCCATCTTCGTCGGCGACCTGCACGCCCGGCTCGACAACCTGCTGGTGATCCTGACTCAGGGCGCGTTCCTCGACGCGCTCATCGACGGCAGCGCCTTACTCATCCTGCTCGGCGACGCCGTCCAGCCCGACGCGCCAGGCCAGGAGGCGGAGATGGGCAGCTCGATGCTGATGATGGATCTGATCTTCCGGCTCAAGCAGCGCTTTCCCGAGCGCGTTTTCTATCTGCGCGGCAATCACGACAGTTTTTCCGACGAGATCAGCAAGTCCGGCGTTCCCCAGGGGCTGTTGTGGGAACAGGCGCTGATCGAGCAGCGCGGACAGCGCTATCGTGACGCCATGCACACCTTTTACAATTGCCTGCCCTATGTCGCTGCCTCCCCCGGCTATCTGGCCTGTCACGCCGGACCGCCGATCGGCAAACTCACCTGGGAGGCGCTGGTCGACATCGAGCGTCATCCCAAGCTCGCCCATCAGCTCACCCATGTGCGGCTGCGTCAGTCCAACCAGTCCAACGGCTATGGCTATGGAACCCGCGATCTGGCACGCTTGCGCAAGCGTCTTGGCGTCAAGCGCGAGGCGCCGGTCATCGTCGGGCACACTCCGCCGCGCCACACGCAGACCTGCTGGATGAACGCCGGCGGCATTCCCAACCACCATATCGTCTATGGCTCCCATCCGGATTGGATCGGCGTCATCACCCGCCCTGAGAAACGCCTAGTGCCCCTGATCTACCCGAGTGAACCCATGCTCAGCGTCTACAACCATCGCGCACGCGCCCTCCGTCTGAGCGAGTGCACCAATGGATGAATCCATGATCGACTGGTGGCGGATGAGCGTCGGCCTTTTCGGCGGGCTGGCGCTCTTTCTCTACGGCATGGAGCAGATGGCCACCGCACTCAAGGCCGCCGCCGGCGAGCGCATGAAGGACATCCTGGCGCGTCTGACCACCAACCGCTTCATGGGCGCGCTCACTGGCGCCTTCGTCACGGCCATCATCAACTCGTCCTCGATCACCACGGTGCTGGTGGTCGGCTTCATCAGTGCCGGACTGATGTCGCTGTCGCAGTCGGTCGGCGTCATCATGGGCGCCAACATCGGCTCGACCGTCACGGCACAACTGATCGCCTTTCAGCTCGACAACATGGCGCTGTTGATGATCGGCTTCGGCTTCGTGCTGCTGGTGGCCACACAACGCGAGTCGGCGCGCCATTACGGCGGCATGATTATGGGCCTGGGTCTGGTCTTTCTCGGCATGACTGTCATGAGCGAGGCCATGGCGCCGCTGCGCGACTATGAGCCATTCCTCGACTTCATGGCGACCCTGAGCAATCCGCTGCCCGCTATCCTGATCGCCGCGCTCTTCACCGGCCTGATACAATCCTCAGCCGCCACCACGGGTATCGCCATTGTGATGGCCAGCCAGGGTTTGATGAATCTGGAAACCGGCATCGCGCTGGCTTTCGGCGCCAACATCGGCACCTGTGTCACCGCGATGCTGGCCTCGATCGGTAAGCCGCGCGAAGCCGTGCGCGCGGCCCTGGTGCATGTGATCTTCAACGTCGCCGGCGTGCTGGTCTGGGTCGGCTTCATCGGCCAGTTGGCCGAGTGGGTGCAATGGCTCTCGCCGATGCGGCCCGATCTCTCCGGGCAGGCGCGGCTGGCCGCTGAGGTGCCGCGTCAGATCGCCAATGCGCACACGCTCTTCAACATCGCCAATACACTGCTGTTCATCGGCTTCACCCGCCAGCTCGCGTGGCTGGTCGAGTGGCTGGTACCCGACAAGCCGGCGGGCGAGGACGCCTTCATCGTCCGCCCGCGCTATCTCGACGAGGAATTGCTGACCACGCCCTCGCTGGCGCTCGACCGGGTGCGGCTGGAGATCCTGCACATGGGCGACAGCGTGCGCGAGATGATGCGCCTGATCATGCCAGCTATCCTTGGCGGTAATCGCCAGACACTGCGCGAGATCGAGCTGATGGACAATGACGTCGACACGCTCCATGCCGAGATCGTCACCTATCTCGGCAAAATCAGCCGCCAGAGTCTGACCGAACATCAGACGCGCGAGCTGATGGCGCTGCTCGCCGCCGCCAATGACCTGGAGAATATCGGCGACCTGATCGAGACCAATCTAGTCGTGCTCGGACGCGAGCGCATCGATCAGGGCGTTTCGGTCAGCGAGCCGACACGCGAGTTGCTGCTCGACTTCCATCGCACCGTCAGCCGCGCACTCGGCACGGCCCTGCAGGCGGTCGCGCAGAACAACGAGATCGCCGCGCGCACCGTCACGGCCATGAAGCGCGAGATCAGCGCGATCGCTGATTCAGCCGCCGCGCACGAGGCCCGGCGCCTGGTCGCCGAGGAGCCAAAGCGCATTCCGGCCTATACGCTGGAAATCGATATCATTGAAAAGCTTCAGCGGATCTATTATTTCGCCAAGCGCATGGCCAAGACGGTCGAGATCGACACCCTGGCCGAAAACGCTTGAGTATCAACACCCAAGACGCAGCCTCGCGCGGAGACAACCGGATGCAAACGGGTTTCGGGATCTACGCCAAGATCGCCCACGACATTATCGCTGGCCGGGCCAGCCTGCCGAACCTGCCTGACGCGGCGCTACGCATTCGCCGCGCCATGCAGGATCCCGACTGCGACCTGGCTCGCATGGAGAGCATCATCAAGACCGATGCCGGACTCTCGGGTTATCTGATCCAGATGGCCAACAGTCCGATGTATCGCGGCTGGCTCGCGACCAAGGATCTCAAGCGCGCGCTCTCGCTGTTCGGCATGGAGATGACGCGCAATCTCTGTCTGGGCTATTCACTGCGCGCCATGTTCCGTGCGCGTGATCCGCAGCTCAAGGCACTCCTGATGGAACATTGGAAACGCAGTGCGCATCGTGCCGCCTTCTGCGCGGTGCTGGCCGGACAGGTCCGGCGCATCAGTCCTGATCGCGCCCTGCTCGCCGGGCTGTTGCAGGAGATCGGTATGCCGCTGCTCTATATGCGGCTGGAGAACAACCCCGAGGCGCTGAGCAACCCCGAGATCCTCCAGGAGCTGGAAGAGGCCTTCTGCGCCAATATCAGCCTGACGCTGCTCGACTCCTGGGGACTCGACAAGGAATTGCAGGAGGCAGCGCGCAGTCGTCACGACTGGTCGCGCGAGCATCGCGGTAAGGCCGATCTGGCCGACCTGGTGATGCTGATCAATCTGCATGAATTGCGGCTGGAGAACGACCCCACGCGCTATCTGCCCGAGATGCAGAATCTGCCGGCCTATGAAAAGATTGATCCAGGTCCGGTCAGCGCCCAGGGTACGCTCGTGGTGCTCGACGAGTCGGTCGACATCGCGGCGATCGAGGCGACCATGACCAGCTAAATCCTGTGTCTCAGGACCAGTCGCGATAGGGACGCTGAGCCAGGTTGACATTGAAATAACGCGGATCGTCCGAGACCTCGGCCCCAAGCCAGTCGGGGCGCTCGAAGTCCTCGTCGACCGTTTCCAGTTCCAGCTCGGCCAGCACCAGACCGGCATTGGCGCCGGCGAAGACATCCAGCTCCCAGAGATGCCCGCCATGACGCACGCGATAGCGGGTCTTCTCGATCAATGGCGAGACGGCCAGCTCGCGCAGCAGGGTCTCGGCCTCGTCGACCGGGATCGGATATTCGAACTCCAACCGGCTGATGCCCTGGGTCTTGCCCTTGAGCGTCAGCCAGGCCGTGTCACCCCGGATACGCACGCGCACGGTCGTGCGTGCGTCCTCGCTCAAATAGCCCTGGACGAGCCGGGTTTCGGCCTCCACCTGCTCGCGCCAGCCCTCGCCGATGACCAGGAATTTGCGCTCGATCTCGATGGCCATGGGGTCAGAGCGCCCGATCGGCAACCAGGATGCCGTCCTCATCGCAGTAGATGTGATCGCCGGGCGCGAAGCGCACGCCGGCGAAGGTCACCGGGATATCGCGCTGCCCCTCGCCCCGGCGCTCGCTCTTGCGCGGGATGCTGGCGAGCGCCTTGATGCCGAGCGACATCTGGCCGATCTCGACCGTATCGCGCACACAGCCGAAGAGCACGACGCCCGCCCACCCTTGCTCGACCGCACTCGCGGCGATCAGATCCCCGAGCATGGCACAGCGACGCGAGCCACCGGCGTCGACCACCAGCACGCGTCCCGCGCCCGGTTCGGCCAGTGTGGACTTGACCAACGAGTTGTCCTCGAAGCACTTGACCGTGACGATCTGGCCATGAAAGTGCGATATCCCTCCAAAATCACGGAATATGGGCTCACAGACGCGCAAATTGTCGCCATGTTGATCGTAGAGGTCGGCAGTCTTGAAGGACATAGGGTTCTCGCTGAAGGTTGGATGCGCGGCCACGCACATCTATTGATTCATGTATTTGGATCCGAACGGGAGCCACGATGACACTCGGCGGCCCCGAGGCCGGTCACGGAACAGACCCGCTGCGGCCAATTGGACGCATTGAACCGCCAAATGGCGTCCTGAGCAATGGCCCGTTGGGAACAGGCGGAGCTGGCCCCACATCATCGCCGTCAGACCGGATCCCGAACGAGACCGACAACCGACAATGAGGATTCTCACTCATGCGCCGGTCAGGTATCCTTAACAGGAACTTCAACCGCTGTCGCCCTGTCTCACGGGTCCGGCAATCACTGCATACACGCCATCATTTATTACCATAGGAGTGAGTTTCGATATGGCCAATCCGGGCATTTCCATCCTCAAGACCACCGATGCGGCGGTCTCGGCAAATAAGGTTCTGAAGAACACCTATCTGCTGCTGTCGGCCACGCTCGGCTTCAGCGCCCTGACCGCCATGCTCTCGATCGTGCTGGCCATGCCCTCCTGGGTCTACATGGCGGCGGTCATCGTCTCCATGGTGCTGGGCATGTTCGTGCTGCCGCGCACGGCCAACTCGGCGGCCGGCGTCGGCGTTATCTTCGTCATCACCGGCCTGCTCGGCTTCGGGCTCGGCGCCATCCTGAGCATGTATCTGGCCCTGCCGAATGGCCCGCAGATCGTGGGTCTGGCCTTCGGCGGCACGGCGGCGATCTTCCTGGGTCTGTCGGGCTATGCGCTCTCCAGCAAGCGTGACTTCAGCTTCATGGGCGGCTTCATCTTCGCCGGCATGATGGTGGTCATGATCGCGGTGATCGCCAACATCTTCCTGCAGATTCCGGCGCTGTCGCTGGCCATTTCTTCGGTCATCATCCTGCTGATGAGCGGCTTCATCCTCTTCGATACCAGCCGTATCGCGCGTGGTGAGGAGACCAACTACATCATGGCCACCTATGGCCTGTATCTGAGCCTCTTCAACATCTTCGTCAGTCTGTTGCAGATCCTCGGCATCATGGGCGGCGATGACTGATCCAGCGGCGTTTGCCGGCGTCTGACGCCCATGCACACAGCCCCGGCCTCGCGCCGGGGTTTTTGTTTCGAGCCAACCGACGAGGTGTTCCATGGAACTCTTTCTGAAGATCAGCGCCGCCATCCTGTTCGGGATGATGCTGTTTTTTCTGTGGCCGGTGTATAAAAACTGGCAGGAAAACGGTCCCAAGGCACAAAAGGGCGACTGGGCAGCGGCCATTCTGCCGCTCGGGGCGGTCGTGGTCTTTGTGGTGCTGCTGGTGCTGGCGGTACGCTGATGGTCGCGCGCCGAGCTGTGGTAGAGTAGCGCGTTATTTCGTAAGGAGATTCACCCCATGCCAACCCGGCTCGAACGCTCGACCATTCAGGGACTTTCGATCATCGTACTGACCTCGGCCCTGCTTCTGCTGGTCGGCTGTCAGTTCAATCCGCTCAAGCCTAGATCGGCGGTTCCAGCCACGAGCGCCGCGCCGGAAAGCGCCTGCGCCGCCAACTGCGACATCGCCAAGACCCAATGCGAAGAGCGCCAACAACTGCGCGAGCAGCTCTGTCAGGAGCAGGCCGCGCGACTCCAGAACGACACCACGCCCTGCAATACCACGACCAATCCGCTCTGTCCCCAGCCGACCGCCTGTCTGGGTGAAGATATGGGCCTGTGTCGCGTGCAGCACGAAGAATGTTTGACGCGCTGTGCCAACACACCCGCCCGGGCGTCCGTCACACATCAAGCCGAGTCCTGATGGCCTGGATCTATCTGGTGATCGCCGGCCTCTTTGAATGGGGCTGGCCTGTCGGACTCAAACTGGGCCTGACCGACAGTGGTCTGCATTGGGGTTGGATCCTGTTCGCCGTGTTCTGCATGATCGCCAGCGGCGCCCTGCTTCTGATCGCCCAGAAGACCATCCCCATGGGTACCGCCTACGCGGTCTGGACCGGCATCGGCGCTACGGGCGCCTTCGTGCTCGGCATCCTGCTCTTCGGTGAGCCGGCCACGCTCGCCCGTATCTTCTTCGTCGGACTCATCGTAGTCGGCATCCTCGGACTCAAGCTGGCCTCCGATTGAGCGGCGGCCAGTGTGACTGGCTATACCGACTCAGACAGTGACTCGTCATCGCTTCGGGTCTTGCTTTTGCGCCGTGGCAGGGCAGGCATCTCGTCATCGACCTCGATCACGCGCAGAGCGCGTTCCTCGGCGGCGAGCCGCTTGGCGGCGATCGTCTTCTCCTGGCGTGTGCGCACCGTATAGCCGAGCGCCGCGCCGCCGGCCGCCGCCACGGTTGCCAGACCCAGCGTCATGAACTGGGCCAGCATCATGGCCACACCGACACCGACTGTTCCGCCCACGACCACGCCGGTTTTGAGACTCAGGCCCGCCGAGGCACGCTTTCGGGCCTTGGCCACCAGATTGGCGGCTTCGCGCGTGGTCTTGACACGCTGCTGCTCGGCGCGCACGCGGATCTTCTCGCGCTCCTTGGAATGACGCTCGCTGACCCGCGATACTACCCGATGCCGGTCGGCTGAGACGATGGTGTTGAACCAGAGCGCCACCATCACCGCAATAACCCCACCCAGGAGTGCAAACAGCGGCCAGGTCGTCTGCCAGTCGGTCTGGAGTGCGGTATAGATGAGCAGGATCGTGATCCCTTGCAGCAGCACGATCCCGATCAGAAAGCGGATGAAACTACCGAGACCAAAGGGAATGATGTTCATGTTTGGATTGCAGTCAGGGTGATGGGCTGATGAATAGACCGACCTCAGATCAGAAAGATCCAGCGCCTGTCGTCGGCCTCACGGCCCGAACCGCTCGCGGATCGCGATTTCGACGATAGATCGAGCAGACGCTGACGCAGCGCCGAGAGACTTTCGGGACGCCCGCTCAGTTCGGGCGGGATGTCGCGGTCATAGGCATCGACGAGGCTGTAGAGATGCTCAGGACCGAGACCGGACAGATCCGCGAGCAAGCGTGGTGCCTCGCCGTCCAGGGGCAACAGGCTCGGCTCCAGTGCGGTGACCAGGAACGGGCCGGCACCGCGCTCGACACGAGTGGCCAGACGTATCTGGCCCCGTTGACGCAGAAACGCGCCGAGCTGACGGCGCATCAGGTCCGAGAGATCGACCGCGGCCAGATCCATGAGCGGCGACATCGGCGAGCGGCCGGCGCGGATCGGAATCAGGAAGACATGCGCCTCGGCGCTCGGGCCGTCATCGCCACCGGAGGTGGACACATAGGTCTCGATCATTCTGAACAGTTCGCTGTGACGCGCCAACGCCTCTCCGCTCGCCCGCTCAAAGCCCGCTCCGAGCAGCACGAAGGTATAGAGTCCATAGCCGGGCAAGGCATCTTCATAGAGCCGATTGAGCGCGATCTCGGTCACGAGCTGCACGCTCTGCTCCCCCGAGGGAAAATAGAGCATTCCATAGCCGTCGCCATCGCTTGCAAGCGCTTCTGACGCACGAGGCTGGCCTTCAGCGACGACCGGCATTGGAGCGGCGGGTGCTGAAGCCCGCGTATCCGTTGCTAACACGGGTCGCTCAACCGGCGCCTTGGGTCTGGTCTGCGACGAAGCCACGGGATCCGTGGTCGCGCAACCAGCCAGTGTCAGCGCCAGCAGTGCCAAGAGCCACCAGTGAACAATCTGAGTCGAGCAAGGACGAGGGATGCGTGTCATACGCGGACGCCAGTCATCAATAAGAAATCTCATGATACAGAGCGGCGCGCTCAAAATCCCGACCGCCCGGCAATGACTTCGACCACAGCTGCACACAGTTGCGTCAGTTCCGCGTCTGAGATCACATAGGGCGGCATCAGATAAACCAGGCGTCCGAAGGGTCGCACCCAGACGCCCGAGTCGACCAGACGGCGCTGGATCTCGCGCATCGGCACCGGACGTTCCATCTCGACCACGCCGATCCCGCCGAGCACCCGGACATCAGCCACACCCGACTGCCCCCGGCAGGGCGCGAGTCCAGCCGTCAGACCGCGTTCGAGACGCTGGATATTGGCCGCCCAGTCCTGCGCCAGCAACAGCTCGATGCTGGCATTGGCAATGGCGCAGGCGAGCGGATTGCCCATGAAGGTCGGACCGTGCATGAAGACGCCCGGCGCACCCGATGAGATCCCGTGCGCGACCCGCCGGCTGGCAAGCGTGGCGGCCAGTGTCAGATAGCCGCCGGTCAGCGCCTTGCCCAGGGTCAGGATATCCGGCGCGATCCCGGCATGCTCACAGGCGAACAGGCGCCCGGTGCGCCCGAAGCCGGTGGCGATCTCGTCGGCGATCAGGAGCACGTCGAACTGGTCGCAGAGTGCGCGTACCTGCTGGAGATACTCGGCGCTGTAGAAGCGCATCCCGCCCGCGCCCTGGACGATCGGCTCCAGGATCACGGCGGCGAGTTCGTGCTGGTGGCGCTCGATCAGCTCGGCGAAGGGCGCGATATCGGCGTCCGTGCAGGGTTCGCCGAAGCGACACCCCGGCGCTGGCGCGAAGATCTGCTGCGGCAGCACGCGGTTGAACAGATGGTGCATCCCCGTGACCGGATCGCACACCGACATGGCGTTGAAGGTGTCGCCGTGATAGCCCGAGCGAATGGTCAGGAGGCGATGGCGCTCGGGCCGTCCAGCCGAGATCCAGAACTGGAGCGCCATCTTGATTGCGACTTCGACCGCGACCGACCCTGAGTCGCAGAGAAAGACATGCTGGAGCGGCTCGGGCGTCAGCGCGACCAGTGAGCGTACCAGACGCATCGCCGGTTCATGGGTCAGGCCGCCGAACATCACATGCGCCATCTGGTCGAGTTGCTCGCGCGCCGCTTGATTGAGCGCCGGATGGTTGTAGCCGTGGATGGCGCACCACCAGGAGGCCATGCCGTCGATCAGACTCCGCCCATCCATCAACTCGATCCGGCAGCCATGCGCCGAGCGCACCGGATAGACCGGATCGCGGTCCAGGGTCGAGGTATAGGGATGCCAGGCGTGCGCCTGATCGATGGCGAGGATGTCGTCAGGATCCATCAGGTGGAATCCTTGTTGGTGGTCGGGCAACGCGATCGAGAAGACGGGTTCATTGACTGGAGCCGCCTTCACAGCTCGCGGCGGCTGTCGATCTCGTTCAGCGACACCCCGCGCAGCAGGCTCTTGAGGATGTCACGGCAAGCCTCCTCGTGCTCGGATTCCTTGCCGCGCCGGGCATCGCTGAAGAAGCGCGCCAGCTCGCGCTGATCTTGTGAATCCAGCGCCTCGGTGAAGCCCTTGGGACGGATCTCACGATCGGGCACGCGGTTGGGATCGTTCTCGTCGGCGGCCTGGCGGCCATGCGCCCAGTTCATGGCGCGTGCGCTGTAGAGCACGATGCGGTCGAGCAGTACGAAGGGAAAGCGCGGATTGGAGACCGGGCCGATGGTGTAGACGTGCGTGTTGGGGGCGCGCTCGATATTGAGCTTAGCCAGTGCCTTGCCGCCCATCATGCCCAGGACGCCGCCGGCGGCCGCACCCAGCAGGGCGCCGGTTCCGAGCGAGTGCCCAGCGGTCGCCAGATCGATGGTCACACCCGAGGCCGCGCCAGCCGCCATGCCGACCATCGCCAGTTGGCGGCGCGAAAGTCCGAGCGCCTGACCCACGTCCTCCGAGAGCAGATCCTGGCTCAACACCGAATCGGGCGGCAGATGCCAGACATTGTGCCGAAAGTGGGCGCGGATGTGTTCCTGGGCCACGACCTCCAGCTGGCGCAGACCGTCCTCGAACTCAGCCGTGATCTCGGCTTTGATCCGGTCACGTCCGCTCTGAAAGATGACCTTGCTGCTCTTGACCGTCTTCGACGCCTTGTAGCTCAGGGCCTGCTTGAGCAGATCGAGGATCGAATCCACGGCGTG
The DNA here is from genome assembly GCF_009720725.1 of Allochromatium palmeri. GTDB lineage: Bacteria > Pseudomonadota > Gammaproteobacteria > Chromatiales > Chromatiaceae > Thermochromatium > Thermochromatium palmeri. Next base: position 14,567 of record NZ_WNKT01000061.1, read on the forward strand.
ATCGGTGCGGCGCTCCCAGTCGTGGGCGAAGGCGTCGATAGCCTCCTCAAGCATTGGCTCCCAGCGCTGATCGATGCTCTTGAGTGCGTTCAGCAGCCGGATGCGCTCATCATAGGTTGCGCGATGCGCGTTAAAGTCGCGCACTGAATTGAACGCCTTGCTCAGGGCATCACGCCACTGATTCATGTAGCGATCCTGCTTGCTCAGGTTGTTGAGGATCGCCATGCGCGGGCGCCCGGTGAGCCGCAGCAGCTCGATTTCGACCCGATCCTTCTCCTTGATACGCTTGGAACCATCGACCACCAGGATGATACCGGCACCCTCGGCGACCGGCTCCATTAGCGCCACGTCATGGGCGTAGAGCGGATCGTTACGATGGGTCTCGACGAAGGCATGCGCCAGATCCGGGGTGTCCTCGTGGCTCTGGAACCACTCCAGGATGGCGTTGGGGTTCTGGAAGCCGGGCGTGTCGATGAACTCGATGACCGTGCGACTATCGATCACGACCGGATAGACGTCGGACTTGGTGGTCGTGCCCGCGCGTTTATCGATCGCGATGCAATCGTTCTCGGTCAGGGTCGCGACCACGGACGACTTGCCCGCGTTGGGGTGTCCCATGATCGCCAGGCGTGGAATCTTCGCCGCCATCAGTCTTCTCCATCCTCGTTGGGCGGGGTCAACATTTCCAGACGCAGATAGGGATCGGCCATCTGGTCGATCTTGGACTGCCAGTCGCGATAGTCGAAGGGGCGCAGCGGCGGCAGCCGGTCGTCGTCGTCCGGATCGCCGACCAGCGCCAGGAGCATCTGGGCCTGGGCGCCGGCAGCGGCGCGCAGTTCGCGCAGAAAGATCAGATTTTCGGTGATCGGCGGCTGAGAGCCGTCCTGGATCACGGCGATCCGGGGCGGCGGCGCTTGCCAGTCGCCTTCCTCGATCATGGACAACACGCGCGCTGTCATCTGGCTGCCGGCACCAAAGGTCGCTTGAGTCCCGATCCGCCAGCCGCTGAGGTCACGCAGCAGTTCTTCCAAACGCGGCCGATCCTCGGGTTCGAGCACGTCGTCGACGTCGACATGGATCAGCAGTAGGCAAGCATCCGGGCTGTATTCGGTTGCGCCCGCTCGCAGGACGACAGGCGTTTCAGGCTCAGGTTCTGGTTCAGGCTTAGGTTCTGGCTCAGGCTCCGGATGACTATCAGACACATCTACCAGCACACGATACAAGAGGGGATCTCGTAAGACGTCATCTGCTTGAAAATTATGAGG
>NZ_WNKT01000062.1 GCF_009720725.1 Allochromatium palmeri
TGGAGGCCCTTGAGCCAGCGCGGCCACCGCCCGCACGCCGCGCGGGCGCGAAGCGGGGGCAAATTTAGAATTGCTGGTGAACAGGACGCCAAAGACCGCCGCCACGCGATCCGTGCCAAAATACTCGGCTACGGCGATGGGATAGGCCGCCGCCAGGACGCCGTAAACGATCCCGACGATACCCAGCCCCACCACCAGTGTCGACGCGGTTGGACTGAGCGCGCTCACACAAAAAGCGGCCGCCCCCAGCGTCGTGGCACCGGTCATGACCCAGCGTATCGGGAATCGGTCGGCGAGCCAGCCGGCGGCGATCCGACCAGCGCCATTGCCCAGGCTCACGGCGACCGGACCGAGCGCAATCAGCGTCATCGTTCCACCAGCCGTTTCGACGAGACCGGCCGCATGACCGATCATCAACAGTCCGGCGGACGCACCGAGCATGAAGCCCAGCCACAGTCGGGCAAAATGGCCTGACTCGCCGGTCCGTAGCGGCCAGGTGAAGCGGCCTGCAGCCGGCTTCAAGCCGACTCGGCCAGTATCACGCAGCAAGAGCGCGCCGATCAGTGCCGGTACCAACACACTGAAGGCGAGTGCAAACAGCGTGAGACGCAGACCGAAGCTCGCTAAGCCCCAGATCAGCCAGGGCGTGGTGATGGCGGCCCCCAAGGCATAGGCCGCCACGACGCAGCCCATCGCCAGTCCACGTCGCGCGCTGAAGGCCTGCCCGACGACCTGCAAAGCCAGCGCATAACCGAGTCCGTTCGCGGTGCCAAAGAGCAACCCGTAGCCGGCGATGACCATCGTCGGCGTCTGTGCGGCCCCGGCCAGCGCCAGACCCACGGCGGCCATGACCCCGCTCAATACGGCGACACGCGATGCCGTCAGCCGGGCCTGTACCCAGGGGGCGCTGAACATCGCGGCGACGAAACAAAAGGTGGCGGTCGAAAAGACCAGGCTCGTCTGATCGCGCGTCAGTCCGAGTGCGGCTTCATAAGGAGCGAGGAAGACACTCCAAGCGTAGAGCGTCCCCAATCCGCTATTGAGCAGCATCGCGGCGGTCAAGGTCCGCCAGGGTCTTTGCCGAGGTCTGCTCGATGAGTGCTCATCCATTCTGATCAAGGCGTGCGCTGCCCCCTCACATCAAAAGAGAAGACCAAGCGTAGCGATACCAAAGGGGGCCGGGTCGTAGCGGGTCTTGTCGATCAGTCTGCCATCGGCATCCTCAAGCCGTAGCTCGCCGGAAAACTCGACGCCGGCGATCAGACTCAGGCGCAACTGGCGGCCAAAGTGCCGAGTCGCCCCAAAATACACCGGCACGGCGGTCTCTTGGCCAACGCCCCCCGCTGCAACACCCTTGTCATCGAGCCTGAAGCGCGCTTTCTCGTAACGCGCACCGAGCAACAGCGACCAGTGCTCTAAGGGCTGCCAGTCCAACACGAGTCCCGGCCCCTCGGTGGCTGCAAAGCCACTGCCGGTGCGTAGCGCCAGGGTATCGGTGAGCTTCCAGTCAATCGCCAGGATCGGAAACCAATCGACCTCGCCTTCCAGCTCGGAGAAGAGGCCAAATCCCGGCCCAAGGCTGAGGCGATCATTCACCCGATAGCTCGCGGCGGCAATCAGGCCACTGATCTGACCGTCGCTGAGGTCGGCGCCCTCCTCGGCAAACCAGCGGATCGTCGGCATCGCGAAGAGATTCCAGCGCTCGTCCACTGTCCAGTTCAGGCTGCCGCTCAGTCGCAGTTCACGGACGTTCGACCAGGGCTTTAAGGCGCCAAAGCCCGTTTCACCGTCAAACCGATAGCGGCGCTCGCCATGGCCGGCGGCAAGACCAAGACGCAGATCCGGGGCCACCGCCTTATCAACGGCGAGACGCATCGACAGGGTATCCCGCTCCACCTGGCCGCCATCATCGATATCGGTCTGCCATCGATGCGCGGCACCGGTATCCAGACGCATGCGCCAGGAATCCATGTCGGGCTGCGCAAGGCTGGTTCCGCTCACCAGCAACACGCCCAGGATCAGTGATATGAATGATGATCGAAGCCGGCCCATGATGGTGATATCCAGTGTGAAAATTAAGGAAGAATCGGCGCTGAATCGCCGTATCATCGAGTGTAAGTCCCGCTACGACGGAGTCAATCTGCGGTAGAACGGTTTCGCCGCGCTGAACCATCCGACATCCCTTGAAAAAGTCCGGGCGCAACACGACCCCAAGCATTGGAGCGTCAAGAAACTCTATCGCCGCCTGGTCTCATGGTCTACCCGCGGCCTTCGTCGCTTAGAGCGGTACCTTCAAAACGACCTCCCGTTGCCGCCTTTCATGGCCCGTGAGTCACTGATCGGTGATGAGGTTTAGGTTCTATTCATCCGAGGGGGGCAATCGTCGTGGAGAATTCTTGTGGAATCGCCGTGCCTATGGGGAGTAAGTCGGCCGGCCCGGAATCCCTGACCTATGCGGACATGATGCGCACGCTCGCGGTAGCCGCCGGCCGGCGCCCGCCCTGGATCCTTCCAGTACCCGTCCTGTCGCCGCGACTCTCGTCCTACTGGCTGCGTTTCGTCACATCGGTTCCGACCAATATCGCTCGAGCCCTGATTGAGGGGCTGAGACACGATTTCGAGGCCGACGACGCCGCGCTCCGCGGCTTGGTGCCCCAGCGCCTACTGAGCTTCCGCGAGGCGGTCGAGGCGGCTTTCGCCATCGAGCGTCGTGGCTGTGTCGTCACCCGTTGGACCGAAGGAGTCTTCGCCGTGCGCGCGCATCACATCGACTATGCCTCTATGCCAAGCGGGCCTCCGGCAGCGCAGAAACCTCAGTGGAGCCGGCCGAGGTTTGGCGCCAGGTCGCGGCCATCGGCGGGGACAACCGCTACTACTACCTGAACGGTCTATGGGCGCTGCGGGAGTGGATGGACTGGGCGGTCGGCGGGCCGGGGCTGAGGCGCGGGCGTCGCCACCCGCAGGACGTCCGAGTGGGAGATCAGATCGATTACTGGACGGTGATCGGCGCCGAGCCGGAGCGGCGGCTCACGCTAGCCTTCGGGATGCGGGCGCCTGGGTCCGGGGTGCTGGAGTTCGAGCTGGAGCCGCGCCCGGGAGGCGGCTCGCGGTTGACCGCCACGGCCTACTGGCACCCGGCCGGGGTTTGGGGACTGCTGTATTGGTTCTCCCGCGCACCCGCGCATCGAGTGATATTCAGCGGGCTTACCCGCGAGATCTGCCGACGCGCCGAGGCCCGGACCCGCCGCCATTCGGCCGACACGCTGTAGCAACTGGGCGGATCGCCTCCTGATCGACCCGCAGTTCCGGATCCAGATGCGTCAAGTCGGATGGCCGGTCGATGTCATGCAGCGGTGGCAGCTCGGACCAACTCCAGCCAAGCGCCCGGAGTCGGGACCGGGTGATGTCGGCGACGCGGTCACTGCCCCAGGGGACGTCCCGGAACAGGGGCGCGGCGACTCGACGCAGACCCAGCAGCACATACCCGCCGTCGACGGCTGGGCCAATGACAGCCTCGTCGTCGTCCAATCGCTCAATCACCGTTCTTATGTGATCCTGGCTCAGTTCGGGACAGTCGGTGCCGAGCAGGATCACTTTTCCGGTACGGTCCAGCGCGGCGCGGGCGGCGAACTCCATGCGCGCGCCCAGATCACCAGACGGCTGCACGCGCAACTCCAGCGGCCAGCGCTGGGCCAGACCGACGAAGAACGGATGGCTGGGTTGCGACGTGATCCAGAGTTCGACCACGATCATTGGCAGCGCACACAGCCGCCGCAGAACCTCCTCGGTCAGGCGTCGATGAAGATCCGCGGCACCGACCGCACCAAGCGCCGGGATGAGTCGGGTCTTGACCTGGCCAGGGATTGGCGCGCGCGTGAAGACCAGCAGGCGTGCGTCGATCTGGGCGTCCATTCAGTCCATCAGGGCGCCGGAGCAGCTTGAGCCCTGCCCAGCGGTGCAGCCATAACAGTGGTCGGCGACCTGGATCGGACAGCCGTCCAGATGGTTCAGGTCCAAGTCTCGCAGGTGTAGGCGCGACGGCCCATTCAGCCGCAAGGGTAGCCCCAGCATCTGGTTGAAGTCGCAATCATAGACATAGCCCTGCCAGTCGATACTGATGAGGTCGCGGCACATCACCGTGGCGAGGTTTTCGTCGCGATGGGTCGCCTTGAGCAATGAGAGATAATCGTCAAACTGGCCGGTGGAGATCAGCAGACTGCCGAAGCGCTGGATCGGCATGTTGGCCAGCGTAAACAGCCGATCAAAGACGATGCCGTGATCGGCGCGGAGTCGTTCCTTGTAGTCATGCTCCAGCGTGCATTGGGGCGGCGGCAGGACCGGTCCCTGCGGATTGTAGATCAGGTTCAGGATGCGCCCCGTGTCACTGCGGCCATAGCCCAGGTCGTTGAGCCGCTTGAGCCCCTGGATACTGTCGGCATAGACGCCCTTGCCCCGCTGTCGGTCGACATTCTCTTCCAGGTAACAGGGGAGTGAAGCGATGATCTCGACCTGCTGCTCGGCTAAAAAGGCCGCCAGATCGGACTGCTCGGCCTCCAGCAGGATGGTCAGATTACACCGATCGATGACGTGCACACCGAGGCTGCGGGCGCGGCGAACCAAGTCCCGGAAGTACGGATTAAGCTCGGGGGCGCCCCCGGTCAGATCCAGGGTCTCGATCCGACCTGTCTTGAGCACGGCGATGACCGTATCGACGGTTTCCCGATCCATCTGCTCGGTGCGCTTTGGCCCCGCAGCGACATGGCAATGGATGCAGGATAGGTTGCAGCGGTAGCCCAGGTTGACCTGGAGGGTCTTGACGGGACCGCGGCGGACGCTGGGAAAATCGCTGTCGATCAGGTATGGGAGTGTCTGGTGCATGACGGGTGAGGGCGTTTCAGCAGAGACATTGGGCGCGCACCCGCTCGATCAGCGGCTGAAGCCCAACGCAGGCACGGAGCGTCTCGGCCGCGACACAGACCTCGGGCCGGCCTCCGTGGTGACGGAGAACGGCCGGCAAGGCGATGTCGAGCTCCGGAAAGCGAGCGCGAAACTGATCGCGGTGCATGATTTCGACATCCTGGTCGAGGCTCTCAAGGAAGGCGCGCCATTCGCAGCGCTCGCTGATCCAGCCATGAGTGATCTTGCACAAAGCGCATTCATAGCTGCTCGGGGCGAAGATTTTATGCGCCGCGTCGGCCATGGTATTGAATAGACCGCCGTCGGCGTTGTAGACGAAAATCAGGGTTGGGCGGTCTGTCATCGCTGGGCCTCGGTCTGGATGGAATGGTCTGAGACCAGCGGCAGTAAAAAGAGCCGTAGCGGACGCTGCCAGCCGTCGTCCCCAAACTGCCCGATACCGAAACGGATCGCGTGCTGATCGGCACGGCTTCGAAAGGACCGAAACACGCGGTCCCAGACGGAGAAGATGGTGCCGTAGTTGGAATCGGTTTCGTTGCGTTGCTCCGAGTGGTGGACGCGGTGCATCGACGGCGGCACGAGCAGCACCCCAAAGATCCGATCGAGACGCGTCGGCACGGACACATTGCTGTGATGGAAGAGAATCACGGCGACCATGACGGCCTTGTAGACGACGAAGGCATGGAGTGTCATGCCGAGCATGGCCAGCACCGCGCCATTGGCCAGACTGGAGAGCAGGATCTCGCCTGGATGGAAGCGCAGGGCCGTGGTTGTATCCATGGCGGTGTCGGTATGGTGTACCCGATGCAGCCGCCATAGCCAGGCGACCCTGTGGTTTGCCCGATGCCAAAGGTACATCCACAGATCGAACAGGACGAGAACCGTCACGATCCCCGGCCAGCCCTCGAGGCCGAGCCAGTGGCGCAGGCCCCACCCATGCCCATCGGCAACCGTCATCGACAACACCAACAGGGGTGTCATCGCCGCACCGACCAGACCGCTCACCAAGGCGAGACTCAGATTGCGTGCACCATGTCGCAGGCGGTGCCGCCGACCGGTGTCGAATGGCCGCCGGCCTTCGAGTAGAAAGAGGATGGCCAAGACGATCAGCCCGACCCAGGTGTCCAACGTCATTTGGATCCCCCGGCAGGCGGCGCCGGCCGGCAACCTTCATACTCGGCCGCCAACCGCCATGGCGAGGCGCCGAGAAGGAACCGGGTGATCGCGAGGCCATTGGCCAGCTGCTGACGCACGATCCCATTGGTCTGGTAGCGCACCGACGAGGTCGTCACAGCCAGCAGCAGCTTGCTGATTCGCCCGACCCGGCGCACGCGCCGGGCCAGTTCCACGTCCTCATACAGCGGCCAGTCCGGCAGACCGCCGACGGCGTCCAGCACAGATCGACGCACGACCATCGCCTGGTCGCCGAAGGTGGTCCAGACGGAGTCGAAGCCTGAGAACCAGCCATAGGTGGCGAGCAGCCAATGGGGTCGGTCGAAGCGGAGTCTGAAGCAGGTCATGGCAATGCGCGGATCGGCGAAGGCGGACTCGATCGCCGATGCGGCACCCGGGGGCAAGTCAGTGTCGTCGTGCAGTAACATCAAGAGCTCACCTGTGGCGGCGAGCACCCCGCGATTGATCTGGGTTCCGCGACCGCGCGGCCCGCGCAGCCGTGACACCCCGGCCGGGAGGGCGGGCGATGCCGGGTCGGTCTCGAGGTCGTCGGGCTCCACGATGAAGACCTCGGCCTGGGGAAATGCTTTCGCGATCGACGGCAGGCGCGCCCGGAGATCGTCGCCGAGGCGTCGGGTGGGGATAACGATCGACAGGCGAGGCATCATATCGGCTCAGCCGCGAGCCACCGGCCGCTTGCATGTGAATCCTACATCCACACCCGGCAAGACCCCGTTGATCCAAGCCGCCGCGTCCGATGAAGTACGGCGATTGCCGTGGCCACGGCATCGACTGTACCGTAGCGACCGAGCGCCTCTTGTGTGGCGACAGGTACGGGCTCTATCCGAGCGGTGACACCGTTTGGTCGCGTCAGCCCAGGCGCGCGCTTGCTTGATCTTGTCGTACAGGAAGAGAAACTCGCCACAGCGATTGGGCCTCATTCGATGGTTAGAACGATTCGTTGTAACGCTTCATCGGCGGTCGCCTTCGTTGTTTCCTTGTAGGGTGCGTTCTTGGCAAGATATCGGTCTATTTTCTGAAAAGCCAATGACACGGATGGAGTCCTTGATCGAGCGCAACAGTTCGGTCGAAACGTCGTTCCATAAGAAACAGCTTGAGCGCCTGATTCAAGCGATCTTCTGTGCTCATCAAGCCCCCTATGGGTTTTGCCTTGCACCCGACTCGGCCGTCGATTCGTTCAACGTGTGCACGAACACGCGACGATCAGCCTCTTTCAGACCTTGCGCCTGGTCGACGACGCTGCGATGGTGGGTGAATAGAATTACCTGCGTCGTTCCCTGATGCATGTGATGGGGTTGGATCTGCCGATTCCGGATCACACGCACCTGTCGCGCCGGGTGAGGACGTTGGCGGTTCAAATCCCCCGCCAGGAGCGCACGGAGCCGATCCATGTGGTGGTGGACTCGACCGGACTGAAGGTGTTTGGCGAGGGGGAATGGAAGGTGCGCCAACACGGCGCCGGGAAGCGGCGCACCTGGCTCAAGGTTCATCTGGCGGTCGATGCGCACGCCAAGGACGTCATTGGCGTAGAGGTCACGACGCCCGCTTGGACGGATGGCGAGGTCTTTGGGGATCTCGTGGATCAAGTCGACGGGGTCATTGAACAGATCGATGCCGATGGGGCTTACGATACCCGCGAGGCCTATGAGGTGGCGGCACAACACCAGGCGACGTTGGTCGTCCCGCCCCGAGAAAACGCGGTGGCCTGGGACGCCGATCACCCGCGTACGCAAGCACTCGCCGCGATTCAGGAGAAGGGACTGTCGCAGTGGAAGAAAGACACGGGCTACCACCATCGCAGTCTCGCCGAAAACGCCATGTACCGCCTCAAGCAACTCTTCGGGGAAGGAGTAGACTCACGCCTTTTCGACTCCCAGGTGAACGAGGTCCAGGCGCAAATCGCGGCCATGAACAGGATGACCTACCTGGGGATGCCGGTGTCGGTCCGGGTTGGGGTCGCTGTGTCCTGAGAAAATGGGGAAAGGGGAATCCTGCCCTTCTGTTTCTTTATGCACCAATGCCTCAGGGAACGGCCAAACCCTTCCAGCGAACGATACGGCAGGTGGAACACTTGCTTCAATACCAACAACGTCTGGATGGACCAGTCCGAGTAGCGCCACGGCGCACCGCGTTTGCCCGTTGGCGCCGGCATCCAGCGCTGGGTGATCGCTTCCTGGTTAAACCAGAAGGTGATGTCTCCGCGCGCCACCAGTGCCCGGTCGTACTCTGGCCAGTTGGTGATCCGATAGGTCGCCTTCTTGGTGGCTGGGGCTTCGCTGGTCTGGTCCGTGGATGGCATATCTGTGGCTTGCTGAAAGGTAAAACGATGGTCAGCTTAGCAGGGATCGGCGGATTTATGCACCAACGCCCCACGGGTGCCATCGTCTGAGCTCACGCAAGCTCGCTGCGCTGACCGCCGTGCACAACTTCTACATCCGCCGTGCGGATCAGACCACCGCCGCTGAGCGTTTCTTTGGCCGCGCGCCGCCGCCCTTGTTCGAGCAGCTGCTTGAGCGGGTGCCTCTGCCACCACGGCCACGCCAACGACGAGCGCGTGCGGCGAAGGTCTCTTACCTGACGCCAATGGCCGCGTGAGCGGGGTGGACGAGGTTATGATCAAGGCCGCAGCCGGTAACCGTTACGGTTGAGTACCAGGGCCATCGTGCTGGGCGCGGGCAGAGCCTCCTCGGCGACGCCCTGTTGGCGTAGCTGCTTCAGTGCCTCGGCCGCCGTCAAGCGCGTGTAGCACAACGGGGTGCGAAACGTCGGATCTTGTTGGGACTGTGAGTCCACCAATTTCCACAACAGGGCCGCCGCCTCCGGATGCTTGTCCTCCGTAGCCGTTCATAGACCTGGCATTGGAGTCGGCAGCGGAGTTGCCGCGCGACCGGCACGGCGCTCAGCGATCACACCGGCCAGATAGTGCCAAGGCGCATGACCGCGTTTGCGACAGGTTTCGATCACGCTGGCCAGCAAGGTGAAGGTGCGTGACCCGGCCTCGCAGCGCGTGCCCATCATGATGCGTCGCGCGATCACCCAATGGCGCAGCGCGCGCTCGGCGTCGTTGTTGGTGATCGGCCACTGGGGATTGTCCAGCACCCGAAAGATGGCGTCCCAGTCGTTCCAGAGCTCCACGGCCAAGGCGCGCGTCTTGGCGTGGCGGTGCCCGAGCCGACGCACGCACGCGGCATGCAGCTCGGCCAGCAACTTGGCGTGGATGTGCCGCAGATCGACCGGCGGCCCCTCGCGCGCGGCATGGATGGCGCCCATCAGGGTCTCGAAGGCGCTTTGGACCTGACGCCCGAAGGCTTGGGCATCGTGATCGTAGCTGTCGATCAACCCCTGCGCCTTGCGCGTGAGGTGCGCCCAGCAGCGCAGCCGTTGGGGCAGATGGCGATACACCTGCCAGCCATCGCTCATCAACCAGCCGGCGAACCCCGGCAGGATGCGATCGAGGACCTCGCGCCCCCGGCTGGCGACCACGAACAGGGTGACGGTGGCACTGGTGAAGACCCACAGCCACAGCAACTCGGCGCCTTGCGGCCAAGAGGTCTCATCGGCATGCAGCAGGTTGCTGTCCACCACCGCTTTGATCAATTCCTTCTCCAGCGGTGCCGCCGCCGCGGCGGCCTCGCGCAGGGTGCGATCCAGGGTGCCGACACCTAGCGTCAACCCGAGCCAGTCGTGGAGAAACTCCCGCATCCGCCGCCGCGACATCCGAAAGCGCAGATGCAGCGCCACGATCAAGGTCGCCAGTCCCGGCCCGACCAGACGCCATTCGCTCAAGGCCACCGGTTCCAAGGTCGGATCCTCGACCAGCCCTTCGCCGGGGCGTGCGCGCGTGTGATGACCGCAGCAACAGGCGCTGTCATAAAAACGATGGTCGGTGACCTGCAAGCGCAGGCCCGGTTGCGCGGGATCGCCCCACACCAGATCGATCGACTGGAAGCCGGCGTAGGCGACACTGGGCGCGTCTCCCGGCAGCGCCTCGGCGCAGGCCTCGCAGACGCCGGGATGATGGTGGCGCGTCTCCTGCGCCTGCAGAACCTGGGTGCGCCCGAAGCCGGGCGCGCCAGGTTGCTTGCCGGGTTTGCGTTTGGGTTTGGGCGGCTTGGTGCCGGTCGAATCGCGCTCGGAGGCGTGCGCATCGGGGGTTCCGGGCGGATCCTCCGGGGAGGTGCTCGCGTCGTCCTCGTCCTCGTCCGCTGCCGCGTCGTCCTCCGCTTCGTCCGGCGCCTTCTCATCTCCCGCCGAGGGACGCTCCCAGGGCGCACGGCTGCTGGGCGGGCGAGAACTGTTGGTCGGATTCTGCCGCAACCGTTCGCGCGCTTCCTTGAGATCATCCAACAGTCGCAGCGACAGACCACGCAGCCGTCCCTCGTCCAAAGTCAGGACGTAGGCTTCATCAAGCTGGCTGAGGCTGTGGTCGCTGAGATGCATCGGTCAGGTGCGCGGTTTCATCGGGCGGCGAAGATGGGCTCATCCTGGTCTGGTTGGGTGGCTGCGGTCAAGGGGGTCTATGTACGGCTACTGTCCTCCCACAACGGTTGGCCACAGCACAACTCCTGCGCCCCCAGGCATTCGATTCCTGTGCGCTGTTCATGCAGGCCCAGTTCGACCGTCCGGCGCCCCCAACCGAACACGCGTTCGGCTTGCCGAGCCCGACCAGCGCCGTATTTCAGCGTCATCTCGGCTTGAAACGCCCGACGCTTGGACCCCGTCAGTTTGGAGCTGGCCAGCTGTAAATCTTCGATGTGCGTGGCGGTCAACGTCGGCACGCTCGGTTCGGTTAGACTCGGCATCGGGAGTTCCTCATTTGTGTCAGATCAGCCGCCTACAGCTTAGCCCAACAGGTAAACTTTTATTCGGAAATCGCCTTAAGTGCGGCGTCCCGTCAGGATCAAGGCTTCGTCCAACAACGGGAAGTAGCCGAGCTGCTGCCGAGATTTGAGCAGGACGAGAAACGTCAACCGCGCCTCATCGCCCAGGCACTCCCGACCCATCAGCTCGGTTTCCTCAACCGTCGGACCAAAGCGGGCATCGAGCTCCTGGTCGCTGAGTACTTGGGGGAAGCGTGGATAGGCGGTGCGCTCGATTGAGGCCATGGGCGCTTGAGTCCTTTGGTCGGGGGGTACGGAAATCCCCAGCACAATCGGCCAATTTGAGCCTCGCGTTTTCAGGGGCTTACGCGAAAGCCTCAGAGGGCACCAAAAACAACTGTTTTTCGTATAAGCTCAGACCCATGAGCAAGCAGGTGGCCATCTATGCGTGCGTCTCGACCGGGGAGCAGACACCGGACAATCAGCTCCAAGCGTTGAGAGCCGTCGCCGATCGCATGCATTGGCACATCGCCGCCGAGTACATCGACCACGGCCTCAGTGGTGCGAAGGGACGAGATCGGAGACCGGGATACGACCGGCTCTACGAGGCCATCGTCCGGCGGGAGATCGACCTGGTGATGGCGTGGTCGGTCGATAGGCTGGGGCGGTCGTTGCAGCAACTTGTGGCGCTGTTGTCGGATCTACAGACCAAAGGTGTCGATCTGTACTTACACTAACAAGGGATCGACACCACAACCGCCACCGGCCAGGCGATGTTCCAGATGTGCGGCGTGTTTGCCGAGTTCGAGCGGGCCATGATTCGCGAGCGGGTGCGTGCCGGACTCCAGCGTGCGCGGGCACAGGGCAAACCCCTTGGGCGACCGCGTACGTCCAAGGTCGTCGAGGCCAGGATCCGAGCCGAACGCCGTCAGGGCAAGGGCATCAAGCGGATCGCCCGTGAGCTGGGCATCGGTGTCAGTACCGTGCAGCGTGTCGTGCATGGACCAGCTCCGAATCCGGAACCTTGACGAACTCACCTGAAGCGGTAACAACCACGAGTACACCCATGACGACCACGATCACATTTGACTTCGATGTATCCGCCTTCGGCGCGTTGCGTTTGGCGCCCAGCGAATTCGCCCGCGAGATGCGCGTTGCCGCAGCGGTTCAGTGGTACGCCCAAGGCATCGTCTCGCAGGGAAAGGCCGCCGAGCTGGCCAACCTGACCCGAGCCGAGTTCCTGCAAGAACTCCACCATCGCAAGATCCCGGCTTGCCAAGTCACGGCTGATGAGCTGGCCGACGAAATCCATGGCGACTAAACGCTGGGTCGTCAATGCCTCGCCGTTGATCTTGCTCGGCAAGGTCGAGCAGGTGCAGCTGCTCGGCGCCTTGGCGAGCGATATCGCGGTACCCAGAGCGGTGATTCGAGAGGTCAGTGCCAAATCGGACGGCCGGCGCACGGTTCAGGCGTTGATGTCGCTGGCGTGCGCGAGCGTCGTGGACGACGAAGATCCACCGGCGAACATCCTGAGCTGGGATCTAGGGCCTGGCGAAACCCAAGTCATCAGCCAGGCCGTCATGCATGGCACCGACCGCGTTGTCATCGACGACCTGGAAGCCAGGCGCTGTGCAAAGGCCATGGGACTCGCGATCATCGGCACCCTTGGCGTTGTGGGGCGAGCGAAGGCAGCGGGCCTAATCGATCGCGCTGCGCCGATTGTCCAGCAACTACCGACGGGAAACTGGACTCTACGTCTCCGATGACATCGTCCAGCGACTCCTGCGCAAGGTTGGGGAGTAGCGCGTCGACGACCGAGATTGTAGAAATTTGCACGTATCCTGACCAGACCCGTATTACAGTTCAGCCAGCTTGGCCAAGGGGCGCTCAGCAACGGGTGAGTGCAAGCGGCGCCCCTGAGAAAGGGGCGTTTGGGCTGTCAGTCCTGATAAGCTGATCTGCATCTATCCTGACAGCGAGTGCATCGAATGAACTATTCTCAGATCCTCGAAGTGCTAAACAAGGCGTCCCTGTTCGAACTCTATCGCCTCCAGCAAGCCATTCACCGCCGCTTGGAAGATCCTGCAAGACTCAGGCAGATCAAGCATTCGTTGAGGGTGGGGCAGGATATCGAGTACTTCGAGGCAGAGCAGAATCGGCTGATCGAGGCGAGCATCGTCGAGCTGAAACGCACGAAGGTTTTGGTCAGAAATCACCACGACGGCAAGCTTTGGAACATCCCCTTCTACTTCATCAACCTTGATCGCGCTGATGTTGCGATCTCGAACCCCTCGGGGAAACTCGACCGAAACAGCCTCAAGATCGGCGACAGGGTGGTGTTCAAGGACCGCAAGGGCAATGAGTTTTTCGGAGAGGTGATCAAACTGAATCCGAAGACAGCTGGTGTGCTGGTTGGTACGACACGATGGAAGGTCGGTTACAGCCTATTGTCCTCAATTATCGAAGGCGAGGCTGGCAAGCAGAGCGCGATCGAGGGTCAGCTGATCCAAGGGCGGCTTCCTGGACACGAGTAGGGTCAGGCTCGGGAACATGTAAATTTTTCTCACTGTGCGGCTCCACTCAGCGCCCGTCGCCTGGATTGGCCGGTGATGAGCGCTGCGCCGCCCACCACTGCGCCATCCCGCCTTCGAGCGCCGAGAGCTGCCGCAGATAGCGCTTGATCATGCGCACGTCCTTCCAGCCGCCCGCTTGCAGGATCGCCGCCGTCTCCACACCCAGCGCCGCCATGTCCTGAGCCGCGCCCACGCGCAAGGAATGCCCCGACCAGTCGGCGGCCTGGGCACGCCACTGCGCGGAGCGCTCGGACTCGGGCGTCTCGGGCGGGATCACCAGCTCTCCACGCGACTCGGCCAGCCGCCCCACGGCCTCCTTGAGGATGTCGTTGACGGCGGACACCCCGAGCCGTTGCCCGTGGGACCGACCCAACAACCGCGCCTGACCATTGCGCTGCATTCGGGTGAACAGCGGCCCGTCCTCCAGCCCCGACCGCTCCAGCCAGCCGCGCACCAGAGCGGTGGCGGGCGGACTCAGATAGCGCACGTCCACGCGCGCCTCCAGGTCGGTCTTGGTCGGACGCAAGGCCACGGTCGCCACGCCCTCATCGAGCCAATCCAGGTCTTCGACATCGAGGGCCACGAGTTCAGCGCGGCGCGCAAGCGTGTTGTGCCCGACGGCCAGCAATGCCCGATCCCGCCACCCGGCGAGCGTGTCGGGCAGGAGCGGCACAATGGCCGTGATCTGGCTCCAGCGCAGTGGCGCGGCCTGTCCGGCGCCACCGCTGCCGCGTGCCTGAGCCTTGACGGTGTTCGTCACCAGCGGATGCTTGGTCGGATCGGGAAGCTCCAGCAGGCGATGCAGGGTGGCGAGCGTGCTCAGATAGCGCCGCAGCGTCGTCAGGCGCCGGGGTCGACCATCGGCCGTGCCTGCACCGGTGGTCTGATCGCGGATGAAATGGGCCAGCAGTTCGGGGGCGACCGGCAGGGTAACGCGCGCATGTCGCTCAGGGATATGCCGTGCGGCCGGTCCCAGACACCAGTCGCGGAACACGCCCCAGTCGGCGGACCAGGCGTGGCGGGTGTTGGGCGCGGCAGCGGCCAGGGCGCTGGCGATCAGCGGCGATGGAGCCTGCATCCAGCCGTCAGCGGCAAACAACGGCTCGACCAGACTGGCCGGCAGGCGTGTGGGCGGAGTCGCCAATCCGGCCATCGCGCCGGCGTCAAGGCGTTCAAGCGGCCCGCTGTAACCGCAGATCGACATGGATGTCCTCGAATGGGCAGATGACGCCACCATTGGGCGTGCGCTCAATCACACCCAACTCCGCGAGCAGGGTCACATCCTCATGGACACGCTTGACATCCCGACCGAGACGTCGCGACAACTCGCGCACGCTCAAGGCTCCGGCTCCCAAGAGGGTCTGAATCACGGCCCAACGTCGTTCCGTCAACCGCCCAAAAAACGCCGCCGGGGTCTCGAAGTTCAGTGTCTCACCCTGATAATGCGCCGCTTGGGCGCGGTGTCCCGCCGCACGCAGCGCGGAACGCCAATCCGGTTGGAGCGTAATTGTCAGTGTTCGCGCCGCCATCGCTCGACCTCCCCGATGAAATCCTCG
The DNA here is from genome assembly GCF_009720725.1 of Allochromatium palmeri. Taxonomy (GTDB): domain Bacteria; phylum Pseudomonadota; class Gammaproteobacteria; order Chromatiales; family Chromatiaceae; genus Thermochromatium; species Thermochromatium palmeri. Next base: position 15,061 of record NZ_WNKT01000062.1, read on the forward strand.
ATTAACCGGTCGACATCCACGAAGGTATAGGGCTGCTCGTCCCCCTCACAGTGCCGGTGATCGCCCTTGCCGCGCTCGTTATCGAAGCCGATGACACGCCGACCATCCACGATGAACACCAGTCGATACTTGAACGGGTGACGACACGGCGGAACCGCTTCCGGCAACCGCCACACCACAAACTCGATCAGCACCCCGTCGGGTGTGACATCTTTTTGGACTTTGGACAAAAACACGCTCCTTCCCAGTGCCCAGTAGGCCTTCTTGAAACTTTTCGTGGTATGCATCCGATCAAGCCGTCGCGGTGAGCCTCGGTTGGCGC
>NZ_WNKT01000063.1 GCF_009720725.1 Allochromatium palmeri
TCGGGAGTCCCTCATGTGTGTCAGATCAGCCGCCTACAGCTTAGCTCAACAGGTAAACTTTTATTCGGAAATCGCCTAAATGACTGTCCGGTTTTCAGGGTCCACTTTAGTCGCCACCCTGCCCGCCGATGCCGACACGCTGAAGTTGAGTTTTACGCTGCGGGTGCTGGGCGGCACGGGCACGCCGTCAGCCTGTAACAATGCCGACTATCAGGCGAAGCTGTTGAGCACGGTCAAGGGCTATGCAGACGCCAACGGCTTTGGCGAGCTGGCACGCCGTTATGCCCACAATCTGGCGAATGCCCGTTTTCTGTGGCGCAACCGACTCGGCGCTGAACAGATCGAAACGCGCATCCAGCACATCTCGCAAGGCCAGGCAGTCACGACCTGGATCTTCGATAGCCTGAAATGGTCGCTGCGCGATTTCAACGCCACGTCAGAGGCTCAAACCGCGTTGCAGGCGATGGCCGATTTGATCGCCCAGGGCTTGGCCGGCAAGAGCCATGTGTTGCTTCAGGTGACCGCTTATGCTCGCGTGGGCGCGGGGCAGGAAGTGTATCCATCCCAGGAGCTGATCCTCGACAAGGGTAGCAGCAAGAAAAGCAAAACCCTCTATGACGTGCAGGGGGTGGCCGGAATTCACTCACAGAAGCTGGGCAACGCCCTACGCACCATCGATACCTGGTATCCCAATGAGGGCGATGCCCTTGGACCGATTGCTGTCGAGCCTTATGGTTCAGTGACGTCGCAAGGCAAGGCGTACCGCCAACCCAAACAGAAGGCCGATTTTTACACACTGCTCGACCGCTGGGTGTTGAAGGACGAGGTTCCGGCGCTTGAACAACAGCACTATGTGATGGCGAATCTGATCCGTGGTGGCGTGTTCGGCGATTCCGAGAAGGATTGAGCCATGGATCACTATCTGGAGATAAAACTCCTGCCCGATCCGGAGTTTGCGTCTGCGGTTCTCATGAACGCGCTGTTTGCCAAACTGCATCGCGGACTTGTCGATCTGGACAGCAGCCGAATCGGCGTCAGCTTTCCGCGCCTGAAGACCGAGTTGAAACATCGAAGTCTCGGCGATCGATTGAGGCTACATGGGAACGCTGACGATTTGCAGCAATTGATGGCATTGCCATGGCTCAGCGGCATGCATGACCACACGGCGGTTATCCGAACCGGCGTCAGTCCCCGCGCAGGCTGGTAATTGCATGGTTCGCCGTGTGCAGGCGAAAAGCAGTCCTGAACGGTTGCGTCGTCGTCTCATGCGTCGGCGAGGCCTCGGCGAGGAAGCCGCGCGCCAATGCATTCCGGACACTCTGGAAGCGCGTTTGGATCTGCCGTTCGTCACCATGAAAAGTCGAAGCACAGGGCAAAATTTCCGACTTTTCATCAATCAGCAAGCGGTTAGTCAGGCCATCGCAGGTGGGTTTAACCACTATGGCTTAAGCCTCACCGCAACCGTGCCCTGGTTTTGACCCTTTTTTTCACGGTTATGATTAGCGACTAAAAATCAGTCGGTTAGGATCGTCCAGAAAAATAGGCCGGGACGACCATTTACAAAAATATTCTTTGAAAATATAGACTTAAAGTGACGTGCTTCGAGTTCACTGCCGAGTAGGCAGCTCAGAAAGTATGGGCCTGGACGCGCACCGCGTGCTCGATGTTCACTGCCGAGTAGGCAGCTCAGAAAGGATGGGAGACTACCGGGCGGATCGCCAAGAAGTTCACTGCCGAGTAGGCAGCTCAGAAAACTTGCTGACGTTGTAGTGCGGGGTTCCAAGCGTTCACTGCCGAGTAGGCAGCTCAGAAAGACGAGAAGAAGCGGCGCGAGCAGGCGGCGCTGTTCACTGCCGAGTAGGCAGCTCAGAAAAGATGCGCTCGTTTTCCAGGAGCGACAAGGCCGTTCACTGCCGAGTAGGCAGCTCAGAAAGTGTCCGACATCGAAATGAAAACCCGCGTCACGTTCACTGCCGAGTAGGCAGCTCAGAAAATGCATAAGCCGCTGACTCGCTGGAGTGAGGGGTTCACTGCCGAGTAAGCAGCTCAGAAAAATTGAAGGGCGTAGGTCGCGCGACTTGCGTGGTTCACTGCCGAGTAGGCAGCTCAGAAAGCAAACGCTTCGAGCATTCGGACTACTCTCCGGTTCACTGCCGAGTAGGCAGCTCAGAAATCATACAATCGAAGTTGTTGCGCCTTGCAAAGGCTTATCTGGCGGACTATACCAATTCAGTTTTTCGCGCAACTTGACGACCTCACCGACGATCAGCAGTGTAGGCGGTGACGGTGGGTTAGCCTCGACGATCTCTCGGATCGTAGCGAGCGTGCCCATGTAAACCCTTTGCAGATGGGTCGTACCCTGTTGAACAAGTGCAATCGGCATCTCAGATGATACGCCGTGTGCCATCAGTTGCTCGACGATGACGGGCAATCCCACTAGCCCCATATAAAACACGATAGTCTGATTTGGCTGCGCGAGCGCCGGCCAGTTCAGATCGATACTGCCATCCTTTAAATGTCCGGTCACAAAGGTTACGGATTGCGCATAGTCGCGGTGTGTCAATGGAATGCCCGCATACGCCGCGCAGCCGGATGCGGCCGTAATACCAGGAATAACCTGGAAAGGCACACCCTCAGCAGCAAGCGTGTCGATCTCCTCGCCACCACGTCCAAAAATAAAAGGATCGCCGCCTTTAAGCCGCAATACGCGATGCCCGTCTTTCGCTAGATCAGCAAGCAAGCGGTTTATCTCTTCTTGGCGCATGGCGTGATGATTGCGCTCTTTGCCGACATAGATCCGCTGTGCATCACGCCGAGTCATATTGAGAATGGGCGCGGCAACCAATCGATCATAGACAACGACATCAGCTTGCTGCATCAGTCGCAATGCGCGGAAGCTGATGAGATCCGGATCGCCGGGCCCGGCGCCGACAAGGTAGACCTCACCCAGATCGCGTTCGAGCGCATCCGGTGCAAGCTCGCTCTCGATCACGGCTTCGGCCTCCTCGAACTGGCCGGCCAAGATACGCTCAGCGACAGCCCCTTGCAGCACCCGATCCCAAAAACGACGCCGATCGCGCTGCTCGCTGAAACGCGCTTTGACGCGATCGCGATAACGTCCACTTAACTCTGCCAGTCGCCCATATCCCGCCGGAATCAGTGCTTCGAGCCGCGTGCGCAACATGCGCGCAAGCACCGGCGAGGTCTTGCCGCTGGAGACGGCAATCGTAACCGGCGAGCGGTCGACGATGGAAGGCAGCACAAATGTGCAAGCCTCCGGATCGTCGACGACGTTCACCGGAATATCGGCGTCATTGGCGAGTTGAGCGATCTGGCGGTTGACTGCACGGTCGTCGGTCGCCGCGATAACCAGCCGCTGACCGGCAATGTCTCCGGGTACAAAGTAGCGCGCCTCATGGCGCAACGCGCCAGATTCGACTTTACGCGCCAACGCCTCACACAGCTCGGGCGACACTAAAGTGACAGCCGCCCCCGCGCGCACCAGATTGGAGACCTTGCGCGCCGCCGTGGCGCCGCCGCCGACGACAAGACAGGGCCGGCTTTGCATGTCGAGAAAGATAGGCAGTAGATCCATGGTGCTCTCTGGCTGAAGATGGGACGGGGCCGCATGGCTCCATTGAGTTGATCTTTGAAAATCCTTAATATACTTAAATACTTTGTTTTAGGGTAGGACGATAGTGTGGTCAACGAGATCGATTCCGAGTCTCTGAGCCAGCGGCTCACGGAGGCTGAAGATGTGTTGCTGGTCGACATCCGCACCCCGGCCGAAATCGCCCAGGGCATGATCCCGGACGCCCTGCAACTGCCGATGCACCTGATCCCGATCCGGATGAACGAGATCCCCAAAGATCGCGACGTGGTCATCTACTGCCGCAGCGGCGCGCGCTCCTACCAGGCTTGCGCTTACCTGATGCAGCAGGGCTACAACCGCGTGCTCAACCTGCGCGGCGGCATCATCGCCTGGGCGCGTCACGGCCTGCCGATCATCGCTCCCGAGGGCTGATCCAAGTATCCGCCCAGCGATCCGGCGGCTCCCTTGTTTTTTACGGTGGATTCGCCTATAACCGCGAATCCTTGTTTTTAATGAAATACTGAAACCTAAGTATTGACGGAGGCTCCCGATGGCTGATTTCGATCAAGAACTCGACGCAAGCGGTCTGAACTGCCCACTGCCGATCCTGCGCGCCAAGAAGACCCTGAACACCATGGCCAGCGGCCAGGTGCTGCACATCGTGGCCACGGACCCAGGCTCGGTCAAAGACTTCGACGCCTTTGCCAAGCAGACCGGCAACGAGCTGATGGAGTCCAAGGAAGAAGGCGGCAAGTTCCACTTTCTGATCAAGAAGTCTTGATCGATCCGCGTGGCTCGAACCTGAATCCCCACTCAGGTTCGAACACCCGCTCGGCACGACAGACATCACATCAAAACACAAGATGATTCGCGAGCCTGACCCAGGCACCGCGTGGAGGACTCGATGGAACCAAAGAAACTGGCGATCATCGCCACCAAAGGCTCGCTCGACTGGGCCTATCCGCCTTTCATCCTCGCCTCGACAGCCGCCGCGCTTGGCTATGAGGTGCAGATCTTCTTCACCTTCTATGGCCTGCAACTGCTGAAGAAGAAGCCGAACCTGGAAGTCACGCCGCTGGGCAACCCCGGCATGCCGATGCCGATGGGCATGGACAAGTGGTTCCCGGTGCTCGGCATGGCGCTGCCCGGCATGCAGAGCATGATGACCGCCATGATGAAGCAGAAGATGAAGAGCAAGGGCGTGGCCAGCATCGAGGAACTGCGCGAACTCTGCCAGGAGGCCGAGGTCAAGATGATCGCCTGTCAGATGACCGTCGACCTCTTCGACATGCCGACCGCCGAATTCATCGACGGCGTCGAATACGCCGGCGCGGCCGCCTTCTTCGAGTTCGCCGGCGAGAGCGACATCTGTCTCTATATCTGAACCGCACGCCCGGAGCGACCCCGGTCGCTCCCTTTTCTGATCGAAGTCCCCCGACATGCCTACCGACAACCGCACCGGCGCCGCCATCCTGCTCGATGTCCTCAACGATCTCGGAGTCGAGACCATCTTTGGACACACCGGCGGAGCGGTCATCCCCATCCATGTCGAGATCAACAAGCGTCTGCGCGCCGGCACGCCCGTGCCGCGCTTCGTGCTCTGTCGGCAGGAAGGCGGCGCCGGACATGCCGCCGAGGGCTATGCGCGCGCCAGCGGTCGGGTCGGGGTGGCGCTGGCGACCTCAGGGCCAGGCGCGACCAATCTGATCACGCCGATCGCCGACGCCTACAAGGATTCACTGCCCACGCTCTTCATCACTGGCCAGGTACCGAGCCGCTCCATCGGCACCGATGCCTTCCAGGAAGTGGACATGGTCGGCCTCACTCGCCCCATCGCCAAGCACAACTATCTGGTCAAGGATGTGGCCGATCTGGAATGGGTGCTGCGCGAGGCCCATGCCCTGGCCATCCAAGGTCGACCGGGTCCGGTGGTCGTCGACGTCTGCAAGGATGCGCAACTGGCCGCGCTGGAAACGGCCAATGTGCCGCGTCTGCGTCATCGCGAACCCGTCGCCTTCGATGCCGCGCGTGCCGATGCCATCCTGGAGGCACTCGCCCGCGCCGAGCGCCCGGTGGTCAAGGCCGGTGGCGGCATCATCCACGCCAATGCCGCCCTGGCGCTGCAACGCTTCGCCAAGCGCTTCGATGTACCCGTGACCACGACCTTCAATGCCCTCGGCGCCCTGCCCTTCGAGCTGGCGCACAATCTCGGGATGCCGGGAATGCACGGCACCATCCCGGCCAACTATGCCCTGCGTGATGCCGACTTGATCATCGCGCTCGGCGGACGCTTCGACGATCGGGTCGCGGTGCGCGGCTTTGCCGAGGGCAAGCGCATCGCCCATGTCGACATCGATCCGTCCGAGATCGACAAGACCATCGCCACCGATCTCAATCTGGTCGCGACGCTCGACGAATTCCTCGCCCATGCCCTGGCCTCGGGCCGCTCGGCGCGCCATCCCGAGTGGATGACGCTCATCAGCGAATGGCGTCAGCGCATGATGCCGCCCTACGGCCAGTCCGAGTACATCAAGCCCCAGGCCGCCATTGAGGTCATCTCCGAACTCACCGGCGGCGAAGCAACTCTGGTCACGGGTGTCGGCCAGCATCAGATGTGGTCGGCCCAGTACTATCGCTTCCGCCGGCCGCGTCAGTGGATCAGCTCAGGCGGACTCGGGACCATGGGTTTCGGGCTACCGGCGGCGATCGGCGCCTGGTATGGCGACCCCACGCATCCGGTGGTCCTGATCGACGGCGACGGCAGCTTCCAGATGAACATCCAGGAACTCGGCACCGTGGTCGCCAACCGGATTCCGCTCAAGATGTTCGTCCTGAACAACAGCTTCCTCGGCATGGTGCGCCAGTGGGAAGACATGATGGACGACGGCCATCATTACGAGACCTGTCTGGCGCGCACCACCGACTGCGATCCGGACTGCATCGACCTCGATCAGGGCTGCCGGCGCCAGATCCCCAACCTGACCGGACTCAAGTACGTCTATCCGCGTCTCAAGACGGTCCGCCTGCGCGACCCCGCTACGCTGCGGGCCGACATCGCCGCTGTGCTCGCCGTGCCGGGACCGGTGCTGGTCGACGTCTGGATCGACAAGGCCGAAAACGTCATCCCCATGGTCCGCCCCGGACACAGTCTGGAGCAGATGATCGAGTCCTGATCCGCGCTCCCCAACCCTTCTCCCGCCTGGGGAGAGGGGCACACATCAAAAATCTCAACGACATCCCATCGTCGCGTTCAACCACCCGCTAAGCTAGAAGGCAGGGAAGCGCCATGCCATCAGCGAGGAACGCGACTCATGGGAATCAAATCCAAGCTCAAGCTGATCGGTTTACTGCCACTGCTGGTGGCGATTGTCTTCGGCGTGACCATCTATCGCGGTCAGGATCGTCTCAATGCCTTGAGCCATCTGGCGCTCAAGACCGACGAGATGCGCGAAGCCGTGCGGGACGTGCGGGACGTGACCCGGCGCATCCTGGCCACGCGCGACAACGAGATCCGCTACGACGGTTACGATGCGCTGGAGATCGTCAATCTCGGGATGATGGATCTCGCTGTCTGGCACGACGAGCCGGGGGTGGGCGAGACCCTGCGCACGCTGGAGCGAGGTTTGCTCATGGCGCGCATCCACTATGAGATGCTCGACGGCTTGACCGTCCCGGCGCTCAAATGGATCGCCGTGCCGCAGATCGTCGAGGTCGAGCAGGCACTGATGCGCGAACTCGCTGCGCTCGACACCCGACTGCGCGCGCTCCATCAAACAGCACGCGCGGCTCTGGTCGAGCACAGCGACCGGCTCTGGCGCCGCGAATTCTGGCTGGTCGCCATCACGGCCGTCCTGGTGCTGTGGCTGATCCATCCCATGCTCGATCGCATCGGCACGGCCGTGCACACACTCAGCCAGGGAACGCGCGGTCTCAGTCCCGATGGGCTGCCCAGGGAACTCGACCTGAGCGGCGAGGACGAATTTGGTCAGCTTGCGCGTGACTTCAACGCCATGGCCCAACGGCTGGCCGAAGCCGAGGCCGCACGCGAGGAACGCACCCGCGATCTGGAAACGGCGGTGCAGGATCTGGAGAATTTCAGCTATTCGGTCTCGCATGATCTGCGCGCGCCCTTGCGGGCGATCGACGGCTTCATCGGCATCCTGCGCGAGGATTATGCGGCCAGTCTCGATGCGGAAGGGCTGCGCCTGTTCGGCGTGGTCACGGCCAACGCCCAGAAGATGGAGCAGCTCATCGACGACATCCTGGCCCTGTCGCGCGCCGGACGTCTGGCGATGGAATGGGTGACGATCGATATGAACCAGATGGTCGACGAGGTCTGGTCCGACCTTCTGGAGACCGCGACTGGACGCCCGATCGACTTTCAGCGCGAGGATCTACCCGTGTGTCAGGGCGACCCGCGCGCGATCCGGCAAATCTGGCAGAATCTGCTCGCCAATGCGCTCAAGTTCACGCGCGACCGCGATCCGGCCCTGATCCAGGTCGAGGCCCGGACAGACGCCGGCGCAATCCGCTACAGTGTGCGAGACAATGGCGCCGGTTTCGACCCAGCCTACGCCGCCAAGCTCTTCGTGCTCTTTCAGCGTCTGCACGGCATGAATGAATTCGAGGGCACGGGGGTGGGTCTGGCGATCGTCAAGCGTTTCATACAGAAACACCACGGACAGGTCGAGGCGAGCGGCGCGGTCGATGGCGGAGCGGTCTTCACCTTCAGCCTCCCCATGGATCCCAACTCATGCGCAGCGGTGGCGAACGCGGAGGATTGAGATGGTTACGCGAAACTCGATGGTCGATATCCTGCTGGTGGAGGACAATCCGGACGATGCCGAACTGGCCATGCGCGCGCTGCGCAAGCACAATCTGGCCAATCGTCTGGAATGGGTCAAAGATGGTGCTGCCGCGCTGGATTTCCTCTTCCATCGCGGCGACTATACCAACAGTCCAAACACACTGCCGCGCGTCGTGCTGCTGGATCTGCGTCTGCCCAAGGTCGACGGCATCGAGGTGCTGCGCGAGATCCGCGCCCACCCCGAGACACACGAGCTACCGGTCGTGATCCTGACCTCCTCGCGCGAGGAACGCGATCTGGTCGCGACCTATGAGCTGGGCGTCAACAGCTTCGTCGCCAAGCCCGTCGCCTTCGACGACTTCGCCCGCACCGTCGCAGAACTGGGGATGTACTGGGTGTTGGTCAATCGCGTGTCACCGGAGATTCGTTCGATTTGATGCCCCGTCCATTGCGCCTGCTGCTGCTGGAAGACAACCCGGCCGACGCCGAACTCAACGAACGTGTCCTACGCCGCGCGGGGCTGGAGTTCGAGTCGCGTCGCGTGGAGACGCGCGAGCAATTCCTCGCCGCGCTCGAAGACTTCAGACCGGATGCCATTCTGGCTGACTTCGGTCTGCCGCATTTCGATGGACGCCAAGCCCTGGAACTGGCGCGCGCGCAGGATTCCGCACTACCCTTCATCTTCGTCACCGGCGCGCTCGGCGAAGAGAGCGCCGTGGAGTTGCTGCGCAACGGTGCCAACGACTACATTCTCAAGGACCGTCTGGCCCGCCTGCCCGACGCCCTGACACGCGCCCTGGAGGCGGCCCGCCAAGTTCAGGCACTGCACCATGCCGAACAGGAGCGGCGCGAAAGCGAGGCGCGTTTTCATGCGCTCTTCGAGCATTTACGCAGTGGCGTCTGCATCTACGAGGCCATTGAGGATGGGCGCGATTTCATCATCCGCGACCTCAACCAGGCGGTGGAATATATCGAGGGCATCGAAGCGAGCGCCTTGATCGGCCAGCGGCTGAGTACAGTCTTCCCCGGCGTGGTGGAGTGCGGATTTCTGTCCGTATTCGAGCGTGTGTGGCGCACGGGCCGCGCCGAGCACATTCCGCCGCGACTCTATCGCGACCAGCATCGCCAGGGCTGGCGTGAAAACTTCGTCTATCGCCTGCCGCATGGCGAGCTGGTCGCCGTCTATGACGACGTGACCGAGCGGCATACCCTGGAGCTGGCTCTGCAAGAGAGTCGCGAGCGCCTGGAGCTGGCCCTGGAAGGCTCGGAGCTGGGTCTGTGGGACTGGCGGATCCAGACGAGCGAAATTCAGGTCAATGAGCGCTGGGCGGCAATCGTCGGCTATCAGCTCGATGAACTGGAGCCAATCAGCATCCAGACCTGGCAAGATCTCTGTCATCCCGATGATCTCGCCCTCGCCAGGCAGCGACTCGAAGGACATTTTCGGGGTGAAACACCCTGTTACGAATGCGAAACGCGGTTGCGTCACAAGGATGGACACTGGATCTGGATTCTCGATCGCGGCAAGGTGGTCGAATGGGGATCGGATAAGCGTCCGGTGCGCATGGCCGGAACCCATCTCGACATCACGGAGAGCAAGCACACCCAGGAGGAACTCAACCGCTATCGCCAGCACCTGGAGGAGCTGGTCGAGACCCGCACCGCTGAGCTACGCCTGACCGAGGAACGCAGCCGGCTGATCCTCGAATCGAGCGCCGACGGACTCTATGGCGTCGACGTCGAGGGACGTACCACCTTCGTCAACCCGGCCGCCTGCGCCATGCTGGGCTACACCCAGGAGCAACTCCTGGGCCGCTCCAGTCACGACATTATCCATCACAGCCACGCCGATGGCCGTCACTACCCCATGGGGGACTGCCCGCTGCACAGCACCCTGCTCAACGGCGAGGTACTGCGCGGCGAAGACGAGGTCTTCTGGCGCGCCGACGGCACGCCGCTGCCCGTGTCCTATGCCTCGCATCCGATCCGGCGTGAGGGCAAGATCGTCGGCGCTGTGGTCAGCTTCATCGATGTCTCGACCCAGAAACAGGCCGAGGCCGCGCGCGAGGCGGCGCTGGCCGAAGCCGAACGTCTAGCGAGGGTCAAAAGCGAATTCCTGGCTAACATGAGCCATGAGATCCGCACCCCGCTCAACGCCGTGCTGGGTTTCGCCCAGATCGGTGCGCGCGAGAGCGATCCCAGCAAAGTCCGCGTCTTCTTCCAGCGCATCCTGGACTCGGGACAGTTGTTGCTCGGCATCATCAACGACATCCTCGACTTCTCCAAGATCGAAGCCGGCAAGCTCGATATCGCAAATAGCGAACTCGACCTGCGCGCGGTCATCGAGCGCTCGGTGGATCTTTTGAGCACGCGCGCCAAGGACAAGGGACTGCACTTCCGCATCGCGGAAGCCCCGGACCTGCCCGCCACCTTCATGGGCGACGATCTGCGTCTGTCCCAGGTGCTCGCCAACCTGCTCTCCAACGCCGTCAAGTTCACCGATCAGGGCGAGGTCAGGTTCAGCATCCGGTGCGAGGAGGGTTGGATCGTCTTCCGTGTCGAAGATAGCGGCATCGGGATGCGCGAGGATTATCTGGCCAATCTCTTCCAGCCCTTCGAGCAGGCCGACGGCTCGATCACGCGCCGCTACGGCGGCAGCGGTCTGGGGCTGGCCATCAGCAAGCGTCTGGTCGAGCTGATGAACGGCGAACTGCGCGCCTGGAGTCGCTTCGGCGAGGGCAGCCGTTTCGAGATGCGTCTGCCGCTGATCGAACCGCGCGGCGTGATTAGCACGCGTCGACTCGCCAGCGAGCCCGCGCCCCCGGCCGCGACCGGCACCCGTCTGCGTGGGATGCGTCTGCTGGCCGCCGAGGATAACCTCGCGAACCGACTGGTACTGGAGGAGTTGCTGCGCGCTGAGGGGTGTGAGCTGACGCAGGTCGAGGATGGACGTCAGGCCGTCGCGTGCGTCGAACGCGAGGGCGCGACCGCCTTCGATCTGGTGCTCATGGACATCCAGATGCCGGAGATGGACGGTTTGGAAGCCACGCAGCATATCCACCAGTTCGCCCCTGACCTGCCGGTCGTCGGCCTGACGGCCCATGCCCTGAATTCCGAGCGCCACCTCTGCCTGAAGGCCGGCATGATCGATCACATCGCCAAGCCCGTTGATATCGAACAGCTCGTCGCAACCATTGTCCGACATGCGCGCAACCGCCATCAGGCGGCCGTGCCGCTCACGCCGAAGGAGACGCCGCCCAAGCCGACGCGCCCGGAGGCGCCGGACCCCGATGCCGGCCAGCGATCCGGCACCTGGATCGACTGGGACGCACTCGAGTCGCGCTATGCGCACAACCCGACCTTCATTCCACGCCTCTTGCGCGCGGTGCTCGACTCCAATAAGGATCAGACCGAGCGGCTGCGCGAATCAGTCAACCAGGGCGACCGCGACCAGATCGTTTTCATGGCTCATCGACTCAAGGGCACGGCCGGCAATCTGTTCGCTAAATCATTGCACGCACTGGCAACCGATGTGGAGGCACGCACGCGGGCCTTGGATATCGAGGCGCCGCGCCTGGCACTCAAACTCGCCGATGCACTCGCTGGACTGCTGGCCGAGATCGACGACAGCCACTGGCTCACTGAGGCCACAGAAACGCCCCGCGACGCGCCCGCCGTGGAACCGCTCGTTGACGACACGGCCGAGATCACCAATATCCTCGACCGGCTCGCGGCTTTGCTCGATACCGATGACACCGAGGTCAATCAGTTCTATCTCGGTCATCAGGATCGGCTACACCGTCTTTTTGGCGAGCGCGCCGAACAACTTGGCACCGAGATCAAGCACTTCGACTATCAGGCGGCGCGCGAGACACTGCGCGCGCTTATCGAATCCAACACACAGAGGCCGACATCATGACTAACTACCTGGATATCGGCGGCCTGAAGGTCGCCCAGCCACTCCATGATCTGGTCAGAGACGAGATCACGCCCGGCATCGGCATCGATCCGGCCGCCTTCTGGCTGTCGTTCGGCGAGATCGTGCGCGAGTTCGCGCCCCGTCATCGCGAACTGCTGGCTAAGCGCGACAGCATGCAGCAGCGCATCGATGGCTGGCACCGCGCCCATCGCGACCAACCGCTGGATCTGGCCGCCTATCGCGATTTTCTGGTCGAGATCGGCTATCTGCTCCCCGAAGGACCGGATTTCTCGATCAACACCAGCAATGTCGATCCTGAAATCGCCACCATCGCCGGCCCGCAGCTCGTGGTGCCGGTGAATAACGCCCGCTATGCGCTCAACGCGGCCAATGCGCGTTGGGGCAGTCTCTACGATGCGCTGTATGGCACGGATGCCATCCCCGAGGACGAGGGGCTGGAGCGTGGCGCTGAGCTCAACCCGGCGCGCGCGGCCGCCGTGGTCGAGCGCGCGGCGGCCTTTCTCGATACGGCTGTGCCGCTCAATCGCGGCTCGCATACCGAGGCCTGCGGCTACAAGCTGGAGAACGGCAAACTGGTGGTACTCCTGCCCGACAACAGCGAGACCCTGCTTGCCGATCCAGCGCAGTTCGCCGGCTTCCGGGGCAACCCGAACCAGTTGGACGCGGTGCTGCTCGTCAACCATGATCTGCACATCGAGATCCGGATCGACCGCAGCCACCCGATCGGCGCCAACAGCGCGGCCGGTGTCGCCGACATCCTGTTGGAATCGGCCGTGACCAGTATCCAGGACTGCGAGGACTCGGTCGCGGCCGTCGACACCGAAGACAAGATCGGTGTCTACCGCAACTGGCTGGGACTGATGAAGGGCAATCTCACCGCCAGCTTCAGCAAGGGCGGTCGGACGGTCGAGCGCACGCTGGCTGAGGACCGCACCTACAGCCGTCTCGGGACCGGTTCGCTCACCCTGCCGGGACGCTCGCTGATGCTGGTGCGCAACGTCGGTCATCTCATGACCACGGATGCCGTGCTCGACGCCGAGGGGCTTGAGATCCCCGAGGGAGTCCTGGACGGCATGATCACCGCGCTCTGCGCCCTGCACGACATCCATCCCGAGCATGGCGCGCTGAGCAACTCGCGCACCGGCAGCCTCTATATCGTCAAGCCCAAGATGCACGGTCCGGAAGAAGTCCAGCTGGCAGTCGATCTGTTCGGGCGTATCGAGGATGCACTGGGTCTGGCCCGCAATACGCTCAAGATCGGCATCATGGATGAGGAGCGGCGCACCACGCTCAATCTCAAGGAATGCATTCGCGTCGCGCGCGAGCGTCTCATCTTCATCAATACCGGCTTCCTCGACCGCACGGGCGATGAGATCCACACCGACATGGAAGCCGGTGCCGTGCTGCGCAAGGGCGACATGAAGGGCGCGCCCTGGTTACGCGCCTATGAGGACTGGAACGTCGACGTCGGGCTGGCCTGTGGTCTGCGCGGTCAGGCCCAGATCGGCAAGGGCATGTGGACCATGCCCGACGAGATGGCGGCCATGCTCGCGACCAAGTCGGCGCATCCGCAGGCCGGCGCCAGTTGCGCCTGGGTGCCCTCCCCGACCGCCGCCACCCTGCACGCGATGCACTATCACCAGATCGATGTGGCCGCAATCCAGGCCGAGCTGGCCAAGGGTGAGCGGCGCGCCCGCCTCGATGATCTGCTCCAGATCCCGCTCGATCCGAACCGCGCCTGGACGCCGGAGGAGATCCAGCAGGAACTGGACAACAACTGTCAGGGCATTCTGGGCTATGTGGTGCGTTGGATCGATCAGGGCGTGGGTTGCTCCAAGGTGCCGGACATCGCCAACGTCGGTCTGATGGAGGACCGCGCCACGCTGCGCATCTCCAGCCAGCATGTGGCCAACTGGCTGCATCATGGCGTCGTCAGCGAGTCGCAGGTCATGGAATCGCTCAAGCGTATGGCCGCCGTGGTCGATGAGCAAAACGCCGACGACCCGCTCTACCGGCCGCTGGCGCCCGGCTTCGACGGCGTAGCCTTCCAGGCCGCCTGCGATCTGATCTTCAAGGGCCGCGAGGCGCCGAACGGCTATACCGAACCGACGCTGCATGCGATGCGGCGGCGGTTCAAGGTCGGGCGCTGAGGTCGCCGATGGCGTGTGGGCAGTTGCATCCTGATGCTGTGGTGTCCATGCTTGGGACACGGGATTGACAATCGTCAAACCGATCGGCTTCGGCCTTGTCGAAGCCGAATGAAAGAGGGAGTTCACGCCAGCGGACAGGCGCTATCACCACCCAAGCCCGTAACCATCGACACCCGATGGAGGATACATCCATGTCCACGACTACCGCAGAGATCGCCGGCCGCGAACTGACGTTCAACAAAGAAGGTCATCTCGCCTCTTTCGGCGACTGGGATCCCGAGATCGCCGAGGCACTGGCCGCCGACGAGGGTCTGACCCTGACCGAATGTCACTGGAAGGTGATCGATTTCCTGCGCGCCTACTACGAGACCCACGAGATGCCGCCCTCGCCGCGGGTCATCATCCGGGCCATCGGCGAGGATCTCTCGGCGCATGTGCCCTGTACCCGCAAGCACCTGGAGGCGCTGTTCCCGAACGGCGGTTGTAAGCAGGCCTGCCGTGTCGCGGGTCTGCCG
Organism: Allochromatium palmeri; assembly: GCF_009720725.1. Taxonomy (GTDB): domain Bacteria; phylum Pseudomonadota; class Gammaproteobacteria; order Chromatiales; family Chromatiaceae; genus Thermochromatium; species Thermochromatium palmeri. The sequence continues at coordinate 15,005 of NZ_WNKT01000063.1, forward strand.
CGCGCCTACTGTCAGTCCTGCTGAACCATCCCCCCGCGAGGCCGGCACTGGAACGCCGGTCTCGCGGGGGGACGCTCTGCAAAACCATGCACCATGCTGGGCTTTGCGCACCTGATCCGCTCCTCTATAATCGCGCGCGTCAACCACTTGATTCATCTATGGAGAAGCACGTCATGCCGACCTATGATTATCGCTGTGACACCAACGATCGCGTGATCGAGGTGAGCCATCGCATGAGCGAGAACCTGA
>NZ_WNKT01000064.1 GCF_009720725.1 Allochromatium palmeri
GTTGCGATTCAGTGCCTCAAGCAACTCTTTATCGCTTTGGGCGTACGTTGGCATGGCAGGAGCCTCACAAGACAGTTCCATGGAACCTACAGTTTAAGCCAGCGCATCAGTTATGGTCGCACCCCTGGATCGACCGGATAAACGGATCGACTAGAGGAAGAGGGTGCGATGGCTCTGCGACGGAGCGGACACTAAACCTCTTACAATCAACAGGTAACAATCAAGAGGTGGCGCGCAGGTCGCGCAGACGCCCGCCGACGTAGGGCTTGAACCCCAAGGCGGGCAGGCCGCTGGCGTTTAGGTGGCGGATCAAGGCGGTGGCGACGGTGGTCTTGCCGACATTGGTCGCGGTGCCGATCACCCAGAAGAGGGTCGGCCCCGCTGTGGCGCTGACTGCGTCGTCGCGCTCCACGGACGGGATCAGCGCGCCTGGCCGCGCACCGGCAGACGCGCGAGGCGGCGAAAGAAGGAGTTCTTGTACCAGTGCGGCGCTGCCTCAGCCAGCGCCAGGTCCGGCATGGCCTGGATCAAGGCCGCGAGCCCGACCTCGGCCTCGAGCCGGGCGAGGGTTCTGCCGAGGCAGTTGTGCTTGCCGGTACCAAAGGCCAGGTGGGGATTGGGCGAGCGGCAGATGTCGAAGCGCCCGGCGTCGGCAAAGACGGCCTCGTCGCGGTTGGCGCTGCCGATCAGGACGGCGATGCGCTGGCGCGGCTGGACCCGCTGCTCCCCGATCTCCAGCGGCTCGGTGGTCACGCGGAAGGTGCCGCGCTGCTCCGGGCTCTCGAAGCGCAGGGCCTCGTCCACGGCAGTGGGGATCAGCGCGGGGCGCTCGCGCACCAGACGCCATTGCTCGGGGTGCGAGAGCAGCAGCCAGAGGAGCGAGCCGAGCAGCCCGACGGTGGTCTCGTGCCCGGCGAAGATCAGGAAGGCCATCATGCCTCTGAGCTCATCGGCGTCGAGCAGGGCGCGGTCGCTGTGCACCAGGTCGCCCAGCAGGCTCGCGTCCGGCCGCGCCTGTTTGGCGAGGATGAGGTCGTCCACGTAGCGGGCGAAGTCGCCCATGGCGCCTTGGTGCGCGGCCGCCAGTCCGGGGGCGTGCAGCAAGGAGTCGAAGCCATCCGCCAGTTGCACGGACCATGCGCGGATGGCCGGCAGGTCGGCCTCCGGTACGCCGAAGACGCGGGCCATGACCAGCAGCGGCAGGGGCTCGGCGAAGTCGCCGATGAGATCGAAGGTTTCTTGCCCCGCCAGGCGCTTCAAGAGGGTTGTCGCCACTTCGTGCATGAGCGGCCGCTGGTGCGCGATCGTGGCCGGCGCGAAGAAGTCTTTGATGCGGCGGCGCAGACGGGCATGATCGGCACCATCGCGGAAGAGGACATTGAGATGGAAAGGGCGCGGGGCGCGGCTGGAGCGGATTGCACCCAGATCCTTACTGAGGCCACGGGGCGCCTTGAAGACCTGCATGGCGTCCGCATGGCGGGCGACCAGCCAGAAGCCGCCGCCGGGCTGCTCCGCAGCCTGCGGCACCCAGGTGAGGCCGGGCTGTTGGCGCAGGCGCGCGTAGAGCGGGTAAGGGTCATCGAACAGCCCCGCCGCTTCCAGCTCCGCGCAGGATAGGTGGTGCGCCGCGGTCACGACAGAAACCCCTTGAGACTGACCTCGAAGCGACCGTCGGCATCGTCGGTCACAGTGAAATCGGCATCGCAATAGAGGTGCTCGCCGCGCCGGCGCATGCGGCGTACCTGCATCTGCACGCGGATGTCGTCGGGGTTGCGCACCGCGCTCAGGCTTCGTGTTTTGCTTTCCACCATCCAGCCCTCGCGCACCTTGCTGGCGAGTCCGGCCCAATCGTGGGCGTAGATAATCATCAGCTGGGAGAGGAACTCCAGGGTGGAGAAGATGGTGAGATGAAAGCCGGCGGCGTCGGTCGCGGACCGGTATTGCGCGGTCATCACGACCTTGGCCCACAGCTGGTCGCCCTCGATTTCGATCCATTCGATGGCCCAGGATTCCTGCTTGCGCCCCTCCGTCAGGTAGGTGGATGAAAGCGCCGCGATATCGGCGAGAAGAAGTCGCTTTCTAGTCATCGTTGATCGAGTCCCAAGGCTGCGAGTGCCTGCCGCAAGCAGGCTGCTTCGTCAAGCCTATCATGTTGGATCGCGAGCGCGCGCAACCGCGCCGTCCAGTTGGCCTGATCACCGAGCATGCAGAGGCCGCGCGCACGGTCGCAGGCGCTGCGTAGGGCCGCGTCGCTCGGCCCGTCGGCGCCGTCGAGCAGGATCAAGAGGTCGAGTTCATCCACCGGCCAGCTCTCGGACAGGGCGCTGCTGCGGGTGTATGCCAGCACCAGGGCGTCGACATCCGGATCGGACAGCAGACCGAGCGCGGCGCGCTCCAGAGCGCCCGGCAGGTGCATGGCGGGCTCACCGGCCACCCAGGCGCCGGCTTCGGTCGCGACGGCGAGTCGCAGGTTAGCCGCCGTGGCGCGCTCGAGCAACCGTCGATGCAAGGCACCAAAGCGGGAGCCCCCAATCACCCCCAGCACCGGGATGCGCCCGTCGCCCGAGACGAGCCGCTGCAGGACCGGCCGATGCAAGCCGGCAGAGAGCTGCGGCTGGGCGTTGACCTCGCAGATGGCGGCGCCGCCCTCGCGCCAGGAGCGGCGGATATCCGGCATCAAGAGGTCGACGCCGGCAAGGTCGAGCCGCAGCAGGCGCGCGGCCGTGGCCGCCAGGGCCAGGTTGTCGGGATGCGCTTGTTCCAGCACCGGCTCTAAGGTTCCGCCGCTCGAGACGTTGGCGGCACCGCGCAGGCGCACCCGCCGCCCCACCACGGGGATGGACGCCATGCCGAGCCCCTGGCCGGCCAGCCAGTCCGCGGTCTCGCTGCCGACGAGGATCGGCAGCGGGGCCCGCTCGCCAGGCTGATCCGCTGGCGCCGGGGTCTTGCGGGCGGCGTTGGTGCGCTCGATCAGGTCCTGCACGCTGTGCCTGCCGTCGCCGATCACATAGGCCGGCCGACGCTGTACGACCCAAAAGACCTCGCCCTTGTGGACCTGCAGGCGGTAGTCGTTACCCTCGATGTGCTGCTCGACGAGGATGACTCGGCTGAGTGCCTGGACCTCCGCAAAGACCTTATGCACGGCCTCGGGGGTCCGCAGGCCCACGAACACCCCCTGACCACCGTCGAGGGCCAACGGCTTGAGCACCACCGGATAGCCGATCGCCCGCGCGCACGCCAGGGCCTCGTCGAGCGTGCGTGCCGGGTGATGCCGCGGCACGGGCAGGCCCGTCTCGCGCAGCACCGCCAGACAGGCACCTTTGTCGCGCGCGAGGTTGCTGCTGATATTCGAGGTTTCATCGGTGAAGGAGCTATCGAGCCAGCGCGCCTTGCGGCCCCAGCCGAGCTGGTAGACGTTCTGGGCCAGGTGGCGCCAGGGGATGCGCAAGTCGTGCGCGGCCCGCAAGAAGGCAAGGGTATTGACGCCGACCGGGGCCTGCTGTTTGAGCGCACCGATACGCTGGGCCAACGCCTCGCGATTTTTGTCGATATCGATCCGTCGCCGCTGGGCGATGCCCTCGAGCAGTTGCAGCGACCAGTTGAGGGCAAACGGCAGGGCCTTTGGCCCTGGACGCGCCGCGGGCAGGGCGAGCAGCCAGTCCGTGGCTCCGCCCGGCGCCCCCGCCGCGATCCGCACGGCCTGCGCGCCGGCCATGACTGGCATGCCGGCGGCGGCCAGGATATCGAGCGCTGTGACGGCGATGCGCTGCAGCACGGGATGGTCGAGCGCGATTTCCGGCCGTGGCTGAGTGCCGGGTGGAGGCAGGATGCGCTCGGCCAGCGCCTCGTAGTGCTGCAGCAGCCGTGCGCTCGATCGGTCCAGCCGGGAAATGCGTAATTCGGCGATGAGCGCGGGCTGACGCATGTCGCGCCAGTACTCCGACTCGAAGCTCAGGCGCCGGCACTCGATGATGGCCATCAGGGGGCGCTCTGGCTGGATCGCCGCCGGGCGAGGCAAGAGGTGACCAGTCGCCACCTCATGGCAGCACGCCGCTAGCCAGGGCCTCGACCAGGGCCACTTGCGCGGGGAGGCACTTGTCCCTGAGCGAGAACTCGCGCACGGCGGTTTGTCGGGCGGCGTCACGCAGGGCCTGGAAGCGGTCGGGGTGTGCGAAGACCTCGTCGACCCGGCGGGCGATGTCCTCAGGGGAGAAGAAGTCCACCAGCAGGCCGTTGTGGCCGTCACGGATAACCTCCTGGACCGGCGCGGTGGCAGAGCCGATAACCAGGCAGCCACAGGCCATGGCCTCGATCATTGACCAGGAGAGCACGAAGGGGTAAGTGAGATAGATGTGCGCGGAGGAGATGCGCAGCACCGAGAGAAAGTTCTCGTAGCCAAGCCTGCCGAGGAAGTGGACGCGGCGCGGGTCGATCTTGACCTCCTTGAGCAGGCGCTCGCGGTAGCAGACGCCGTCGGCCGGCGGGGCGCCGTAGCTGACGCCGTCGGCGCCGATGATCAGCACCTGCGCCTTGGGGCGGCGCGCGAGGATGCGCGGCAGGGCCCGCATGAAGATGTGAAAGCCGCGATAGGGCTCGAGGTTGCGCGCGACGTAGGTGATGACCTCGTCCTCGCGGCTCAGGCGCTGGCCGTTGCGCAGTGTGAGACGCCATCGCGGCTTGGGGCAGACGGCATCGACATCGACACCTTCATGGATCACCGAGATCTTGGACTGGTATTCGCTTGGGTGACGCGACCACTGCCAGCGGGTCGGTGTGAGTGCCCAGTCGCAGGCCTCCAGGGCGAGCAGGTACTGTGCGTTGCGGGTGCGCAGCCTGGCCATGGCGTCCGGGCTCGGGGTGCTGCCGGGCGGGTCAAAGCCCATGTCGCCGCCGCTCGAGCGGAAGAAGAACTCGCTGTAGTTCAGGAAGGCCGCCTCGGGGAAGATGTCCTTGACGTAGAGCGACTCGCCCCAACCGGAGTGGGCGACGATGACATCGGGGATCTCACCCTGGCGCCTCATCTCGACGCAGCGATTGGCGACCGCCTGGGCGTGCAGCACGCCGTCTTCCATGCCGCGCAGATAACGATGGGTCTGCCTGCCAACACCGCGCTTGGGGGTGTAGGCGCGCTGCTCGACACCGGGTATCTGGAGCGGCTTGGGCTTGGTGATGAACCAGACGCGGTTGGCCGGGTCGGCGCCATAATGCGCCGCCAGATGCTTGAATTGCCCCGGCATGTTCTGATGGATGAATAGGATCTTGCGGCCCATGAACGGTCAGTGCTCCAGCATGGCGTTTTCGGCAATATCTTGGAAGGGCGAGGTGAGGTAGCTCAGCGCGGTGCGCTTGCCGGTGAGGATGAGCACCTGGACCGGCATGCCGGGCACGATCCGCACCTCGGGCAGCAGAGCGAGCTGTTCCGGCGGCACCCGCACCCGGACGCTGTAGTAGGAGCGGCCGGTGCGCTCGTTGCTGACAGTGTCAGCGGCGACCTGAATGACCTCGCCGGTGATGATGGGGGTGTTGCGGCGACTGAGCGCGGAGAAGCGCACGGTGGAGACCATGCCGACGCTGACGTGGGTGATGTCGTTGGGGTCGATGTCGACCTCGAGCACCAATTCGTCGCCCCCGGGCACGATGTTCATGATGGTCTCGCCGGGGCGCACCACCTCGGCGATGTTGTGCACGGTCAACCCGATGACCCGACCGCTGGCCGGGGCGCGGATGACCTTGCGACTCAGGCGATCCTCGGCGGCGACCAGGCGCTCCTCGGTCTGAGCGATCCGGTTCTGCACATTGCTGAGCTGGTTGACCGCCTCTTCGCGGAATGTCTTGTCCAGTTGCAGGAGCTGCAGGCGAGTCTCGCCAATGGACAACTCGGCGCGGGCGCGCTCGGCCGTATATTGACCCTGCTCGCCCTTGAGCTTGGCGCGCTGACGCTCCTTCTCGAGCAGGTAGTTGCGGGACACATTGCCCTCGCTGGCCAGCTTGCGCAGACCGAGGATCTCCTCCTCGTAGAGCCTGAGCTGCTCCAGGCGGGATTGCTCCTGGGCGGTGAGGCCGCTGATCTGCTCCTGATACTGGGAGATCCGCTGGGCGAAGATGTCGCGCTGGCCCATCTTTGAGCGGCGGCGCGCGGCGAACAACTCGCGCTGCGCGCTCATCGCCTCTTCCAGCCAGGGGGCGTCGCGGCGCTCCAACAGACGTGGCGGGAATTGCACCTCGGGCAGACCGGCCAGCTCGGCTTGGAGCCGCGCCTCGGCAGCGAGCAAGGCGAAGAGGTCGCGGGTGATGATCTCGACGGTGGCCTTGTCGCTGGTCTCGTCCAGGGTGAGCAAGACCTGGCCTTCGGTCACCTCGTCGCCCTCGCGCACGGAGAGGGTCTTGACGATACCGCCCTCAAGGTGCTGGACCTCCTTGTGGTAGCTCTCCACGACCACCACGCCGGCCGCGTTGACGGCACTATCGAGCGGCGCCAGGGCCGCCCAAAGCAGAAAACCGCCGAAGGCGCCGAGCAGGATGAGCCAGCCTAGGCGCAGGGGCAGGGCCGCGTTGGCGGCTGGTATCTTACCGGGTTTTGATGTCGACGCCATGGGGTTGCTCAAGCCTTTTGGGGGGCTGGGTGAAGCGTTTCAGGACCTGCTGGCGCGAACCGAAGTCGCCCATGGTGCCGTTCTTGAGCATCAGCAGGGAGTCCATGTTGTGCAGCACCGTCGGGCGGTGGGCGATGACGACCAGGGTGGTGCCGCTGTCCTTCAGCTCAGCGAACAGACGGCTGAGCGCCACCTCGCCTTCGGTGTCCAGGCTGGCGTTGGGCTCGTCGAGCACGATGAAGACCGGATCACGATAGATGGCGCGCGCCAGACCGATGCGTTGGCGCTGACCGGCCGAGAGCACCGCGCCGCCCTCCCCGATCTGGGTGTCATAGCCTTCCGGGAGGCGGGCAATCATGTCATGGATCCCAACGCGCCGGGCGGCGCGCTCGACCTCGGCTGGATCGATGTCGCGGAAGCGGGCAATATTCTCGGCCACGGAGCCATCGAGCAGCTCGACGTCCTGCGGCAGGTAACCGAGATAGGGACCGAGTTCGGCCGGGCTCCAGGCGGCAATTTCAATGCCGTCGAGCCGGACACTGCCGCTGGCAGGCCGCCAGATGCCGAGCAGCGCGCGGGCGAGGGTGGTCTTGCCCGCGCCGGAGGGACCAATGATGCCGAGCGCGGCACCGGGCTCGAGACGGAATTGGACACGCTGCAGCAGGGGCACTTGGGTCACGGGGGCCAGCACGGTGATGTTGTCGACGTGCAGGGCGCCGGTGGGCGCGGACAGCGGCATGCTGGCCTCGCGTGGGGGGTTTTGGCGTAACAGCTTGTCCAGCCGAACGAAGGCCTGCCGCGCCATGGCAAACTGCCGCCACTGGGCGACAGCGACCTGGACGGGCGCCAGCGCGCGACCGAGCAGGATGGTGGCGGCGATCATGACGCCGGGGTGGAGGTGGTTGTCGATCGCCAGCATGACGCCGACGCTCATCACCGCGATCTGGAGCAGGATCCGGAAGAACTTGGCGAAGGTGGTGATCGCATTGGACCACTGCTGCACGCGGCGCTGTCCGCCGTTCACCGCCTCGAGCCGGTGCTGCCAACGCTCGAGCATGCCAGCGTACATGCCCATGGCGCGGATGGCCTCGGCGTTGCGCAGGCCGGCCTCGGCGAAGTTGCTGGCGTTGGCCTGCTCGTCGGACATGGCGGCATAGCCGCCGCGGGTGACCAACTCGTTGAGCACGGCCAGCAGCAGCAGCACGAGGGCCCCAAACAGGGCGATGTAGCCCATCAAGGGGTCGAAGAAGAAGATCAAGAGCAGGAACAGCGGCGTCCAGGGCGCATCGAGCAAGGTGGTCAGGGTGGCGCTGGTGAGGAATTGCCGAACGCTGGCGAGGTCGCGCAGCGCCTGGGCGTGACCGCCACCGGGAACCTGGAGGCTGCGCTCGTAGACAGCGGTGAACACCCGCGTGGCCAACTGGTTGTCGAGATGCTCGGAGACCCGCTGCATGGTCCAGTTGCGCATCAGATCGATGAGGTTGAAGACGAGCAAGAGGAAAACGACGATGATGCTGAGCATCACCAGGGTCTCCAGGCTACGGCTGGAGAGCACTCGCGTGAACACCTGCATCATGTAGAACGGCAGCACGAGGATGGAGAAGTTGCCGACGAAGCTGAACACGGCAACCGCGAAAAACACCCATCGGTTAGCGCGCAGAAACTCTCGCACCTCCGATGGGCGAGGCGGCGCCATTAACTGGTTGTGAGTCGGTGCCGCCAAGGGGAGTCTCCAAGACAAGGGCAACAGTCGCGGCAGGGCGCCGGCCGACTGGCGTGCGGGGCGACCTCGATAAAGCCGGCGATTATACTACGCGCGCACGCCCCATGCCCACAAAGGACGCAATGCCCCATACCTGAATCCGCTCCCGGGGAACTCGCGCTCGCTTCCCGTGCGCTACCTAAAGACCGATGCCGCCGGTCACTCCGACAAAGTCCTCGGGACATTGCACGATTGGCTTGCGATCTACGGCAGACCATCCTTGCGGCGACTGGACTGAGGCATCAACCTTTCCGCGAGAGCCTGCCCTCACATCGCGAGTTCGAGGGTCTGACCTCGCATCACGACCGACTCAAGTCTGGCGAAAATCTCCAATACCGGAGATGACATATGAATAAATTTACGCCTTATGCCGCCAGCTACCCTTGAAATAATGCAATAGCTTGACGTCATCATTGCGCATGGGATCCACCTCTTTATTATGATATTTTATATAACCCCAGTTCAACTGAGGCAAGATCTGCACAGCTTCACTCTCAGCTCCGACCATGTAATAATTAAACGCACTAGTAAAGGCGATCGGCCCGGTCAGCTCAAGATTAAAACGAGCATTTGAACTAAATTTTTTTAATTGATTCTGACGCATTGACGTCACATTATTATAAATTACCTTGATTAGGTTTTTCAGCATAGATGAACCTGGCTCTGCCGCGAAAGCCCATTGAAGCATCTGTTTAGGGCTAGCATACTCCTCAACGTAAGTTTCCACTCTGTTTTTATAAAGAGAGGCGAACATTTCATACCCAACAACCAACTTATGGTTTAGATCGACATAGGTATCCAATGACACTTTACAGTAAGTATCCGCATCAAAGTAAAATCCGCCATAATGAAAAACACTGACATAGCGAAAAAGATCGGCTTTCTGGCCATTATTCGGCAGAGCCAAATAGCAGCTCAATAGCCTTGGGTAATGCTTCTTGAAGAATTTAACACACATCTCATCATCGTAGAACCTGTAGTCATAATCAGGATTCTTAACGATCCAGGATTCCGACAAGTCCTGACAAAGAGAAAAATCTCTATGGGTCTGTATAATTCGCTTTGGAATCGACATTATAGCTTATGACATTGATCGACGTTTAGTCCATCTAGCGCGAGTCGCGATGCTAACTCGGCTTAGCCCAGCATCCGTAATCCAATCATCTGGAATGGCGCGCGGAATCTCGAGACATGGATATCAATCCAGCCGTGAAGCCGGCAGGCGCTCAAGCAGAACGCCTACCTGTCGAGAGAGATTCTCATAGTTGTAATATTTTGTAGCCTGAAGAAAACCCGACTGGCTCAGTGCATTCCATAGTCGCCGATCCTGACTCAACTCGCAAACACCCTCGACAAACTGTTCAGGGGTTTCAGCAATCAAAACATGCTCACGATGCGTCAGCGGCATACCCTCCACGCCCGCTATGCTCGTCACCACTGGTGTGCCCGCCATCAGTGCATCTACAATCTTGATCTTCATCCCTCCGCCGGACAGCAATGGCACCACGACGTTCCTGTACCGGCTCAGCGTCTCAAGAAGGTTCTCGACGTAACCCAAGATTCGGATGTTGCGATGTCTTCCCTTAGGGTCAGCGAGGCGAAATTGATCCATGCCCGCGCCAATGATGTGAAGCTCAATGGCGGGGTCGGCCCTGGCGATTTCCGGAATGATCGTATGAACGAAATTTCGCAAAGCATTGATGTTATGAGGATTGACCGCGCCCCCCAGAAAGGCCATATGACGCCGCTCATCAAAACCCCGGGTCTGCGCGGGTAGATCCTGTCCAAAGGCATAACCCACCTCCATGACTCGCGATGCATCTAGACCCAGTCTGGCGCAGGCCTTGAAACACTCGGCTTGGGTTACGAAGACGCTGAGCTCGGCCCGGCGGTGGAGAGCTTGCTCCCATTTGCGCATACCTTCAAACCGCACGGGATGAAGCTGTCGAACGCTTTCCGCAAGACAGTCGGCGGTATCGACGACCAATGGCAACCGGGGCGCGAGTTGCTCGACGCAGCGCACAGCATCTTCCAGCCGACGACCCCAGATCGAGGTCAAGTAAACTGCGTCATAACCTGCTCCGGGGCCAAGCGCTTGAACAGATCCGCGAAAGGCCAATCGATCGCGGAAGGTCGGCCGCCTGGCCAACAGATGTTCTATGCCCGGGGATCGGTCTGTCGAAATCAAGAAAATGTCCAGCACACACTGATGATCCAGCAACGCCGTCATCGTCGCGACCAGACGCTGATCCGAGCCAAGGATCCGAGGACCAATACCCTGGCCATACACGAGCGCTATTCGGCGCATGAGTCCGACTCCGCGCTCATCGATTAGTCCACGCCCGTCGGCGGGGAAACGCGGTAATGTAGACTGGACTGGCACTGCCAGCCAGTCGGCTGCAGACGGTCGACGACCGGCACGGCAAATTCAACGACGCGCCGCGACTGGAAGGCCTCACGCACTCTGCTGCTGACCTTTTGGTACAGCACCCGCCTGCGTTTCAGCGGCAGCTCATCACCGTAAAGACGCATTAGGTCATGTTTGACGTTGATATAGGTGCGATTGATCGTCGCACTCAACTGCCGTTCGTTCACCGCATGGTTCTGCATGCGCAGCGCGTCCGAGTGTTCGATGATCGATATCAAGCCCACTGGATAAGCGTCGGCTTGATAGCCAGCGAGACTCAGGCGCGCGATGAAGTCCCGATCCTCATCGCCCCATCCCTGCATACATTCATCAAACCCCTGGATCTTGTCGTAAGCTTCGCGGGTGCAGAGAAATGTCCCCATTGAGCTTGGAATCCAGGGCCGCGCATGGTAGCTGTGAGACGTCTGCAAACGGGGCAGCCATTGTTCAAGGAAGTCGGGCGCCAACAACACATCCGCATCCACGAATAGAAGCCAAGGCGTCGCCGTCTGCAGCGCCCCAACATTGCGGGAATGCGAGGCGTTGTAGACTTGCCGCCCTGGGACCCGCACGACCCTGGCCTTGGGATAACACCTCTCCACCCAGTCGCCAACCGCTTGCGGACAGGAATAGTCGACGACGACAACCTGGGCTTGAGGCTGCGCCAGCATGCGGTCGATGGTCTGCTGAAGGTGGTCGAGGCGCCCCTTGCAGGTCGTCACAATACTGACCAGCGGCGGCTCACAATGGCTGCTCAAGGAATATCCAGACATGCGCTTTTCTCTAAGCCTTGACAATGCCCCAATCATCATCTAAGAAGCAACCGGCCGGTTGGTATACGGGGCGACCTCGACTAAGGCTTTCACTATACTACGCGCGCAACGCCCAACATAGGACGCAACTCCCCATGCCTGACTCCGCCCCCAGGGATCTCGCGCTCGATTCCCGTGCGCTGGCAAAGGCCTATGCCGCCGGTCACTCCGACAAAGTACTTGAGATGCTGCACGATTGGCTTGCGATCTATGGCGGGCCATCCCTGCTGCATCCCTTGAGCCAACACCAGCAGCGGGCGGTGAACCAGGGCGTGGAGTCGCTGGTGTATTACCTGACCCGGCCGGATCTGCGCTTTGGCAAGCGCGCCGTCCGTCGCTTGCTGAAGCAACACCCGGTGCTGACCAATGTGATCGCCCTGAGCGACTACCGCAGCAGTGACCATTGGCTGCGCAACTTATTGCAGCGCGGGGGATCGATGCGCATTCCAGCGATGCTCCTGCACAACGCCCGCAACGGGCTGGCCGGGGATCGCGCGACCTACTTCGACCTCGACGCCGACTTGGCCTCGGAGTGGTACGGGCAGTATTTCTTCGGCGTGCCGGGCTTCGCGTCATCCATCGCGCAGGAAAATTTGCGCGAGCATCTCACCTTCTGGGACGAGCGCATGCAGTTGCCAATGTCAGTGTCCAACGGCTACATGCGCTCGACCTACATCGACCCGACCTTGGATCGGGTGTTCAAGGGGAACTTCAATCGCCTGGCGCAGCGCGTACTCGGCAAGGTCAAGATCCGCAACCGCCCACGCGGAAACCGGATTGGGGTGATCACGGCACGTTGGGCACCCACGCATCCGACCTACAAGAACCGATTTCCGCTCTTCGCGGCGCTTACCGACGCGTTCGACCTGAGCCTGATCCACGTCGGACCTAAACGTGATGACCTGGAGACCAGCATCTTTTCCTCCGTGCACCGCGTCTGGTTGGAGAATGGCCGGTTTCAGAGTGATTTTCTGTTCGATAACGATCTCGACATCCTGTTTTTCCCCGACGTGGGAATGAGCAGCGAGTCCCGCTACCTGAGCAACATGCGTTTTGCGCCGGTACAGATCACCACCAACAGCCATCCGGTGAGCACCTTTGGCTCACAGATCGATTACTTCTTGACCGGGATCGAATCGGAGGAGGCACTGGAGCGCGCGCCAACGCATTATAGCGAGCGCCTGGTGTTGATCCCTGGCATCGGCACCCTGCCAATCAAGCCAAGCTATCTGCCACAGCGCAAGCAGGCCAGGCAAAACCCGCTCCTGATCGGCTGCGCTTGGGGGGCACTGAAGTTCAATCACGCGCACCTCCAACTACTGAAGACGATTGCCGATAGCAGTCCAGTGCCAGTGCGCTACCGCTTCCTGCCGACGCTGAATCGCAACAGCAACTATTATCTGCCCTTCCGGCACGACTTGGAGACCATTCTGGGCGGGGAACGGGTGGAGTTATTCCCAAGCCAGTCTTACGAGCGCTACATGGACTGCCTGGCGGAGTGCGCCCTGGCACTGGATTCTTTTCCATTTGGCGGCAACACCAGCATCATCGACTGTCTGAGTCTGCGGATCCCGATCGTGACCCGCAAGGGCTGGCAGTTCTACAATCTCGCCGGTCCCGTGCTGCTAGAGCGCTTTGGGTTGGGCGAGCTGAACGCTGAATCGGACGCGGCCTTCGTGCGCATTGCCCTGCGCCTCATCGCCGACTCCGAGTGGCGACAGCGCCTGATGGCGCCGATCAGCCGCGCCCTGGTGAGCCAACAGATGGAGGCGACGACGGATGTCGACGCCTTTCGCAAGGCGATGCACTATCTGATCGGACACAAGGCAAAATCCGGCAAGCGCGCGCCGCTGGTGTTCGATTGATGACTCGACCTTGTCGCGAGGGTCTGCCCTCGCATCACGAGATCGTTAGCCAAAGCCAATCACATGAAGACTTACTTGATCGCCCATCAAGAACCACTTTACCCGATACCCGAGGAGGCCGAGATCATTTGGGTTGCACCGAAATGTGAATACCGTATACGAATGAAGAACATTGTCCATTTTCTTCAAGACGCGGATGACGAACTGTACGCCTGGCATCCTTTTTTAGCGCAGTCATCCGAGTCCTCACCCGTCGGCGGGGAAACGCGGTAACGTAAATCGGACTTGCAATGCCATTGGACTTTGGACAAAGTATCTTACCAGCTGGCAAAAATCGTTCGCTCACATACAGTTGGAGTAGACAAGTCCTCTG
>NZ_WNKT01000065.1 GCF_009720725.1 Allochromatium palmeri
GCGCCAACCGAGGCTCACCGCGACGGCTTGATCGGATGCATACCACGAAAAGTTTCAAGAAGGCCTACTGGGCACTGGGAAGGAGCGTGTTTTTGTCCAAAGTCCAACTATTGTACGAAACAAGGCTTGACCTCAAGTCTGGGTCAATTATGCTGCTTGCAATGAGCGTCTACCACATCGTTGCGCGCTTGGGCGTGTTTCGTGTGCAGGCGATGTTGAACGGCGGGACTTTCAGGATTTTTTTGGGGAACGCAGACGTGTCCGACATCGATCTTGTCACACCCTATCACGAATACTTCAATATCAAGCTTGCCGACACGGATGAGTTGCGCGATCGGGTCTTTCGTCTGCGCTATGACGTTTACTGCCGCGAGCTGGGATGGGAGGATCCGGATGATTTTCCGGACGGGCGCGAGATCGATGAGTTCGATGAGACTTCGATCCATTGTCTGCTGATCCATCGTCCCTCCGGACGCGATGCGGGCGCGGTGCGGTTGGTCAGGCCTGGTCCTGACAGTCCCGAACCCTGTCTGCCGTTGCTGGCGCATTACGATCCCGCGCTGTTCAACTCGGAGCAGAATCCGCTCAAGCAATGCAAGGGCTGTTTCGGCGAGATCTCGCGTCTGGCGTTGCGTGAGCAGTTCCGGCGCCGGCCGGGTGAGCGTGACTCACCGGATGGGCATGGACCCGAGCTGTTCGACTGGACCATGGATGACCGGCGGCGTTTTCCGCATATCGCCTTGGGGCTCTATCTGGCGGCGGCCACGGTGGGGTTAGCCGAGGGGATGACGAGCGTTTATGCCATGATGGAGCCGCGTCTGGCGCGGCATCTGCATTTTGGCGGAATCTATTTCGAGCCGGTGGGCGAGGCGATCGAGTTTCGCGGGGCGCGCGCGCCCTTCCATATCTCGCGTCCCATGCTCTTCGGGCATCTGACGCCGCCGCTGCTGGCGCTGCTGGAGGCGATCGCGGAGGATTTAGGGGTTCAGGTTTAGTGTTTGGACGACACCCTGTGATGGCGGATGTCCCTGACCGCCGTCGAGGGTAGGTGGATTTGTCGGCTTGGATGTGGGGAGCGCCGCCGTTCTGGCCAAACCGGCTCCTGGGGCGCGCCGCTAGGACCGAAGGCCCAGCGATAACCATCCTCGGCACGCGCCAGAATAGGAACGACGACATCGCCGATCGATTCGATGACAAAGGCGTCGGCCAAGGGCTTGAATCCTAGATGGCGATAGAAGCGCGCCGTGGTCTGACTGACGATGGCGATGACGTGTGTCACATTCCAGGAGTGCAGGACACCGGCCGCCTTACGGTACAGGGCGGGCAGCAGGTTGTGGCGTCGGCGCCAGTCTTGGCGGATGACCAGCAACCCCGCTGCACCGATGATCGGCTGTACCGACGAGTCGGCCAAGTGGCTTGGCAGGAAGGACTTGAAGTCGAAATGGGCCTCGGGCGGCAGTCCCAGCCCCATGTCGCCGTTCACTCGCAGCGTGGCTATGGGTTGATCGGCGTCATAGGCGATGATGTGCGCCACCCTGGGAAGCGCATCAAAGCGATCAACCATACGTTCATCGGGCCAGCAGCGCCCGCTGTATTTGTCTTCCTCCTTGATATAGACCTCGTGCCGCAACCACAGGGCATCGTCGATTTCCTTGGGGGTGCAGGCGATTTTGAGTTGGATTGGCATCGAATGAGAACTCAAGTTTCTAGGGTGCGCGGACTCATGAAAAGCAACTATATCTAAAGTTGTGATGGATGTCGGCTTTTTGACCTCATTCCCCCAACAAGCGTGTGGAGAGCAGGGCATGGATTTCATCACTCGATCGAGCGCCGCGCTTCAGGCGTGGCGGGATCTCTTGGGTCCGGCCCAGGTTCTCGATAGCGATCTGGCCTGGCGTGAGTACGGCGCCGATACGAGCGGCTTGCAACGACGTCTGGTTGGGGCGCTTCGGGTCCAGGACGCCGAACAGGTCGCGCCGATCGTGGCGATCGCCGCCCGTTACGAGGTGCCGCTCTATCCGATTAGTACGGGTAAGAACTGGGGCTATGGTACGGCCCTGCCGGTCCGCGACGATTGCGTGATCCTGGATCTGGGGGCGCTCAGGCGCATTATTCACTTCGATGCCGAGCTGGGTGTCGTGACCCTAGAGCCTGGTGTTACCCAAGGCCAGTTGGCTGACTTTCTCGATCAGGGCGGGCATCCGTTTCTGGTGCCTGTCACCGGTGCCGGACCGCATTGCAGCCTGATCGGCAATGCCCTGGAGCGTGGCTACGGCATCACGCCCTATACCGATCACTTTGGGGCTGTGACCGATCTGGAGGCCGTTCTTGCGGATGGGTCGAGCTACCGGAGCGCACTGCGCGAGGCCGGCGGTGAGGATCTGGCGCGGCTCTTCCGCTGGGGCATTGGTCCCTATTTCACGGGTTTGTTCACGCAAAGCGGTTTCGGCATCGTGACCCGGATGAGCATTCAGCTCGCGCGTCGGCCGGAGTGCGTGAAGGCGATTCTGTTCAGTCTCAAAGAAGATGCCCTGCTCGAAGCCGCCGTCGAGCGGGTCCGCCTCATTCTGCAACGTCTGCCGGGGATCGTGGGCGGCATCAACCTTATGAACCAGCGCCGGGTGCTCGCCATGACCGCGCCCTTTCCGGTAGATCGGCTGGATGAGCGCGGTCTGATTCCCGAGGCGTTCGTGCGGCAGCTCGGCGCGCAGTATCAGATCCTCCCCTGGACGGGCTTCGGAACCCTCTATGGACCCCGCCGTCTGGTCATCGCCGCCCAGCGCGAGATCCGCCAGGCGCTGTCCGGGGTCGCCTCGCGCCTGCTGTTCCTGAGTCCCGAGCAGGCCAGCACCCTGTCTGGCATCGCACGCCGGCTGCCCGGGGGCTTCGCCCGGCGTCTGGCCCACACCACCGGCACCCTGGCGAAGTCACTCGAACTGGTCGCCGGCCGTCCCAACGAAACCGCCCTGCCGCTCTGCTATTGGCGCAATCCGCGACCGCTCACCGACGGTCCGCTGGATCCGGCCCGCGACGGCTGCGGTCTGCGCTGGTACGCCCCGCTGGTGCCGATGCGCCCCGAGGCCGTGCGCGCCTATGTCGAGATGGTCAAGCGTATCGCCCCGGCGCATGGCATCGAGCCGCTCATCACCCTCACCTCGATCAGTGACAGGATTTTTGACAGTACGATTCCTGTGGTTTTTCAGCGCGACGACGCGACCGCGCAAGCCGCTGCCAGCGCTTGTTATGCCGAGTTGCTGGAGGCCGGGCGTGGATTGGGCTGTTTTCCGTACCGGGTGGGGGTGGATGGGATGGACAGGCTGGAGGGGTTGCTGGGCGAATCCAGGACATTTCATGCGCGGTTGCGTGGAGCGTTTGATCCGCAAGGGATTTTGGCGCCGGGGCGGTATGGTTGAACGGGGCGATTCGCGGCGGCGATGGTTGCCGTCGCCGCTCGCCAAGGTTGCAGCGATGGCGACCAGAACGGCGTAGCCGTCAGGCGATTGTCAGAATATTTTACAGCGATCTGTTGGGCAAGCCTGGCGAGGTTGTGAGCGCGTTGTATCTGCTAGAGCTTGACGGCACTCGGCTTAAATTTAGCCCGCGTAGGATGTGCAAGTGTGATTCCGCTCCGTGATTCAACGCCGCGCCCACACCAAACGCCCCCGGTTTTGCCGAGGGCGTTTTAACCTCATGTGCTGGAGCCACGTTCAACGTGGTTGCGCAGCTGAGCCTAATGTGTTGCGTCACTCCACTGTTGTCCTTCATCCGTCCACACCGCTAACCGGCCAGACGCGCGCGTCGCATCCATCCGAAGCCGAGCAGACCGACTCCCAACAGCGTCAGGATGCCCGGCTCCGGAATGACATTGTCAGGGGCCTGCGGATCATGCGCCAACAGGGTGATGTGTGACAGGTCGTACTGCTTCGTGGTGGTTTTTTCTACCAAAACATCCTTCCACTCCCACTCCTTACATTTATTATTTTTATACTCAGTACATACTTTTTGTTTTTGCTCTACTTTTTCAGTGACGCTGACTGTCGGCATCGTAAACGTACCACCAAAATTATACACATTCATTAAATCGGTGATCCCGAACTGCGCCGCAGTGAACAGAAACGCCGTAAAATAATCACCGCCTTTAAGCACGATCGCGAAGGCGTCGAAAAAGCTCTTATCGCTCTCTCTTGACGCAGTCGCAAAGCGATCTGGAATTCCGGCATCAGGGGTCAGACTCCACTTGCCAAATGTGGTGTCGTCGTCGTCACACTTCTTGGTATCACTGCTGCCTTCGGTGCACGAGAAAAAGCTTTGCAGAACACCAGTTGAATCATCATCACCAATGATGTCCTGACCATTAACCAAATTCCCTGTAAACTCCTTGTCCTCATATTTCCCCACCGTAATCCAGCCCGGATCATCGACTACCCCATCGTTATCGAGATCCTGAAGCGCTAAACCTGTATTGACGCCATTTACCGTCCCAATGAAGGCGCCTGGATCAAACTCCAAACCACTCTGCTTATCTTTTTCGCCATTGAACAGGCCATCGTCCGCGTAGCCGAGATTCGTCTTCGGCTGCGGTTTGTCGTTAGAATCATAGGCACCGATACAGGTTAAGGCAGAGATTGGGTTTACTACAGAAATTTGGGGGCCGACCGCTGGAGTGATTTGCTGATACCAAGTCACTTGGACGTCTGCAGGGTTGCAGTTCACGTTGGAACCTGAGCCAACAGTTCCCGCGTACACCTGGGTCATGGGAAGACCGGTGAACGCGATCAGTGCCGCAGGCAAGAAAATAGATTTAGACATGGCGAGATTTCTCAGATATTTGGGTGTATGGATGCTCCGGATCTGGACTTAATTCGTCGAGACCGTGCAATCTCGCAGGCATTTCTCGTACCATAAAAAATAATACTTGAAAATCTTGGTTTTTTTGACATGACCGTGCTCGAATGAATCGCCCTACGACCAGAATTGTAAAATTTACTGACAATGAGTTAGGGTATGCATCGCGTCCCATCCGCCCTCTCAACCGGCACGCCGCCCGATGGCGTGCATGGGCTGCCTTTTTGTTTTAGTTGACTCGTTCGCGTGGCCGGTCCAACGCCTCCGGCCCAACCCGCACCGGATGTTGTGGCTCACGTCCGTTCACCTCAACCGTCTACACGAGCGAACTCAACCCAATTCAGCTTGCGAGGGGTAGCCAATCAGATAGGTGATGCCCACCGGCAATGGGCCGATGCGTTCGAGTCCGATGTCCCAGGTGTAGTGTCCGTCGCCGAGATCCTTCGTCATGTCGCGGAGTTCCGCGACCGTGTAGGTGCGCAGGCATGAGACGATGCCATCGAACATGACCGCAAACGGAATCACGGGGATCAGGTAGGTCCAGAACAGTCGTGACCAGCGGAAGGGCCGGATGAACGGGGTGGCGAGCAAGACCAGCAGTGGCGTCAACAGCATATAGAGCAACAGCAGTGGATGGCGCAGCGTCGACTCGAAGACCGCGATGCCTTGCCCCTTCTCGACCGCATCGGCGAGGATGGCGCGGGCCTGCGCCGGTCGGAAGTGGTGGAAGGATGAAAAGAGCGTCCGAAATCCGTCGAGATGGGTCGGGACATCCATGGCGCTGACCGATTCGACGACGACGTCTATCTGATCCCCGTACCCAACTTTCAGTTTCGTCAGCGCGGGCACATTTGGATAGAGGTCGGTCAACTGAAGCCGCGTTCGACCGTCACGTATCCCGTTGAGGTCGTTGCGCAGGCGCTTCCAGGGGCCGCCACCGCCAGCGCAGAGATCGATGATGTGGCGTACTTGCCGATGCTCAAAGACATGATTTAACCGGGGTACGATCGGCGCGTAGAGATGCGGAGCCACAACCGCAAATTCAAGGAAATCAGTGATGCCGTTGCGGATCGGAGACGGAAGATGGGGAGAGTCTTCAAGTTCGAAAAGGTGCAAGCGGCGCATGATGTACCACATAAAAAAGCCCCGCATGACGCGGGGCGTAATCGAAATCACGAAGTCGTGCTAGCTTAGCTTACGCGGCGATTCCGGCGAATGCGCGAGCTGCCGGCACCAAGCAGACCGATGCCTAACAGCGCCAAAGTGGCGGGTTCAGGAACTGCAACCGTGTCGCCTTGAAACTCTCCGGTAGACCTGTTAGAGAAATTGGTGCTGCCTCCTAAGGGGATGTTGAACTGTGAGCTAGCTGTGTAAAACAAGTCTGCAAGACCCTGACTCGCTGTGAAGGTGTTCGTATCAAAATTCTCAAAGGCTGATCCGCCCGTCACAGATAATAAAGCTTCGACACTTCCAGATAAATTTGCATTACCAGTTACTGTACTGGTGATAAAAGTGGTGCTAAGCGCAAATTGATCGAAGACACCAGATAGGAAAAGGTTCCCGCTTGTTGCAGAAGCAATGTTTGCCGGTGTTGTCGAAGTAGAATCGTAGGCGCCGGGTGAAGCGGTGTATACATTGAAGTAACCGCTTGATAAATCAAGCCCGTAGATAGGTGCAGTAGGCGTACCTGATACGCTAGTAAGTTGGATTCCACCGAACTCGTAAGTCAGTTGACAGCCAGGGCAGAAATTTGCTGGGGTGGTTTCAGGCGTAGGATTACCGTCAGCATTATTGGCAGCATTGAAGCTCGTAAAAATACCGACTCCTGTAAGGTAGTTACCGACGGGACTGCCACTGTTTTCGATATCAACAATGTTATTAAGGTCTATGCCGGTGCCGGTGCTCTGGAACCATTGCGTAAATTCCGATGCTGCGCCGAAGTCTTTTGAGGCGCCACCTGCAGCTACCCAATCGGGATCCCAAAATACACCGTCCACGCTAATAATTGCCGCATTTGCCACTGGCGCCGACAGGGCAAGCAAGGTCGCGGCGCCGAGAAGGGTTTTCTTGAACTCTGTCATGATCGTTACCTCAGTATCAGTTGATCGATTTAAGATTAAGGAATACTGCCGATGGAGATCTGTTGTGTCAGGTCGCTTTTCGCTAGTATCCGTCGCGATAATATAATGCAAACGCTGTGCCATGCCACAAATCTGATCGTTAGATGCCTGTTTTAAAAGTCTATTTTTTATCCGAACCCGATCCGCCCAAGCCGTCTTGAGTACAGGTTTTCGCAAAATGTAAAAAACCCTGACAGGATCGTCGGTTGGGGTGAATGAATGTGAACCTCAACATCCCCCAACGCTTGGCCTAACCGCTGATTTCTGTCGCATATGCCACGCCCGGCCATCCGGTCTGGGGCGTTTTCTGTTTTAGCGGCGTCGTTGGGGTCCACATCGCTCACCCCAACCGACTCATTCTGTTGGCTTTTATGTGATGTCGGACGCGGTGTGGCCATTGTTTCGGGCTCGCATCCAGGACGGACGGCGGGGACGATCCCAACTGTCAAATTTCCTGATATCACCCCGCCGACGCAACGTCATCACCCAAAAGCCTCAACGCCCCGTGACAGGATCACCCGGAACGTCCAGCTCGCGATAGACACGCTCCAGTTCCCTGCCCCGCGCGTCGTCCGGGGCCAGTGCACGCGCGCGATCCAGATAGCGGCGGGTGCGGTTCATATAACCGATGTCCCAGCCGTTCTTGCTCACATAGAGCAGGAGCGCCTGAACAACCGAGAGACTGAAAAGCGGTGAGCGAACGTCGTGGTCGGCGAGCCATTGCAGTCCGCGAATCGCCTGCTCCAGGTCGCCGCTATCGATCGCCGCAAGAGCGCTCCGGTAGCGCTGGCAGTACTCGGGTTCCTGGATGCTGGATGGTGGCAGTACGGCGCGCGGGGTCGAGCCACCGAGACGCGCAAGCCAGCGACGCCAGGGCCGGGGGGCGTCCTCGGCCAGCAGCGGCAGGAGCGGCAGACGTTGCAGCAGCGAGAGCGGCGGCCGGGTGATCCCCAGATAGAGCGAGGGGATGAAGAAAAGCGTCAGCAGCGTCGAGAAGCCTAGCCCCCAGACGATCGAGGTCGCCACCGGTCCCCACATCATCGACTCCCCGGCCAGCCCGGTCGCCAGCGAAAGCAGGCCCGCGATGGTGGTGAGCGAAGTGATGAGGATCGGCAGCAGACGCCGCTGTGCCGCCGAGATGATCGCACGCGCCGGACTCACGCCTTCCGCCAGGTAACGGTTGGCCGTGCTGATGAGGACGATGGCATCGTTCACCGCGATGCCGGCCAGGGCGACGACACCATAGAGAGTGTAGAGACTCAGTGGATTACCACTGACGAAGAGCCCGACGACGACGCCGACGAAGGCCATCGGGACCGTGACCAGGACGATCAGCGGCTGCCGGTAACTGACGAACTGCGCCCCCAGAATCAGATAGATGAGTCCCAGTCCGACGAACATGAGCACGACGATTGCGCCCAGGCTCTCCTCGATGTCATCGTTCTGACCGGTGAGGTCGAGATTAACGTTGGGGAAGCGGGTGCCGTTCTGCGCCCAGAAGGCGCGGATGGCCTTGTTGGCGGTGACGGTATCGATGCGCGTGCTGTCGATGTCGGCCTCGACGGTGATGGCGCGGCGAAAATCATAGTGCCGGATGTTGCTGGTCGTCTGTTCGATGTCGAAGTCGACCAGCTTGCCGAGCGCGATCTCGGTGCCGTCCGGAAGCCCCACCGGATGATCCAGGAAGGATTGGGTGTCGAGCAGCGAGCGCGGTTCGGTCCGTACCCGCACTTCGAGCCGTTCGCCCTGGTGCTGCATGCTGGCGACGATCTCACCATCGGCATAGAGTCGCACCACCCGCACGACGTCGGCCGGACTCAGCCCGGCGCGCACGATGGCGTCGGGGTTGAGCCGCACCCGCAGTTCCATGCGCCCGCGGGTGTCATCATCGCCGATGTCGATCACGCCATCGACACCGGCGAGAAAACCCTTGACCTCGCGGGATGCGAGCCGCAGATCCTCAATGTCGTTGCCTCGGACCTTGACGTTGATCGGTTTCTGCGTCGGTGGCCCGAGCTTGCGGCGCAGGAAGGAGATCTCGATCGGCCCTGCGACCGCATTCACCTCCTCGCGAATGTCTTCGATCAAGGTGTCCACGCTACGCATCCCGGTCTGTGCCGGGTTGAGACTGACGAAGACCTGACCCTTTTCCTCGCCAAAGACGGGTTCGGTCTCGGTGAAGCGCTGACCGGCATAAATGACGACCGCGTGCGCATCGTCCGGGGTCAGATGCTCACGAACCCGTGCCTCGACGCGCTCCAGGGTCTCCAGCGTTTTCTCGACCTTGGTGCCGGGCGGCATCTCGACGTTGATATAGAAGAGCCGGTAGAGATCGGTGGCGAAATAATCCACTCGCACCAGACCCGCCGCGACCATGGCCACTGCACCCGCGAGCAGACCCACGCCCAGGACCGGCACGAACCAGCGCAGGCCGAGAAAGCGGACCAGCCACCGCCGGAAATGGCGGCGCATGCCGTCGGTCACGCGCGTCCTGAACCGCTCGATCCGCGAGGGCTTGCTGAGGTCAATACGCGCCCCGACCATGTGGCTCGGCAGCATCCAGAATCCCTCGATCAGACTGAACAGGAGGGCTAGGGTCACCACGGCCGGGACGAACTTCATGTAGTCGCCGAGCACGCCCGGGATCAGCATCAAGGGCAGGAAGGCGGCGATCGTCGTCAGCACGGCGGCGGCGACCGGCATGCCGACCTCGCGCAGTCCCGCGAGCGCGGCGGCGGCGCCCTCGTAACCCTCGCGCAGTTTCTGGTAAATGGCCTCGACGACCACGATCGCGTCATCGACCAGCATTCCCAGGGCGATGACCACGGCGAGCAAGGTCGTCGAGTTGAGCGACTGACCCAGCAGCGCCAGGACGATGAAGACGCCGGCCAGCGCGAATGGAATCCCGATACTGGTCAGCAGCGCGATGCGGAAGCCAAGAAAGAGCCACACCATGACGAGCACCAGCGCGAGCCCGACCAGGGCGTTGTCCTCCATGACCTTCACCGCCTGGCGGGTCGCGATGGTCTGATCTTCCAGCAGCACCAGGCGCAGACCCAGCGTCGCAAGCGCCGGGTTACGCGCGTCCATATAGTCGCGAATGGTTTCGAGCAGACTGAGGTTGTTGGCGTTGCCGGCCTTGAACACTGAAAGCATCACGCCCGGCTTGCCCTCAAAGCGCACGAATTCCTCGGCATCATTGCGGCCGCGTTCGATGTTCGCAACCGAGCGCAATGGCAATTCGCCAGCGGCAGTCAGGATCGGCAGATCCTCCAGATAGCGCGGGTCATCGCTGGTTCCCACCAGACGCACCAGCCACTGCTGATCGCCCAGTTCGATGCCGCCGGCCGCCAGGTCACGGAAATAGGCCGTCACCGTGTCGGCCAGACCGACCGGCGAGATGCCGAGTCCGACCAGCCGGTGCGGATCGAAATCGACATGCAGTTCCGGATGGGTCTGACCGATGGTTTCCACTCGGTCGATCCCGGTCATGCGCTGGATATCCTTCCTGACATTGACCGCCGCGTGTCTCAATGCCTCGTCGTCGTCGATTCCGATCAGTGCCAGGGTTGCGGTCGGGAAGGCGTTGGCGCTGCTGACCTCGATGATTTCGGGTTGACGGACATCCGAGGGCAGAATCAGCAACTGGCTCTGGATCTCGCGGCGTAGATCCTCCATGCGCTTGTCGAAGACCTCCGGCTCGATGTCCTCGAAACGGATCGTGATCGTCGAGATGCCCTGGCGCGTATTACTGCTGACGAACTTGACGTCGTCGATCTTCTCGATCCCCTCCTCCAGCGGATTTGTCACCCGGTTCTCGACGTCTTCGGCAGAGGCTCCCGGCCAGATGGTGCGTACCGTCACCCAGTTGAAGCTGACGCTCGGATCCTGTTCGCGCGGGAGTTGCATGTAGGCGATTGCGCCGAGGATGACGACCAGCGCGAAGGTCAGATTAGTCAGGACATGATTGCGGATCAGGCGCGCGTACATGGCGACCTCATTGTGACGGGCGATCGGCTCATTGCGGGCGCACCGGGTCGCCGTCCTCGAGTTGGTAGCGACCGTCGCGGATGATCCGCGTCTCGGCGGGCAGACCAATCGGCGCCGGATGTCCCGGACGCGCCTCCGGGAGCGGGACGAAGCGGGCCTGCTCGCCATCCAGGACAAAGACCCCGAGATTGGCGCCGCGCTTGAGAATCAGATCCGCCGGGATCTGTCCGCGTCCCACCACCCAGCGCAGCCGGCCCGTGCTACCGGCGACGACCCGCGCGTCCATCAGGCTCAGGCGTACCTCATGGGTGCGCAGACGTGTTTCCATCAGGGGCAGTACGGTACGCAGGGTGACCGGGTACTGGGTGTCGCGAATGATGAAAAAGGACTCGTGTGCCTGTTGCAGGCTTTCCAGATCCTGCTCCTGCACCTTGGCGCTGATCTCGATGTTTTCGTCATCGAGCAGGCGCAGGATAGGGGTTCCTGGGACCGCGTAATCGCCGACGCTGGCGATCCGTTCAACCACGACAGCGTTGAGTGGCGCAGCGATGATGCACTTGCGCTCGGTGTTCAGCGCCCCATCGAGCGCGGCCTGTAGCCGATCCACATCGGCCTTGAGAGTGCGGGCGTCGGCGGTGCGTTTGTCCAGTTCCTCCTGCGAGATGCTGCGCTTCTCTGACAGCCGGCGCGCATTCGCCAGTTGCAGCAGGCTGAAATCGTGCGTCGAGCGACCCGCTTCCAGCGCCGCCCTGGCGCGGGCAACCTCAATGGCATGGGGTTCGCAGTCGAGCCGGGCGAGGGTCTGCCCTTGTGTCACCCGCGCGCCAACCTCCACCCCGATCTCGGCGATCACGCCATTGATCTCAGTGCTCACCTGGGTCCGATTGAGGCTGACGGCGGTCGCCGGGGCATCGCGGGTGGGATGGATCAGGAGCAAACCCAACTCGTCGGTGGTAACCGGCACCGGCGGTCGTTCCTCGCCGGCTGCGAGTGCCTCCAGACAGAGGCATGAGAGACCGGTCAAAAGCACCCATGACAGGGGGATCAGGAGCCGCCGCGCCATACCCGGAAACCTTGAAGAAGGCGCTAGCAAGAATCGATTTAGCATGCATCACCGCTCTGGCTCGGCCCGAGTCTGGCCCGGGACACTCAATGATCCACTGATCAAGCATAATGCCCGATGAAGGGCAGACGACAGGTCTGGATTCTCTCAACCCAGTTCGCGGTAGTACACCTCGAAACGCAGCGCGAAGACCCGATGATGCGGCGCATCCGTATCCGCCATGACGATTTTGAAATAATCTCGTTACGTCGTTATCAAGTCAATGGCTAGCACCACGCTTGATCCAGAGGAGGAGAAATTACGCACCTCGGCCTAGTCGAGATTTACCAACCGCACCAGATCCGAATAACACGCCAAGCCGCGATCACGCGTCAATAAATATGCTGGCAAGGACTGGGCCTGGACAATGAGTAGGCGATCGAAGGGGTTGCGATGATGCCAAGGCAGTGCCGCGACGGCTTGAACATGCCGGGAAACGATGGGCAGCTCGATAAAACCCGTCTGTTCCGCCAGTTCCAAGATGTCTTGCAGATTGAAGTCGAAATCGGCGCGTCCAAGCGAATATTTGATGGCGATCTCCCAAATACTGGCTGCGCTGAAGAGGACGGTGTTGGCGGGATCACGCAAATCCCGTTGGATCTCGGCCGGCAGCCGGTCCGGCTCGATCAGTGCGGCCAGCAGGATGTTGGTATCCAGCAGAAACTGGAGATTCGTTGAGCTCATGCGCCGGTTTCGAACATCTGAAGGATGGCCTCAGCATGCAGGGAGTCGAAATCACGGGGTAGCGTAAAGCGACCCCGGCCGAGTCCCAGCGGCCTGGGTTGCGCGTTCTTGGATTCCAGAGCGACCAAGCGGGCAATCGGTTTGCCGGCGCGCGCGATGAGAATTTCCTCACCAGCGGCTGCTTGGTCGACGAAGCGGGACAGGTGGGTCTTGGCTTCGTGAATATTGACGGTTTGCATCTGGTTTTGGACTTTGGACAAAGTATCTTACCAGCTGGCAAAAATCGTTCGCTCACATACAGTTGGAGTAGACAAGTCCTCT
>NZ_WNKT01000066.1 GCF_009720725.1 Allochromatium palmeri
CAGGATGCCATCAAACATGTCTAACAACGACCGCGTGTCAAGTTTAAAATGACTATATTTTACAAAAACTTGAAGTCCCCTTAAAAGGGCTGGTCGCTACACCTATCCGGTGGGTGTTGTCCCGTACCGACCGGGTTTCATCCCTTACCACCATCGGTGCTATCCCGTGCCGCCATGGGTTCTATCCCGTGTTGCGATCTCGGTTGGCCGCCTGTTTGGGGAGGCAACCATCGGTGCTATGCCCCGATTCGCTACACCAGCTGGCATCCGCTTGATGCGGTTTGCGTTCCACGATGTTCAACGTTCGCTCGGTCGGTGCTGTCCCGTGTTAAGGCATGTGGGGGCGCCCAATAGATTAGGAGAGGATTAAAAGAAGATTAGGCGATTTTGCGCATCGAAAAAAGTTATTTAATTTCAAATAATTAGCTCCATTTTTCAGGATAGCTCCATCGGTGCTATGCCCCACCTCCATCGGTGCTATGCCCCACCTCCATCGGTGCTATGCCCCACCTCCATCGGTGCTATGCCGTCGGTAGACGCTTGGTTATGGAAACGCGGTTGAGGCTGGGAATCTTGGGGGTTGGAGCGTGGGAGCGGCTGGAACGACCGAATAGACGAGGAGGCATCGCGCCGTTCCCTCGATGCGGAAACGCAAGATCAAGACCGGGGGTTAGGCGAGCGACCATCGGCGCTATGCCCCACCTGATGAGCTCTATCCCATGCGCCGCCATCGGTGCTATGCCCCGCCTCTGACACGGCTATTTTTTGGGTTGCTTTGGCTTGCTCAGATAGCGTGCCTGACTCGGGGTCGGAATCTTGCCGACATGCACCAGATCGTTGGTATCGATCTCATGGGTCCAGCCGGTTGCCTCCTCCAAGCAGGCCAAGGCATCGCGCAATTCGGCTCGAAAGTGGTACAGCTGCTTGGCCTCGCTGCCTGAAAGCTGATGGAGCGTCTTGACCTTGAGTGGGAAAGGTCGCGCATGTGTGGAATAGAATCCGTGTAGCCACTGAGCCAGCGGCTGTCGCTTGAGCTTCTGGCGTTGCTCCCATTCGACCTGTGTCCAGTCCTCATGCGCGAACAGCAGTTGCAGGCGTGGATTGAGTTCGATGACATAGCAGCCGGCGATATCGTCGCGGTAGAACTCATCGACCAACGAGCCGCCGTAGTTTTGATGGTCGTGCTGGATCTCGACGGTCGTGGCCGAGAGACGTGCGGCCACGCTCTTGAGCCATTCGCGTCCGCTCTTGCCGTAACTGCGGCCTGCTTCTTTCAGCAGCTGACGTTCGCTGGCTTCGATGCGATTGCCGAGTGCCTGACGACGCGCCAGATGTAACAGCGCTTCCCACACATCGAGATCGGATTGGTCCAGTCTCGGGCCGGTGTAGCGAACCTCATAGCCTTCGAGGCTGGTGACGAGTTCGCGATCCATGTAGCGCCTTGGACCACGCTTGATCGCGCCAAACAGCGCCGATCGCAAGGCCACGTTTGGCACCCCGCGCACACTCTCGGGCCAGACCGGCATCGGCATCTGGAGGATCTTGGCTGTCTTCTCGGCCTCACGGGCCTTGGCGCGTTCGGCGCTGAGCGCCTGAAGACGCTCCAGCGTGCTCTGCATTGAGGATTTGCCGCGTTCGGACGACTCCGCCAGCAACGTGGGCGGATCCTCGCCCGTCGACTGTGCAGAGGCGTGTTCGGGGCCGGATGCGGACTCCGGCAGGGTCTGAGGTCGGCGAGCCATCCACTGCTCCTCCAAGTGCCGTGACGTGTGTCTTTTCGTCCCCGATCATACCCGATGGACAGTGGTCGGGCGACCCAGGATGGCCTATCGAGCACGGCTGGATACCTTGGACGGAACCCATCGGTTGAGTGGCTGTTCCACGGTGTCTGGCCCCGTACCATCGGCGCTATGCCCCATCTCTATCGGCGCTGTCTCGTGCGCTAACGAGGCATGAGGGGAGGCCGGGAATCCTTGGATTTGGAAGCCTGCCGTAGAGACGGAATTCGTGGAACATGGCAACATGCCGCCTTTCGGTCGAATGGTCGCCTTTCTCAGCAGGAACTCACCATGTCCGCTCTCTTCTCCAGCTTCAAGCTCAAGGACATCACGCTGCGTAACCGCATCGCTGTCCCGCCGATGTGCCAATACAGTGCCGAGAACGGCCTCACCAACGACTGGCATCAAGTCCATTATGCAAGCCTGGCGCGCGGCGGAGCCGGACTGGTGATCGTCGAGGCCACCGCTGTGGCCCCGGAGGGGCGCATCACCCCGGCGTGTCTCGGACTTTGGAACGAGAAACAGGCTGAAGGCTTGGCGCGCATCGCCGCCACGATCAAGGCCAGTGGCGCGGTTCCAGGGATCCAGATCGGCCATGCCGGACGCAAAGCCAGCGCCAATCGCCCGTGGGACGGCGACGACCATATCCCCGAAGGCGATCCACGTGGCTGGACACCGATGGCACCCTCAGCCATCGCCTTCGGCGCCAATCTGCCGCGCGTGCCCAGAGCGATGAGCCAAGAGGGGATCGCCCGCGTTCGCGGCGACTTCGTAGCCGCCGCCAACCGCGCCCGCGAGGCCGGATTCGAGTGGCTCGAACTGCACTTTGCCCACGGCTATTTGGGACAAAGCTTCTTCTCCGTCCACTCCAATCAGCGTACCGACGACTACGGTGGCGACGCCGCCGGACGCGGCCGTTTTCTGCGTGAAACCCTGGCGGCCGTGCGCGAGGTCTGGCCGGAACACCTGCCGCTGACGGCCCGCTTTGGCGTTATCGAGTTTGACGGACGCGATGAAGAGACGCTGGCCGAATCGATTGAACTCGTGCGCGACTGGCGTCGTGGCGGTCTGGATCTGCTGAGCGTCAGCGTGGGTTTTTCCACGCCTACCGCCCAGATTCCATGGGGACCAGCGTTTCTGGCTCCCATCGCCGAGCGCGTCCGCCGGGAAGCCGAGCTGCCGGTCGCTTCGGCCTGGGGCATTGATGCGCCCGCGACCTGCAATCGTGTTATCGAGCAACAACAGATGGATTTGGTGATGGTCGGACGCGCGCATCTGGCCAACCCGCACTGGCCCTATCAGGCGGCCTTGGCGCTGAATGAAGACAAGGCGTCCTGGGTCTTGCCGGCACCCTATGCACACTGGCTGGAGAAGTATCAGCCGAGTGCTTGAGCCGCGCGGCGGGTGAGGCGGGCGACACGGACTGTCCGCCTGATCGAAAACCACACAGCTTGTCACTTCCTGACCCACTTGCGACACAGCGGCGGCGTGAAATGGTCCACGACGGAAGACGGCATCGCCCACTGGCGACGCTCTCTGTCCGTCTCCAACCGCCCCACTCAATCGCAAGAGGTGACTTCCAGATATCCAGCCTGAATACCCGCCAATGGTCGACCCCTGCCGTCATCGCCCCTTCCGGTCTTGCTATCGCTGACGGAGTGCGGGCATCCTTCCGCCTGGAGTCGCTCTCCAGGAGGAACACCCCATCATGCGCCGTTTTGTGCTCATCGCCCCGCTGACCCTACTCGCGCTCGACGCCTTCGCCGACGCGCTTCTCTACCGCTGTCAGGATGCCAAGGGCCGTGCGGTCTTCTCTGATGAGCCGTGCGGTCCATCCGCCGAGATCGTTGAACATTGAGGTCGTGGATGCGATGTTCCACGGCTTCGACTATCAGCGGGGACTAACTGGGACAGCTCCGGCACGGCTGGCGATCATGGCCGAGGCCATCGAATGGATTCTGGCCCATCAGCAGAAGGCCGCCACGAGCGCCCGATGGCTCGGTGCTCCAGACTCAGCCATCTGGAGTAAGATGCGCCCAACATCGCCGGCATTGAGGACCGCCATGAGCCAACTACCACCCCGGTGTTCGAGACACGTCCGCGCTTGCCTGCTCTTCAGCCTACTCGGCGGGTTGGTCGCCGCTCCCGTGGCGGCCGATCAAACCACGATTCCCGGTGTTGAGGTCCAACGACTGATGCGCTCCAGCCAGAGCTGGAACGGGCATCAGCTCCCGGCCTATCGTCCGCAACAGCCCGAGATCACCATTCTGCGCTTTCGCATCGAGCCGGGTGCCCGGCTGCCGCTCCATCTGCATCCGGTCATCAACGCGGGCGTGCTGCTTTCGGGTGAGCTGACCGTCGAGTCCAAGGCCGGCGAGATCCTGCACCTGAAAGCCGGTGAGGCGCTGGTCGAACTGGTGGGCGAGCTGCACTTCGGCTACAACTCGGGCACCGAGCCGGTCGATCTGATCGTCTTCTATGCGGGCAACGTCGAGCAGCCGATCATGGAACTGGCCGAGGGGGCGGTGGGGCACGATTGATATTCCAATTCTTCGCAACACAGACACGAATAGCCTTGAGGCCAAACTCTGAATGGGGGATCGCCCGTTGAAGCGACTGGATGGTAAGACCGCCTTGGTGACTGGAGCGGCCCGTGGCATTGGGGCCGCCATCGCGTCCGCCTTCGTCGAGCATGGTGCCTATGTCTATCTCACCGATCTTGATGAGGTGCTGGTTCAGTCTGTTGCTACCGCCCTTGGCCCTCGGGCCGGCTATTTCCATCTGGATGTCCGCGAGGAACAGGACTGAGCTGAGCATGGCCTAAGTATATGGGTGGAACTGAGGTTCAGCGGCGGGTGCCGCCCACAACGGATGAAGGAGATTTTATGCCACTCCAGAATCGTGTCGATCCTTGGGGAAATCTGATGGCTGTGGAGGCTCTGGGAGCCTGGATGGGCAATCGCGGCATCCTGCACGATTCGCAAGCGACAGATCATCGCGCCCTGGAAGCACAAGGCTTGGGTTATATGCCAACGGAAGTATCAAGGCAGACGTCGTGATCTTCAGCCCCAACAGCTACTCTGAGCTATTCTTTTTCGACGAAGCCACGGCGTTTTCAGCGGGTCATCGTCCCGGCGCGGAGTGTCGGAGCGCACGGAATGTAGGATTTAGGTTCAAGGCTTCGAGCGTTTTTCCGCGCGTGCTCCAGAATCCGCCGTCTCCCTGCGTTTGGTCCTGGAGCGAAACCGCTCCAGGCGCGGTACCTGTCTGAGCTTATCGAGCATATGGAGCAAGGCGAGCCAAGGGTGGCGTAGCGGCATGCGCGGCCCGGCGTAGCGCATAACTTCGCGTACCCGCTCGTGCCTCAGCGGAACCTGGATCGTGACCGGGTTCTCGGACAGAATCGCGGCTTCGCGTGTATTCTCCAATCCAGCTCCCGCCCATAGTCGGACGTTATCCGGGCGTGGTTCTTACGCATGATCCGCTTGGAGGCTCCAGACATGCTCGCGATGCACCGCCATCCCATCACTCTGTCTCTGCTGGGTCTGATCCTGATCTCAGCCGCGTTTGCAGCCATAGCCCAGTTCGATCCCCCAACCTATCAGGGTGGACGTGGACAATGGCAGTGGGAAGGGAACGTCGCCAAGACCTTCTTCGATAATGGACTGGCCATTGCGATCGCCTTCCCGACCGACGACGACTGCGATACCGCCTACTTCGGTCTCATCGGCAATGATCGGATCACGTCGATGTCCTTCATCATCGACCAGAGCCAATACAACACACTCGACGTCGAGGCGGTCGATGCCGGTGACGGCACACCGCTGATCGGTTTCCCACTTTCAGATAAAGCACTCTATGATCTCAAGCGCGGTCAGATCCTGCGCGTGCGGACCGATCAAGGAAATCTGAGCGTTGGCCTCACGGGCACCACCTTGGCGTTCAACAACGCCTATAGCAACTGTCTCCTCATGCTCCAGGGTACGACGCTGCAACCGAGCAACAGCCGTCTCGCGTCTGAGCAGGCGCTTGCGCCCTCCAAGCCTTCACAGCCCGACAAGCTCCAGCGCATCGACCTGGAGAACGGTACGGTAATCGTCATGTTCTCGGGCGAGTTCGAGGCGGGGGATGGGCAACGCCTCATCGCGGCCCTGGAGGAGACCGAGGCGGCGGCACTCGGACTCAACAGCGTCGGTGGGCTGGTCTCGGAAGCGCAGATGGTCGGCTACTATCTGCGCAGCCACAACCTCGATACGATCGCCGGTGAGGTCTGTGCCAGTGCCTGCACCTTCGCGCTGGCCGGCGGCGTGGATCGGCTGGCCATCGACGGAGCGCGCATCGGTCTGCATCAATCCTATGCGTCCGGTGGCGGCGGCAGCCTGGAGGATGGTCAGCGCCTGGTCGGCAACTACATCCGCTACTTCCAGAGCATGGGGGTCGACGCGGAGGTGGTGGCCCTGGCGGCGACCATGCCCAGCGAGGGTATCCGTTGGCTCGATCCCGAGCAGGCGATGGAATTGAAGCTCATTGAGAATGTTTTGCCGTAACGCCACATCGGAGACCTGTCCCATGCGCAGATTCGCCCTATCCGCCGTCCTGCTCGGCGTCTGCACGATCACGCACGCCAACGATGAGCTCTACACGTCACGCTTCTCAAGCTGCATGGAGCAGGCGGGCGGTGTGACCGTCGAGATGCTGGACTGCATCGGGGAAGAGCTGAACACGCAGGATGCGCGGCTCAACGGCGCGTATCAGAAGCTGCGGTCTCAGCTGTCGGCTGAACGCAAACAATCGCTCAAGGCGGCGCAGCGGCTGTGGATTCAGTATCGCGATGCGAACTGTGATTTCTACCATGATCCCGAAGGCGGGACGCTCCATCGTGTGATGTCCGCCGACTGCGTGCTGCGGGAAACGGCCGAGCGCGCGAAGGAGTTGGAAGGTCTGGCCGAGGTCTACGGTTACTGAGTGGCGTGCGTTTCAGCAGTCATCGCCAACCGCTCCATCTGCCGCGCGAGTGCGATATCGCGCTCGGTGATCCCGCCGGCTTCATGCGTGCTCAGTGCAACGCGCACCTGTCCGTAGACGTTGCTCCAATCGGGATGATGGTTCATAGACTCGGCGATCAGGGCCACCTGGGTCATGAAGCCGAAGGCGCGCACGAAGTCGGAGAAAGCGAAGGTCTTGCACAGCGCGCCGTCAGTAAGCGACCAGCCGCCTTGGCCCAAGGCGTTGAGGTCGGCGAGGGCGGTCGTCAGGGCATCGGTATCGAGTCGTATCGCAGACATGGTGGTCTCCAGTCGGTATCCGGTCTCTTGAGTTCTGAGCGAGGATATGGGCGCCCAGTCTCCTGATTGCCACACGGACTCGCCGCCATGCTCTACGCTAGCCTGAAAACACTCCATCTCATCGGCGTCGTGCTGTTGGTCGGCAACGCCATCGTCACCCTGATCTGGAAACTCGCTGCCGACCGGACAGGCGATCCGCTGTCTGCCCAGCTGTGAGCCGATTCCTCCCCAGCACTGGAGCAAGGTCCAGTCGTCGAACAGGTCGCAGACCAGGGCTACGCTGTAGTAACGCGGCTTCTCGGGGTGGATCCAGCGCATCATAGCTTGGCCACCACCGCCGCCATGCGTTCATCGCTGACATGGGTGTAGATCTGGGTGGTCGCCAGATTCGCATGGCCCAGCAGCGCCTGGATGTCGACCAGCTCGGCCCCGGACTCAAGGAGCCGGGTGGCGTAGGTGTGCCGGAGCTTGTGCGGTGTGATGGGCTTGTCGATCCCGGCCTGCTCGATGAGTCCCTTCAGATAGTCGCGCACCACGCGCACACGGGCATTGCCACACACGTTTGGCGTGAATGCTTCGGGCATGGCGGTTGCGGTGTTCAGCCGCGCCTGTTCCTCACGCTCCAGCCACACCGGCAGCCGGCACGGGCGCTTGGGGAGTTCGACACGGTAGAAAGGTTTAACTGTGGTCCAGTGCTGTCGCTTGGCCCAGCGGTAGCTCGCGCGGCTGCTCTCGGCCGCGCTCCGTTTGTAGCGCAGGTCGTTCAGGAAGTCGCAGCGGGCCTGATTGAGATCGCTGTTCATGGTCTTCGGCAACCTGGACAGACATGGGAAATCGTGCGGATCGTAGATGTCTCTGGGCACCAGCCGCACCATTTTTTGGCGTTGGCTTGGGCGTCGAGGCCTCGATCACCAGGCGCACGCTAAACAGCAGGGCGCAGTAACAGGTTTTGTCCCATGAAGCTCGGCCGCGCGATGGCTGGAGAACGACCACCAGCGACCCTGGGCCTATCGCCAACCCGCGCGTTAAGCTGAGAGTCCGAGACGGGCACGCGCCGATAGCGCATCGTCCAGGAACTCGATGGCAGCCACACTCCCACTGTTGAGTTCCATCAACGTGACCTGGCCCGCCTGGCGTGGCAGGGTTATCGTGTCTTCCGGCGTCCGCCCCAGGAGCACCGGGTACGGGCGCTTACGCAACTTCGGCATGGCGAACATCTTCGTCACCATCGCCGGCATCCCGCTGATGTCGGCTACATAGCACAGGCCGGCGCGTTCCAGTGTCTCGCCCGTCTGACCTTCCAAGACCTCATCAGCCAGATTCGAGCCATCTTTGTCTGCCGAGAAAAGCAGGAACCGGCGTGCGCTCAGCATCGTCCGGGGTTTGCCGTGCTGATCGTTTAGCGACAACGCGGGAGCCGTGTCGCCGACCTGGAGTTCGGCGGCGCCGGCCAGAGCGGGGAGCATGAACGGGAGCAGGGTGAAGCTGGAGGGCATGGCGTTGGACTCATGATTTGAGGCTGAAAGGGCGGCCACGCTAGCGCCTGGAGCGGCACGAATGCAAGCCGCGCGTGCTGGATCAGACGCCAGCGAGCTAGGCTGTCAGGTGTGCCCGCATTGGCGACGGGGACACTTCCGCCGACTGCGGCAGGATCTGGGGCGCGACATCCTGCTGGGCCTGATCGTGCTAATTCGGACCTTCCTGAGCATGGCGCTACAGGTTGAGCTGGAGGGACGCTGGCCGTGGCAACGGGACCGCGCCAACGTATCTCCCCCTTAAATCTGCTCACAGCGCCTGTTCATAGACCTGACGCGCACATTCCAACCCGACGTCCTGCCGCTCACCGAGTGCGGTCATGCCATGGCGTTCGAGATGGGCGACCAGGGGCGTGATGGCCTCGCCGCCAATGCCGTAGCTCGATAGGCGCGTCGGCACCTGCAGGGACTCGAAGAAGTCACAGGTTCGCGCGATAGCCGCCTCGATCCGTTGATCGGCGTCGCCCTCGGTCAGTCCCCAGACGCGCGCCGCGTATTGCAGTAGCTTGTCGCGCTTGGCGAGGCGGCGTACCTGGAGCATGGCCGGGAGGACGATGGCGAGTGTCTGGGCATGGTCGAGTCCGTGCAACGCCGTGATTTCGTGGCCGAGCATGTGGGTCGACCAGTCTTGCGGTACGCCGACGCCGATCAGGCCATTCAGGGCCAGGGTTGCCGTCCACATGAGATTGGCGCGCACCGCGTAATTCTCGGGTTCGGCCAGGGCGCGCGGTCCCTCCTCAATGAGCGTCATTAGCAAGCCTTCGGCAAAGCGATCCTGGACCTTGGCGTCCACCGGGTAGGTCAGATATTGCTCCATGACATGGACGAAGGCGTCGACGACGCCATTGGCCACATGACGCGGCGGTAGGGTGTAGGTCTTGGTCGGGTCAAGGACCGAGAAGCGCGGAAAGACCAATGGACTGATGAAAAACAGCTTGTCCTGGGTGGACTGGCGGGTGATGACTGAGCCGGCGTTCATCTCCGAGCCGGTCGCCGGCAGCGTCAGAACCGATCCCAAGGGCAAGGCCGTCGTCACTGGAGCTTGTCGGGCCAGGATGTCCCAGGGTTCACCGGCGAAGGGCACGGCGGCGGCGATGAACTTGGTGCCGTCGATGACGGAGCCGCCCCCAACGGCCAGCAGGAAGTCAATGTGCTCGTCACGCGCGAGCGTGACCGCCCGCATCAGGGTTTCATAGGTCGGATTCGGCTCGATGCCGCCGAACTCCAACAGCGTGAAACCGGCCAGCGCCCGGCGCACTTCATCCAGGGTACCGGTCCTGACCACGCTGCCACCGCCGTAGGTGATGAGCACGCGCGCACCGGCAGGAATCTCAGGGGCCATGTCCGCGATACATCCCTGGCCAAACAGGATACGGGTCGGGTTGTGAAAGGTGAAGTTTTGCATGGATTGAAACCAGGTTGAATCGCGGTTGATCGGATGAAACCTGACAATGCGGTCAAGTCAGCTCTTTAGCAACGCTGTTGCCGTTCGCTGGGGAAGGCCGGCGCTCAGTCGTCCAGCGGCGACAACGACACAAGGCCGCGGCGTGAGAACACGGGACCGCCCTTCCGTCAGATCGTTATACTCCCCATCCCAAACGACAGAGGCTACCATGGGTCCAGTACCATGATCGAGATCGAATACATCGTCCGTGACCGCCGGGGAGTGGAACGTTTGCGCACCGCTGACAAGAAGGCCGCCGAAGCCTATGACCGGATTCTGGAGAACGCTGAGCGGCTGGCCGACTGGCTGCGTGCCGGTTCGGTGTTGCCAACCCTGCCTGATGAAGACCTGGAGACGCTGACGGTGCATCTGGCCGGTCATGCGCGCGAGGTCGAGCTGATCCTGAAGGGCAAGCCGCTGGAGCGTCAGCCGGATCCAGTCTCGACCGAACTGACGAATTAAGGTGACGCCGATCAAGGCCACCCGTTGACATAGTGCCTGGAGAAGGACGACGAGTCCTGACCATCACCAGTCAGACTCGGATCGCTGACTTAACGAGACAGTGTGTGTCGGCTGTCCTGACGTTTGGACTGAGCGGCGCCGACTTTACTTGGCATAGCGCTCTGGTCCGAAGAATCATGATTCAAACAGCCAACCAAACATCCGTTAGCGATTGTTCCGCGACAAGCGTTGTCCCCCCAGTGCGTGAACTGCGCCGCTTCGACACGGCTGAGGCGCGCTCGTTTCAGCATGTCTTTCGTCATGCGGAAGAAGGGATCGAGCTGCATTGGTACGCGCGTAACCATCGGAAACGCCGTTCGCACCCACTGAAGACGGCCGATGGGGCCAAGGTTGCTCGGGCACCCTATCGCTTGATGGCAGTCCAGTGGCGATCACTTTCCTGGTGGGTCGCGGCCGTCTTTACCGTCGGCAGCTTGGTTTGGCTTATCAACGGGTTGGTGACCGTTCTGCCGTTTTCCGATGAGCCGGTCGTCAAGGCCGATGTGCCCATTTGGACAGCGGTGCTCGGTGGAGGGATCTTTCTGATCGGCGCCTATCTTTCCTGGTTGGAGGTGTTTTGGACTTTGGACAAAGTATCTTACCAGCTGGCAAAAATCGTTCGCTCACATACAGTTGGAGTAGACAAGTCCTCT
>NZ_WNKT01000067.1 GCF_009720725.1 Allochromatium palmeri
GATGGTATAGGTGACGGTGCCACCGGTCGCGACCGAGGCGGCGTTGACGGTCTTGCGGGCATAGAGCGCACCACCGCTGATCGGCTGGCCGACGGTGACCTCGGTCGGCTGGTCGCCGTTGGCGTCGATGCCATCGACATCGGTCGGCTCGGGGACGGTTTGATCGGAATCGACCGAGCCCTGATTGCTGATGACGGTGCCGACAGGGACGCTGCCATTTACGGTCACCTGGAAGGTGATCGTCGCTGGCAGACCGACAGCCAAGGTGCCGACATCAACTGTCAGGACACCGTCGGTGAAGCTGCCGAACGCGGCGTCATTGAGCGTGCTGCTATTAACGACATACTCAGTATTGGCCAGCATCGGGTCGGTGAAGACGACATTGGTCGCCGCGACACTGCCGCTGTTAGTCAGCACGACGCTGTATTCGAGCGTATCGCCCGTATCGACTTGGCCATTGCTGTTGACATCCCCGTCCGGCGCGAAGGCGACGCTCTTGCTGGCGTCGATCACGGCATTGGTGGTCGGGGTGACGGACACCGTATCGCTCGTCGTGTAATCGTTCAGCGTATCCGCTTCGCTGAGCGGTCCAGTGCGGCCCGAGTCCGCCGTGCCGGCGGCACTGGAAAGGCTCGTCCAGGTCAAATTCGCGGCATTGGTCAGGGGGCTGCCGACAACGGCGGCATTCGAGACCCGTGCACGCAAGACGATGTCTTGCGGCGTGCCGCAGGTCAGCGACGCGAGGCTGAAGGTTAATTTCTGGCCATTGACATTGCTCGGCTCCGGGCTGGCGCTGACATAGCTCAGATGCTCCGGCAGGGTATCGGTGACGACCAGATCGTAAGGAGTTTGGCATTGACCGGTGGCGTCGTTCTCCGGGGTGAGCCTGAGGGTGAAGGTCACTAGGTCGCCAAGCGAAAGACTGGGGGAACTGGCCGTTTTGTCCAGGCTGACCTGTGGCTCTGTGATGGTCAGTTCGAGCGGTTGGTTACCCTCAGTTACACCATTGGCATCGAAATGCAGCGTTTTGGAAACACCGCCATCGGTATAGCTCACCGAGGCGTGATTGCCCAATTTCTCGTTAGCCTGATTGCCCGCGCTGTTGTCCACGCGGGCAATGATCCGGACCTGGACATATTCGTCGCTGGGATCGGTATCCGCCGCCGTCGCCTGATTATCGACATAACCCAAATCGAAGATCAGAGTTGTTGGACCACTACCGGTCTCTGATGTTGGCGCACAAGTCGAGGCGTCGTTCGACTGGAGGCTGTCAATGTTTTCTATCGTCAGGTCGGTATCGCCGACACTGATCGCGCAGCTCACATAGCTCAGACCGGCGGGCAGTTCGTCAGTCACTTCCATGTCGGGCGTCTTCACACGGCTGACGTTGACGTGAATGTCATAGGAGACCGTTTCGCCAAGGGTGTAGCGCGTTGCACCCGTAGTGAATGTCTTGTGGATGGCGACCGTGCTGTCGACGATCAGGTTTTGCCAGTTCGTCGTAACGTTGTAGTTGTTGAGTTTGGTGTTGTCGTCCTGGGTTGATTCCGCTGTGCTGTCATCGCGCTCATTGACATCCTCGCCATCGCGACTGGAATAGGTGGCGCTGAGGTCATTTGCCAGGGGTTGTCCAGCGATGACGTCATCGCTCAGTTTTGCGTCGAATCTGAGCGTGAAACTGGCGCCGGGAACCAGGTCGAAGGGCGTGCTCGTCGTGAGGCCGCTGCTTGCTAGCGAGAAATTCGTGTCGCTCACGCTGGAAGTGCCGGCGCCGGGCGTAACGCTCAAGGTTTCAAACTGACCAAACAGATCGGTGGGCAGTAGATCCGTCAGGGCGGTCTCATAAGCCGTCGTGTCGCCGTCGTTGGTGACGATGACGGTGTAGGTGACGATATCGCCCTTTTTCAGCCCAGTGACCGGCGTGACGTTGGGTTCCAGCTTCAGGTGGGGTTCGCCGACCGTGATGGATTTCGTTTTGTCCGGCGTAACGAACGCGCTGCCTCCGAGCTTGAAGGAGAGCCAGGCACGGTTGGTCAGAATCGTGTCTTTCTGATTCCCCAGGACATTGGCGACCCGCGCCTTGTAGGTAACGATCAGGTTCTGACTGGATCCCGTGCTATTAGCGACGGTGCCGAAGTCGGCCGTGAGCGTGTTGCTGTCATTGGTGAAATTCGGGGGCGTGCTGCCCAGCGTCAGACCGCCTGGATTGGATAACGTGAAGCCCTCGGCATAGACCAGAGCCGCCGGCAGTTCATCATGCAACACCACGTCGTTGAAGGCTGGCAAGGTCGCTGTCGGCGGGATGCTGACGGTCAGGCGGTATTCGACCTCGTCGCCGATTGCGTAAGGGGTGGCGGCGCTGATCCGCTCTTTGGTGAGTCCCAGATCGCCGACCGCGATGCTCGCGGTGGCGGTTGTGCTGTAACCGTTGCTCCCGGTACCTGTGGTGCTGCTGGTGCGTTCGCCGGTCAGATCGCCGGCGTTGCCCGGTGTCACATTGCCCGTGCCTTTGGTGCCCGGCAGACTGGTCCAGGTCGTGGTCGCAGTATTGTCGAAGTGATCCTCTGTGATATTGCCGGTCGTAGTCAGGGTGGCGATGACATCCAGCGTCCCGCCAGCCGGGAAGCTGGCGACATCGATCGACACGGTCTTGCTCGGATTAGTCGCGCTGCTATCGGTAATGGTGCCGGTGTCGAAGCTGCCGCTGACGACCGAGGTCGTGACGCTGTCGAGCCGGGTATTCGCGGGCAATTGAGCGGCCAGCAGATCCGTCAGATTGACGTCATAGGCCGGGGCGTCGCCGGTGTTCTCCAGCCGGAATGTATAGACGAAGGAGCCAAGCGACTCGTTCAGCAGGGCGGAAGGGCTGGGAGTTTTGGTCAGCGTCAGGTGCGGTTGGATGACCGTGACCGTGACGGGTGTGGCGTCTGTCGTCTGTGTCTGCGAGAGCGCGTTCCAGTAGCGGATGCCGCCGGGGTTGGTCAGTGCCTTACCGGTCGTATTGCCCGAGACATTCTGCACCACAGCTTTGTATTCGAGCGTATAGGACGCGCTGGTCGTGTCGGAATTGATGACATCGCCCAGACTGAGCCGCAAGTCTCGGTCAGCCCAGGGATTACCCAGACTGACGAAGACGTCGCTTGCGGCACTGTTGATGTTGGCCGGATTCACGGACGCGGTGAGGCCGCGGGTGGGATCGAAGGTACGCGACAACCTGCCCGAACCGGCGACATAGGCCAATCCCTCGGGCAGGGTATCGACCAGAACCAGTTGGCGGGTCGTGCCGGGCGGCACGTTGACCTTGAGTTGATAGGTCAGTACCTCGCCGATCAGGACGTTGTTATCGGCGCTATCGGCCTCGCTGGTGGCAAACAGGGTCTTGGTGACATCACGGTTCTGTGTCTCCTCGCCCACCGGCGTCAGCGTGGGATTGCGCCCGTCGGCGGAATTGCCGTTGTCGTCGGACTTGACGCCTGTCGCATCGCCGGTACGGGTGACGGTGGCCTGATTGCTGACGATGCCTGTCGCAAAGTCGGTGCTGATTTTGACTTTGAACTCGGCCGTGACGCGCGCGCCGGCGATGAGGCTGCCGATGTTGAGGCTGACCGGATCTTCGTCCAGCACCGCGCCCTGGCTGGTGACGACCGAGCCGGCCACGACGGTGGTGTTGTCTGGAATGCTGTCCGTCAGCCGGACATCGTTTGCGGTCGCATTGCCGACATTGACGATGGTCAGGGTGTAACGCAGGGTGTCGCCCGCCTGCGGCAGGCCGCTATCGCCGAGACTGGTATCCAGCGCCCAGCGTTTCTGCACGTCCAGTTGCGGAACCGCTACGCCGCTGACGATGGTCACCGGCGTGGGCTGGTTGCCGTTGCTGGGGATGCCGTCGAAGTCGGTCAGCGTGGATTGCGGGTTGGCGCCGTCGGTATAGGTGACCGTGCCTTGGTTGTTGACGGTGCCTGTTGTGGCACCGGCGGTGCCGGTGATGGTGATGGTCGCGCTGGTATTGGGGGCTAGGCTGGCGAGGGTGGCGGTGACGAGCTGGCCGCTGCGGGTGACGGTTGCTGTGGCGCTCGTTGCGTTGGTCACCGTGATCTGCGCCGGAACGGTGTCGCTGAACTGGAGGTCGGTTAGGTCCGTGCTACCGATGTTGGTCAGGGTGATGGTGTAGGTGACGATGCCATTGGTCGCGACCGAGGCTGCGTTGACGGTCTTCTTGGCATAGAGCGCACCGCCGCCACCGCTGATCGGCTGGCCGACGGTGACGTCGGTCGGCTGGTCGCCGTTGGTGTCGTTGCCGTCGACATCCGTCGGCTCGGGGACGGTTTGATCCGAGTCGACCGAGCCTTGGTTGCTGATGACGGTGCCGGTGGGGACGCTGCCATCTATGGTGACCTGAAAGCGGATGGTGGCACTGTCGTTGACAGCTATCTCGCCGACATCAACAGTCAACACACCGCTGCTGACGTTGCCGGATGGGGTGCTGCTGTTGGCGACATACGCGGTATTGGCCTGTATCGGGTCGGTGAAGACCACGTTGGTGGCCGGGATGCTGCCTTTGTTCGTCAGTGTGATGCTGTATTCGAGGATGTCGTTGGCGGCTACCACCCCACCGTTGCTGTCCGTCACGGTCTTGACGGCATCGATCACCGCGTTGGTGGTCGGGATGACATCAACCGTGTCACTGGTGGTGTAATTGTTCAGCCCAGACGCCCCATCCTGACCGGTACGGCCCGGTTTATTAGCCGCATCATCCTTATCGGCACCCGACAGGCTCTTCCAGGTCACCTCCGCCTTGTTGGTCAGCTCCTCGCCCACGCTGACGGTGGAGGCAATGCGGGCCTTATAAGTGAACAAGGTCGAAGCGCTGGAAGCCAACGTCGAGATGCGGAACGTCAGCTTCTGACCGTCGATGGTCACATCAGCGTCGGGCAATGAGGCTGACTCAGGATGGTAGGTCAGCCCGGTCGGCAGGGTATCGGTAACGACCAGATCGAAGGCATCGGACGTATAGGTGCCCGTATTCGCGAGATTGATGGTGAAGGCCACCAGATCGCCGAGCGCCTGCGACGTCGGGTTGGCGGTCTTGGTCAGGGTCAGCGCCGGCTCGACGATGGTGAGTGGGCGACCCTGGATGCCGGCGACACCCGTGTTGTAATCGTAGGTGACGGTGGTCGGACCAGTGCCGTACTGGACGGTCACCGTGCCGCCTTCACCGTTTTTCAACACGGTGGGCGTCTCGGCCTGATTGCCGGTGATGTTATCGACCCGCGCCTTGATGGCGATGGTGACGAAATCATCTTCATCGTTTGTATTTGGGGGATTGCTTACATCGCCCAGATCGAACTGGACGGTCTGGCCGGTACCCA
This sequence comes from Allochromatium palmeri, assembly GCF_009720725.1. Lineage (GTDB taxonomy): Bacteria > Pseudomonadota > Gammaproteobacteria > Chromatiales > Chromatiaceae > Thermochromatium > Thermochromatium palmeri. The sequence continues at coordinate 5,370 of NZ_WNKT01000067.1, forward strand.
TCCGGGTGTTGTAGTCGGCATTACCGAGCGTCCAAGGCATGCCTTCCACGCTGATCGTATGGCTCACATAGGTCAGACCCACCGGCAGCACGTCGGTAACGACCACGCTTGGCGTCACGCCCTCGATCACGCTGACCTTGAGGGTATAGGTGACCAGTTCGCCGATGGTGGCCTGGGTCTTGTCGGCCTGTTTGTCGATGGCGATGGGCGCATCGACCGTCAGGCCGATGCTCGCGGATTCTTCATAGTTGTTGAGCTGGGCGTCGTCGTCATCGACGCTGCCGGGATTGGTGGCATTGTCGCGCACCACGGCATCAGTATCAGTGCTGGCGCCCGTCGGCTGGCTGGCATAGTTGGCGCGCACGCTGTTGGTTAGGAGCTGGCCCGCCTCAACGCTATCCATCAGTACCGCGTCGAAGGCCACCGTCAGGGACGCGCCGGGGGCGATGCAAATGCCGGCGATTGTCAAGGTGTCATCATCGTTGGTCGTTGTAGAGACCAACGCATTCGTCGGCAAAACTGCTGTGCCGCCAGAACAATCGGCATTGTTCAGCTCGACATTGCCGCTGGGGGTTACGCTGAACACGCTCAGATTATGGAGGCCAGCTGGCAACTGATCGCTCACCGTTATCTGGTAGGCCGTGGTCGGGCCTTCATTTTCGACCGTGAACTTGTACCGAACGGTATCGCCCGCCTGACTACCCGTGTCGCCGCTTACGATGGTCTTGGTCATCGTCAGATTGGGCTCGCCAATCGTGATCGATGGCTCGTTAGCGGCGTCGCTGGTCAGGGTGCCACCGCCCGGTTTGTCATAGCTGGCGCTCGCCACGTTGGTCCGGGATTGCCCGTTCTGATTGGCGATGTCATTGGCGACCTGGGCGTAATAATCGATGACGATATTGCCGGATTGGGTGGCTGTAACCGTATCCAGGTCAAAAACAATCGGGCTGGCTCCGTTGTAGGTGAAGCTAGTCGTAATCCCTGTGTCTCGCGTGATTGATGGCGCATACGGCGCGCTAGTCAGGAAGGTCAGCCCAGCCGGCAGGGTATCGGTGATCTCCAGATTGTTGGTGGTGCCGACGGCCACGCCGAGCGTGAGGCGATAGTGGACAATATCGCCGATGGCGTAATGGGTCTGCGCATCGACGACCGCTTTGGACAGCGTCGGGGTGCTGGTGACCACCGATTGGGTCGTCGATTTTGTGATGTCGTTGACGCCGCCAGCGCCGGTGCGCTCGTCGTCGCTGTTGCCCGAGAGGGTGGTCGCGGTGGCGGATGGCGTAGTGGTCAGGGTCTTGCCGTAGAGCGTATTGGAATTGACCTGAGCGGTATAGGTGATGGTGACCGACTCGCCCGGATCGAGCTGATCGATGGTGCCATTCAGGGTGTTGCCGCTGAAACTGGCGTTGATCGTCGCGCCGGTCGTGCCGGCATTGGTGACGATGCCGCCCGGATTGGTGAGTTCAACCGGCAGGATATCGGTAAAGCTCCAGTCGAAACCGGTTGTGGCGTTGGTGCCCGAGGGATTGGTGATGGTCAGGATATAGGTCAGTAGATCCCCGGCACTGGGGGAGCTGGGCGTGACGTCCTGGACGATGACGACCTGCGGTAGGGCGACCTTGACCGTCTGGGTTCCAGATTTGACGTTCTGCTGTGTGCCGCTGGCATTGTCGTAATAGATGCGTCCCTCGTCGGTGATCGCATGTCCGGCGATGTTGTTCGCGACATTGGCGATCCGAAGAGTGACGCTCAGAGTGTAGGTGTCGCTGTCATTGGTGGATGTGGAGTTATTTACATCGCCCAAGGCCAGACAGAATTGGCCATCGGCCGGGCATCCCCCGGCGGTGCCGGTGGCGAGGGTGACCGCGACCGGGGTATTGGCGTTTGCACCGTTGATCGTCCCCGGATTGCTGGCCGCGCTCAGGGAGGTATTGCTGCGCGCCAGGGTCGCCCCGACCAGCGCGACATCGCCAATGTTCCCGGCAGTAATGGCATCGGCCAGGACGACATTCTTGGTGATGCCTTTGGGCAGGGTGAAGGTCAGGTCATAGGTCACCGTTTCGCCAATAGCGACCTTGGGATTGTCCGTGAAGGTCTGCGAGTGCGCGGAGATGACCTTGGCATTGCTGGCGCCGGTGACGGCGAAGGTATTGCTAGCCGATTTGGTGACCGTGCCGGCAGACCCAATGTTGGAATCGTCGCTCGGCAGAGTTTTGGCCGTCGCCGCTGCCTGGTTGGTGTAGGTGGTGCCGGTGACGGCGTCGTCCTTGACATTGACGGTGAAGGTGGCTGTCTGCTCGGTCGTCTCGCAGGCCGAGTTATCAGAGCGGGTAAAGGTGACGACGTCCCCCACTTGTTTGAAGGTATAGCCGGCGGGGGTGCCACCGTTCTCAGCTACCGAAGTCACATCAAACAGATCAGTCGGCAGCGTATCGGTGATGACACAGCCGAACATGGGGCTGGTGGTGGAGGTATTGCGCCACTTCAGCGTCACGGTCACGGGCGTGCCGGCGGCACCGCTGGTGGGCGACATGGTTTTGGTCAGGTTCCAGGCCGGAGTGACCTTGGTCCAGCTCACCGTATTGCTGGTGCGAGTCGTCGCGTTGGTCGCCGAGACCGTGGCGGTGTTGTTACCGTTGGCGTTTAGCCAAGCGGTTATACCTGTATAGGTGACGGTGCCAGCCGTACTGCCGTTTGTGCCTGTTACCGTGACGGTTCCACCGGAGCTGCTGACGTTCTCGGAACAGGTGAATCCGTCGGAACCGCATGCTGTAAAGGCGGGGATGGTCGTGCTGCCGCTGCTGTCTGTCAGCGAAAAACCGGAATATGTACCTTCCGAAAGCTTGACGACAATTTCAAAATTGAGCGTTTCACCTTGGTTGAAATTGGCACTATCGTCGTTAAACGTCGTACCGGATACAGACGAGCCAATGATCCGCTGGGTAATCTCCTGAATATCCTGGATCTTGACCGTTGCGGTATCCGAGAGTGTGCCGTAACCGGCATCCGCGAGATTGGTGGCATTGGCGGCGGCCGAGTAATACTCGGTGACGGTCGCCCTGTTTTTCAGGCTGTTGTCGACATTCGGGACAGCAGTTTGCTGAATGGTGCATTGATAGGTGATGGTGGTGCTTTCATCAACACCAAGTTGATTCAACACGAAGGTTCCGTCAAAGAGATTACCGGATCCGCCTGCTGCATTGGTTACCGTGCAACTCGCCCCATCCCCGTAATAGCTCAACGATTTGGCCGTATCATTGAGCTTAATCTTGTGCGCCGGACCATTGCCCTCATTCGTCACGGTGATCTGATAGTCAATAACATCACCAGCATCGGCGTCGCTAACGCTATCGGCGTAGCTCCCGCCTGACTTACGCACTAGCTTCTCGACCGCCAGAATCGGTTCAGCCGTCGTGATATTGACGACGCTTGCCGCGTCTGCGGTGTCATTAAACGAATTTTTTGATGTGATCTCAACTAGATTGGCGAGGTCCAGTTGATCGGCGATGGGCGCCGTCGTCATCGTGACCGTAAAAATAATGTCGATGACTTCATCGTTTTCCTGCGACTCCACATTGCCGAAGGACCACTCGAGGGTATTTTGCGTGGCGTCGGTGGAAAATGTTATTGTGTCACTGGTCACGGCGGCTGCCGTGTGTCCGGTTGGGTGGAAGCGCCATTTGCCAGCAGCGGGAATCGGAATCGAGTCGTCGAATCCCGTCACCTCGGTGGCAACCAGCTTGGGAATCGGCAGGTAATCCGTCAGCGTCAGATCCTCGAACGACACGAAGGGCATGTCGTATTGAATCCGGTAGGTAACCGTTTCGCCGGGTGAGATGTTAAGATCAAGCGGGCCGTCAGTACTGCCATTGACGGCATAGATGCTTTTGGTGAAGGTCGGCCCCTCAATGCTGACGCTGGCTTCGGTCTCGTCGGTGGCTGCCTCGCCGCCCGTAACTACTGAATCGACCGATGCGGTGTTGCGCACCTCATCGCCGGCGGAGAGCGGCTTCGTGCCAGTGTCAGTGACGTCGTCGCCGGCATATTCATCATCGACATTGGATTCGAAGACGATCTCATATGCGCCTCCTCCACTCATGGCATAGGATAAGTCGATGGTAAGCGTTGTTTCACCATTGACCTTCTCGGCAGCGGTAAAATCGTTGCCCAGACTAAAATAGCCGCTGCTCGTCGCCCCGCCCTGGTTCACGCTCCAGGTTGGGATAAAGCTAGGGCGAAAGGTCTGCCCATCGCCCAGCACATCCGTCAGGACGGCGCTATCGACCCCGAAATAATCCGAAATCTGGCCTTCGATGGTGTAGCGCAGACAGTCGTTTGGACGAGGACCGCGCTCGTCCGGGTTGAACGTGTTGCCGTCACAGTCAGTGACGTCCACCGATTTCTGAATGGCATTCGCCTTGGCGGTGATTTTATATGAGTCGGTGGCGCTAACCGTGCTGCTGCTGTAGGTGCCGCTGGCGGTGCTACTGTTTTCGATCTCGACGCCGCGACCGGGATTGTTGGCGTTTAAAATGAGGGCGTTAGAGCTGTTGCGCTCGGGGACATAAAACTCGAAGGTGATGGTTTTATCGGCGCCGGTGGTGCCCGTGATGGCGCCGCAATTGAAGGTCAGCGTCCCTCCGGGTGTGCTGGTCGATGGCGTCGATGTGGCGCTACAGCCCGCCGCATTCACAACCTGGACGAACTGGAAGCTATTCGGCAAGACATCCGTCACGGCCACGTCGCTGACCGTCGCACCATTCGCCACATCCACGGTCAATGAAACCGTGCGCTTGAAGCTCGGCCCGGTCGCGGTTTCGCGCTCTGGGGCAATGATGGTCTTGGTGTGCTGGATGACGCTTGGCGTCACGCGCAACGCCACCTCGGTGCCAACAATCGGCGGGTCAGCACTGGGATTGTTCAGCTCATCCGCGCCCAGCGAGAAAATCGGCGTGAATTGAAACTGATTCGGCGTTCCCACCACGGCATTGGGAGAATTGGGCGTCAAACTGAAACTAATGCACTGCTTGGGCTGAGTATTGGGGAAGGAGCCGAGTGGATATTCGAGGGTTAGATACTGCTCGCCGTAAGCAATGGTGCGGGTCCGTCCCGGCATGGTCGCTTGCAGCGGGCTGTCGAGCGTACACTCCACCGCCGCGCAGGGATTGTCCGCGGCTTTCCGGGGCGTCAAGTCCGTGCCCAGATAGCGGAACGTATCCACCGTATAGCCCGCCGGCACGATCAGCTCCAGCACCGGCTGATAGCCCACGCTGTCAGAAGTGCCAGCGTTTTTCACGCAGGCCTCGGCGTCAGGAGTAGCGGACTCGTTGATGAAGGGCGTCAGGTCATTCTCGGTGATGGTCACTTCCGCGACCGCGACCGCGACCGGATCAGCCCATGCCAGTCCGCAACAGAGCCAAAGTACCAACCCAACCAGCAGACTCCAGCGTTGATGCAGCTGGCGGAAGGGTTTCTGACGGCGTGTGTTCAACATGACCATGACCATACATTGAGACCGAAACGGTGCAGGCATCGCGTCAGATGCTGCCGGCTGGTCATCCATGGCCATGAGCTGTGGCCGAATACCTACAATCACGCAAGAGTAGCACCGCGCCAACAAAAAAGCTTAAACCACGTCCAGTCAGAGATGCGTAATTTTTGTGATACGCTGTCCACATGAACTGAGTCGCCGTTGGCTCGCCCTC
>NZ_WNKT01000068.1 GCF_009720725.1 Allochromatium palmeri
GTGAAATTATTGATGGTTATGGATCTGAATATAAAATTGCGTTTTCATCTGTTTAATTTTTTTAATGAAAGTACTTACGAATGCGGCAGGTGTCAAATTTCGGCCAACTGGAGAGGCAGAAACGACATCTGACTTTACGGTCGTTTTATCGAACTGCACGGGCAATCAACGACGGACCATTCGCGTTAATTCTGTGGGACGTATCCATTCTATGAGGTCGGCATGTCCATGAATATTGCATCGCACCTCCAAAGACAGAATTTGATCGGGCGGGCTAAGCCACATTTTGCGCTTGCGCTCAAACAATGCGGTGTCACTCTTATTGAGGTTCTTATTACTGTCATCGTGCTTGCTATTGGTTTGCTTGGATTTGCGGCTCTTCAGATGACCAGCCTGCAATCCAGTTATAGCTCCTATTTACGCATGCAGGCCTCATGGTTGGCATATGACTTGACTGATCGAATGCGGGCAAGTCGAAGCGAAACGCTCAACGGTAACTACGATGACGATAGCACTGGTGATCGCGCCGATTGGGATAACCAAGTAATCACCATGCTTGGGGCTGATGCCACTGGGTCTGTCACAAGAAACAATGCTGAGGTCGTTATCACAATAACTTGGTCCGACAGTCGTGGAAACATCAAAGGCAGTGATGGTGCGACGGATGCAAATGATCAGAGTGATGATGACCAGTTTTTCGAGTATCGGACGGAGATTTAACCGTGACGGCACAGAGATCTTATCAATCTGGCTTTACCATCGTCGAGATTCTCGTCTCTCTCACGATCAGTCTTCTTTTACTTGGCGGTGTTATCAATGTTTTTCTCAGTAGCAAGCAAGGTTATCGCGTAAACGAAGCACTTGCTTGGGTACAGGAAAGTGGGCGTTTTGCGCTTGATATCATCAGCCGTGATGTAAGGCAGGCAGGGTATAACGCGAACCAGGAAATATGTGGCGGAAATATTTCTTTAGCGATCGAAAGCCCAATTGATAACACTGGACCCCTCGAAGCAGGTAGGCTGCGCATTACGCTTAACAATCCAGAAAATTATGCCAACAGCTGGCTTGGAATAATTTCCGGGAACATTGATGCTATTAGAGGCTATAACGCTGGAAGTAATGAATGGAGTCCGGCATTACCAACGGAAATCTCGGCTTTGAATCCAACAGTCAGTACTGATGTTATCACACTCCAGCATTCAGCAAGCGAAGGAGGCGTAGGATCGTTAAGCATTTATGCTCACCCAGGATCGGGTAACCAAAATTCACCAGGATCTGCTGATTTAAAAATCGAAGGAACTAACGAAGCAGAAGCTGAATATTTTTCAGTTTTTGATGAAAATTGTAAAAACGGTGGAGACTGGTCGAAGTGTATCGTCATGGCTTTAGACAAAACTTGTGAAGTTGGCGCTGTGCTTCAAATTACAAATTTTACTACTAGCAACGGGAACACCGTTCATAATACGGGCATTGGCGATCCTGGCAACAGAACTAAGAATTTGGGCCGATCTTTTGAGGGAGGCTATTTGGTACCTGGAATTTCTGAAAATGCTGCAACAATTACTTACTACATTTCTACTAACGCAAGCGGTCTACCTACACTGTTCCGCAGCACTAACGGTGCGACAGGCGAAGAGCTGGTTGATGGTATCCAGGATATGCAAATTCTTTATGGTGAGGACACCAGTAATAATAATAGTATCGATAACTATGTCGTTGCTAGCTTAGTTTCAAACTGGAATAACGTCTTGGCAGCACGCATTAGTTTGCTCGCTCAAAGTCCTGAAACGAATATCACGGCTGAGGGCGAAAATCAGGATCTGACTTTCAATGGGGCAACGGTTAATACCTCTGATCGTCGCCTGCGTCAGATATTTACGACAACGGTTACACTCCGAAATCGAGTGCCATGAAAAATAAATATAGTCAGCAAGGGGCTGTCCTCATCGTTTCGCTCATTATGCTATTGCTCTTAACGATTATCGGGGTCAGTGGCATGCGCGGCGTTACAATGCAAGAACGCATGGCTGGTAATCTCAAGGAGCAGTACCGCTCATTTCAGTCTGCTGAGGCGGCTTTACGTCTGGCTGAACAGGAGGTTGAGGATGGAGCTGCAAATAAATTACCAGATAACGGCGTAAACTGTGATGCCAGTATTGTTGATGGGCTAGCGGACAACAATTTCATTGCTGTTGCTACTGGCACCAACACCAATGAAGTCGTACCTCAATACCACTTCCGTTACTGCGGCCCGAGACCCCGCCAATACCGAAACGCTGATGGATTGACGGCTACGGGTGACGCGGGCGCTAGGGCAGGCATCTACGTCAATTACTACACCGTCATCGGCGTCGGACGGGTGCCCGGCAATGCCGAAACGGCGCTAATTTCCACTTACGGTATGTAGTGATATTCAGATCCGTTTTAAGTCTACAACGGCACTGATCCGTGCGATTAATTCGGGAGGGCAGGCAGATGAAAAATTTGATGCAAAAAGAGTCACAATCTAAAACAGTAAGCCTTGATGCAATAATTAAAGATGCTGTCCGGTCTTTTTTAGCCCTGCCCGTAGTATTTTTTTTTGTCGTTCTAGTAGCTTTTAGTCCTTCAATTTTGTTGGCTACGGATATTTCACAGGTACCACTTTATGTTGGCGGTCAAGTCGCACCGAACATCATATTCAATATCGATGAATCCTGGTCGATGGCCTGGCGTTACATGCCGGATTCGGTGCGCGAGGATAACGTAACGATCTACGGCAATCCATGGGCGACTAGTGCAGGAGATGGCGGGGACGATAACAAAAACCGTTGGACACTCGCCTTTCATCCGGATGACGTTTCAACTGGCGGCGCGGGAACGAGCGGCAACGATAGCGGAACTGGCGACGCTATTACCCGTACTCTTGTTGCCCGAGCTGACGCTTCAGGGGTTGCTACTGATCTAATTTCTGCGCGACTGCGTTCTTCAGCCTTCAACACGATCTACTATGACCCGGAGGTTCGCTACCGTCCGTGGTACAACCATGATGGCAGCGTGTTCCTGGATGCGGACCCTGCAGCAGCACCGCTCAATCCTAATAACACTAGCGCTGGCACAGTGGATCTCGTCGGGGAACAGACGTTCAGCACATCGCGAATTTGGTGCGGATCACTTAGCGATTCGACCGCAAACTCGACGAGTGTATCGAACCTCTCAGTTGATAACGGTGCAAGCAACACTCAACGGAATAACTTCTGCCAAAATATCACCGGCGAAAAGCTAGCCCCTGCCGTGTACTACACATCCAATGGCAATGGATTCCGCAACGCAGCAAATTTCACTCGCGAGCGGATTATGGATCACAGTACATTCGAGCGAGGTTCTGGCCGCACTGACTGCGCGGCTATTGCCAGCGGAACAGGAAATACCTGTACGCAGGCAGAGGAATATAAAAATTTCGCCAACTGGTTTACCTATAACCGCACCCGTATGTTTCTCGCCATTGCAGCGACCAGTCGGGCTTTTGCCGAGCAGGAGGACGGCATGCGTGTCGGCTATGCGCGGATTCATGGCCCCGACATCTCACTCGATGGCGTTAACAGCCCTGGTACGATGGTTCGTGGTGTACGGGACTTCAGGGGCACGGATCGGCAAAGTTTCTTTACTTGGCTGCATGCTCTTGGTGGCGAGGCAAGCACAGCAAGTCGACAATCGCTGTACGGTACGGCAGGTACGCATCATCAGTTCGCGGGCGCCACGCCGCTACGCGCAGCAATGGACGATGTAGGCCAATATTTTTCACGTTCTGATAACCGTGGCCCTTGGGGCCATACGCCAGGCGTTGACGACTCGACGCTACAGTTGACGTGCCGTAAGAGCTACCACATCTTGATGACTGACGGTATGTGGAATGGCGATGCTGCCCGCACCAGTAGTGCCAGAAGTAATGTGGACGGATCAGCAGGCTCCTCTATTTCGGGGGACGGGGAACCCTACCAATACCAGCCTACAGCACCTTACAGTGACAGCGTAAGTAACACCTTGGCCGACGTCGCGATGTACTACTGGAATCGCGATTTACGTACCGACCTAGCGAACAACGTACCCCCCGATTCGTCCAATCCAGCGTTCTGGCAGCACATGGTCAACTTCACGATAGGGCTTGGGGTTAACGGCACTCTCGATTTTCCAGGTGACTGGGATGTGCTGCAGGCAGGTACGAAATCTTGGCCCACTGTTACCTCTAATACTTCTACAGCGATCGACGACCTGTGGCATGCCGCTGTGAACAGTCATGGGGAATATCTGAGCACCACAAACCCGGAGCAATTTGCGACGGCCTTGAGTAATACACTTTCAAACATCATCAATCGCTCACAGGCATCTACAACCTCAATGCTGGCGAGTTCAGTATTTCTTGAAACTGATTCCGGCATCTATCAAGGAACCTATGACAGTAGCGACTGGAGCGGCAATCTGACCGCCTATGTTCCATCGGTTGCCGACAACACGCTCCAACTAACAGAAACCTGGGATGCGGAGAGCAGTATGCCGACTCCAGCAAACCGCAATATTCTGACTCACGACGGTTCAGATGGGATCACGTTCCAGTGGACAAACCTGACAAATAATCAGAAAACGGCCCTTGGAAACGACGAGAATGTCTTGAACTTTCTGCGGGGTATCCGTACCGATGAGGGTACGACCTACCGCGAGCGTGGCGGCGTGCTCGGTGATATTGTCAACTCCGATCCGGTGTATGTACACAAGGAAAACTTTGGGTTCTATAGCCTGTCCGGAACCCTAGGTTCCTCCTATATCACTTTTACGGAAACCAAAGCTAGTCGCACCCCGATGGTTTATGTTGGCGCCAACGATGGCATGTTGCACGCTTTCAATGCAGATACTGGCGTCGAAGTCTTCGCCTATGTGCCGCGTGCCGTTTATCCAAACCTGAAGTCTTTGTCCGAGCCGGAATATGCGCACAAATACTTTGTCGACGGCGACACTCATGTCTCGGATGCCTATCTTAGTAACGCCTGGAAGACCATCCTGCTTGGCACAACCGGTGCAGGCGGAAAATCGGTGTTCGCGATTGATGTGACCAATCCTACGACTGTCAGCGCCAGTAGCGTTCTCTGGGAAATCACTGACACGACCTCCGGCTTTAGTGATCTCGGTTATACAATGGGCGGGGAGCCGGTGATCGCACGCCTCAACGATGGCACCTGGGCCTCGATTTTCGGCAACGGTTATGACAGCACGCAAGGTAAAGCTGTTTTATATATTGTCAACCTAAACACAGGCGCGCTCATCAAAGCCATTGAGGCTGATTCCTCTGGCGCAAACGGTCTCTCGGGACCAGCGTTTTACTATCAAACCGACGACAGTGGCACCTACGCGGCCTACGTCTATGCAGGTGATCTCAAGGGCAACCTTTGGAAGTTCGATCTGACGGCGAGCAATAAAAATAGCTGGGACGTTGCCTTTACACAAGGGCAAAATAAATATCCTTTGTTCACGGCCAAAAATGATTATAACGACGTCCAGCCAATCACGGCGACGCCCGATCTGCGCCGACACGATGAAGGTGGCTATATAGTCTTGTTCGGCACCGGCAAGTATTTTTCTGTATCGGATCTGACCGATGTGACGGTGCAATCAGTGTATGGAATTTGGGATGATAACAGCAGCCGAATTACTGATCAGCGTTCAAACACGCTTGTGGAGCAGACGATCGACTACGAGGGAGATTACGGGGACTTCCATACCCGCGTACTAAGCGAAAACAGCGTTGACTGGGATGCTAAGCGTGGTTGGTTTCTGGACCTTGTTTCTCCCAACGCGGGTAAGCAAGGCGAACGTGTCGTACAGCCGGTCCAGGTTTGGTTTGATCGCTTGCGTGTAGCGACAACCATCCCGAACGAAGATCCTTGCGAAGGGGGCGGCTCGGGGTGGTACATGGAGATAGACCTCAAAACGGGGGGGCGATTGAATTACCCCGTATTCGATCTCGACGGCGATGGCGAAATGGATATGATCGCCCTCGATGGCCAGTCAGTACCCGTAACTGGGATCGCCCTATCCAATATCGGTGTCATGCCTGCTCAGATTGGCGATTACCTCGCTGTTGATACAGACAACCAGGATAACAATCTTAAACGCGACTCCGGTCTTGGTAGCATCAAAGGTCGCCAAACCTGGCGTGAGATCAGATAAAGCAAGCAACGCGGGAGCGAATAGAGATGCAACTGAGACAACAGGGTTTTACGCTCATCGAACTGATGATTACAGTGGCGATCGTGGGGATTCTCGCTGCGATTGCCTATCCGTCTTACCAAGAGTATGTGCGGGCGAGTCGGCGCGCTGATGCACAGACCGTCTTGCTCGAAAATGCGCAATTCATGGAGCGCTATTACACAACGAACGGACGCTATATAGATAATGCTGGGAATGAGCCAAATTTGCCGGTGACCGAGTCACCTAAAGATGGCGGAACGAAATTCTACGACATTGGATTCCAGGGCGAAGTCACGAATACGACCTACACCCTAGAGGCCGTCCCGAAGGGTGCCATGGCCAATGATGGTTGCGGAACATTGACCCTCGCCCATACTGGCGCCAAGTCGCGCACTGGAACAATGCCAGAGGATCGCTGCTGGCGGCGTTAACGTTCACGCGGCTACCTTTTCAATAGTCACTCTAAGTGTCAAGTCCCCGGAGATTGTAGATGCGTTTTTTGAAGAGTTCGGGTCGTTTATCGTGCCAGTCCTTATATGAGCGGTAAATTGGTGTTCGGCTCAGGCGGCGTGTCGGAAGCTCAATTCCAGGTCTATGCTGTCATAGGGAAACTGGACCTTGCCATCCGGGAGTTTTTCGATTAAGCCACATTCCACCAGTGGCTTGCTATCGTTGTGGACGCCTTTGATGTCGCGCCCGAGTTCACGCATCCCGAGTGGGCCAGCCCCAGCCAGTGCTTTGAGGATGGCCCAGCGGCGTGCATTCAGCACCGTCAGCAGGCGCTCTTCGCTGCTGAATGCGTACCGGCAACCCTGTGGCTCGCCGCGAAAAGCCGCATCCAGGCGTGCTTTGATGGATTCCAGATCCGACACTCCGATGGTCAATGTGGTCATGGGGTCCACTATAAGCATCCCGAAGTGGGTCTTGACGACCTGTTGCAAACGGAGCGGATTTTCACCGCTGTCCCTGGTCAACCCAACTCTTTCAAGCTCCGGCCTTCAGGCCGGGGTAGTTGACCGGCATCCAGTCGATCCAAAATCGCAAGCGCCTGCTTGATATCGCCCGTCGCCGCCATCGCCCGAAAATGGTTTTCGGTATCCCAGGCCGCCAATGCCCGAGCACTCAGTTCCTCCACCAATTTATTGGTGCTGAGGCCGCGACTGCGTGCCAGAGACTTCAAGCGCTCTGCCGTGTCGTCCGGTAAGCGAATCGTTAATGTCGTCATGGGGAGGCGTCTCAATGGGTATTCCGCGAGTGCAACGGCAGCATGAGCGTCATGGGATTTGCCGGTGACGGCATAAAGCCGTAATGCGTGTAGAACTCAACAGCCTGCGTGTTGATTGCGTGTACTAGTAGAGCACGCACGCCGATATTCTCAGCCACGGACAAGGCACGTTGCACAGCGTCCTGCAGCAAGGCACCGCCGATTTGCCGTCCCTGTAGGCGTTGGTCGACGGCCAGTCGGGCGAGCACCAGAACCGGCACGGGATCCGGCATGTTTCGCCGTATTTTCCCCGGCGATTCCTTATGCGCCACCGCGCCGGCGGCTAAGGCGTAATAGGCCATGACAGGCCCTGTATCACTCACCACAACAAAGGTCCGGCTGGCTCCCGAGGTCTGGTTGAACAGTGCCCGGCGTCGTAGCCACTCATCGAGTGACGATTCACCGCAGGAGAACTCTCCAAGTTGGTGCTCGACCGACAACGGCTGGAGCGACACAAGGCGATGAGTCATTGGGACTCGGCATCCCAGGGTGCTTTGATGGCCATCAGGCGTTCCAGACCCGGATTGGGTGCGGGCGGGGCGTCGAGCAAGGCGAGGAATTGCTCAAATTTGTCCGCATCCAGACTGAAGAACACTTGGTCGAGCAGCACGGATCGGGCGCGCTCACAGGCGGCCTCCAGCATAAAGTCCGAGCGGTTTTTACCCAGCGCCGAAGCCGCCTGATCAATGAGATCTCGCTGCTCGGGCAGGGCTCTGAGGTTGATAGCGGCATCACGCATGACGGCATCCCTGTATATCTAGTAGATATACGAAGTATCAACATTTCTTGAGGCGGATGTCAATCGGTCGAATCAGTGCGATCCTGGCCGTGCAGTTGGGCTTTGAGGCGTGCGATTTCGGCTAAAGCGGCTTCTTTGGCGGCCCGCTCCAGTTCCTCCCGGGCCTGCGCCTGTTCGAGCGCCGCTCGTTGCTGTTCGGCTTCAGCCTTCAACTCTTCCAGGTGGCGCTGGATACCGCGTTGTTCGCGCAGATAGTTCTGGCGCGCCTGATAGGCGTGATAGGCGCGGTCTTTGTCGGAGAAGGCTTTCAGGGTATTCATGGCTTGCCTCATTTCGTCGGTGTGCATCCAAGAGGGCAGGGCGTCGGCGTCGAGCTGCTCGCCGTCTTTGAAGAACTTCAGCCACCGTTCCTGTTCGGTTTGGACGGCGTCGGCGTGGAATTTGTTCAGCTCCAGCAGCCAGATGCCGCCGTGGTCGAGCAGCAGACGACCGGCGGTGTCGCGCATCCGGAATTCGTGGATGCACTCGGGGCGCTCGTGCAGCAGGTCTTCGCCCAGCAGCCAGATGGCGTAGGTGGGTTTGAGGAGGCTGTAGTCCTCGCCGCTGTGCAGTTGGGCGCTGTAGAGGTCAGCCCAGGTGTAGAGGATGCGTGCGAGCAGGTCGCGGTTGGCGAGGAGCTGGATTTCGATCTGGTGTAGGCAGCCGCGCTGGTCGCGTGCTTTGACGTCGACGATGCTGAGCTTGTCGTCGAGGAATTCTTTGTCGTTGTAGGGGTTGAGGATTTCAACGTCGGTGATGGGGGCGGGGAGTGCCGGGCCGAGGTTGGCGTTGAGGAAGTGGATCAGCAGGGCACGATTGGACTCCGCCCCGAGCAGGGCCTTGAAGACGCAGTCGATCTTGGGGTCGATGGGATGGTTCATGGTGGCGAGTCTAGTCAGGATCCGGGGGACTGGCCATCTGTGTTGGCCGGCGGCGTGGGATCAGGGCGGCGCGGGCGGACGCCGAGCATGCGGTACATGGCGTCGAAATGGGGCCGCACGACGGCTTCGGGCGCGCGCTTTGGCGGCGGCTCGGGGATGTAGAGGGTGTGGGCGGCGGAGTAGACGGCGTCGCTGTCCGGGGTGCGGGGGCGGTTGGGTGTCTGTTGTCGGGGCGCTGACGGGGCCGATGGGTCTGACGGCGCGGAGGCGGCGGTGCGCTGTTGGTGCAGTTCGGAGAGATAGCCTTCGAGCTTGGCGGGTTTGAACAGGGTTTCGGGGCGCAGGTAGCGAGCGCGTTCGGTTCCGGCCCAAGTGGCTGACTTTGAGGTCGATGACGGCGCACAGTGTTTCGGGCGGCTGGGTGCGCAGGGCCTGGTGCACGAGGCTGTGGCTCTGGCTGCCGGGGGTGCTGGGAAAGGCGGTGTCGGCGCGCTGGTTGAGGTGGTCGATGACCTGGGTGATCTGCGGATCGTCGACGGGGGGCGGTGCGGCGGGTGTCGGCGTTGGTTCGGGGGCGGGTTGGCTCTCGGGTGTGGTGCGCGTGGGGACCGGGGCGATCTCGGTGGTCGCCGGCGGTGGGGTGATGGGCGCGGCGTCGGTGTGCACGGATGGGGCGGCGACGTGCAGCAGGGCGCGATAGCGGTTGGTGTGTTGGGCGTCGCCGGGTTCGACCTGCAACAGGTTCAGTGCGACCAGATCCTTGATGGCGCGTTTGACGGAGCTGTAGGAGGTTTGGGAGTCGCGCGCGAGTCGGCGCAGCGAGGGCCAGGCGCAGGCGGTGGTCGAGTTGATGTAGAGCGAGAGTCGGGTGGCGATGCGGCTGGCGGTGTGGCTCAGCGTGGGTTCGGACAGGACACGGCGCTGCCAGTCGAGGATGTCCACCGGTGAGGCGGCAAATTGGACGAACATTCGGCAATCTCCAAGGTTTAGGGTTCGGAGACCACCGACTGGATTGAGTTGGATCGCGTGTGGGGGCGTCGAGACGGAATCGTCCTTGGGGACTCTGCTAGAATGGCGCCGGCCACTGGTGCGCTCGACTCTCGATCAGTCGGGGCTTTGTGCGGTGCGGTGCTGGTAACACCCCCGCGACGGTGGCCATCCTAACCGCATTTCTTCGCCGCTGTCGAGTCCTGTGCGCACACATTTGCTGTGCGTGAGCGATGGCGCGCCGTTTTGGCTGGCTGTCTCCTGAGTCCGCGTTTGATCAGGCTCACCGAGGGGTGGGCGGGCGGGACGTTGTCTTTGTTCGTTAAGACTTCGTTCGTTTAGGGGCCAGGCTGGACCCAGCTTGTGGTCGTGGCTGGGCCCACCCTGGGGTCAGGGTGGACCCACGATTCGAGGCTTGAAGCGTGCCGGCTGAACGTGGTGGCGATCCAGCTAAACCTCGACTAGGCCGGGATGCGTAATTTCTCTTCCTCTGGATCGAGCGTAGTTTTGGTCCAGAGTCGGTCAGCGATGGCGAAGGGATCGGCATTGATGGTGTGAACAAAGTGGTTGACCCGTTGAACCAATTCCTCGGCCGTGGCGTGACAATGATGGTAGGTGACCTCCTCGCGTAACCATCGCCACAGCGCTTCCACCGGCATGAAGTCTGGGCTATAGGCGGGCAACGGTTGGAGGGTGATCGACAGCTCCTGAGCGAGCTCGCGCACGGCCCCGGCGCGATGATAGGAGGCGCCATC
>NZ_WNKT01000069.1 GCF_009720725.1 Allochromatium palmeri
CTAACCCTGTGGCCGTGGCCGACCCAAAGGTGCTGATCAGGTAATCGGTGTAGATTTCGAGAAAGTCTTGGTTCATCCGCGCAACCTAGCAGATCCTCGGCCTCCTGCGTAACATCAGTTAAGTTACTGTAACTCATCGCCGGATAGCCTTAGAATATCAGGCGCTTAGTGCTGCCCACTCCCGCTTCCCGCAAGCCAGGGATCGCCTTCAGGAACCGGGTCCGTGCCGCCTTGTCGGTCAGTCCCAGCGTGTGGAGCACCTGTCCGACCTCGTTAGCCAGATACCCGCCGACTGGCTGCACCTGCACTGTGCGCGCACCTGAGCGAGAATTTTCGTGTGCGATTGATCTTGCCCTGGAAATGGCTCAGGCATTCCGACCCACCGACTGAAACGCCTGCGCGCGCTCATGCAGACAGGCCCCGAGCGCCTGCGTGGCCGGACCGGCCCTCGTCGGATCAGCGAGAACCAGATAGAGCGTCTCGGGCCGGTGGCCGCCGGATTCCAGCGGCAGCGGACGCAGTTCGCCACGCGCCAGTTCGGCGCGAATCGATGACTCCGGAATCCAGGCAAAGGCCAAACCGCGCTCTATGAGGGCGATGGCCGTGCGCAGATGCGACACCGTCCAGCGTTCCTCGGCCTCCAGCCAACCGCTGTCGACCGGACGCCAATTCCCGGTGTCGCGGATCACGACCTGACGATGTGCGCGTAGATCGTCGAGCGTGAGCATGCGCTCCAGACGATGCAAGGGATGGTCGTGTCGGGCGACAGCCACGAAATCGACCCGTAGCAGCGGATCGCCGATGAACCCCGGCGGAATCAGCCCCGTGATGGCCAGATCCACCTGATGCCGCACCAGCGCCTCGCTGGTTCCCGACAGCACGGTCTCGACGAGCTGCACCTGCGTCTGCGGAGCCTGCTCGGTGAACCGCGCCAGTGCCTCCAACAGCGGTTCGAGCGGCATCACAATCTCCACCGCCAGCCGAACCGTCGTCTCCCAGCCCTGCCCCAGCGTCGCCGCCAGATGCTCCAGCCGTCTGAATTCGTGCAGCAGCACGCGCGCGCGTTGCAGCAGGAGCCGACCCGGTTCGGTCAGGACCGTGCGACGTCCTTGCGACTCCAATACCGTCACGGGGAGCTGTTCCTGGAGTCGCTTCAGTCCGTAGCTGACCGAAGACTGCGTGCGGTTCAGCGACTCGGCGGCCGCCTCGAAGCTCCCGCGTTCGTCGAGTGCCTCCAGGAGCGCCCATTGCTCCAGCGTGGTCCGGGGTGGTGTGTTGGACATGATTTGATCGAATAAGACGATGAATAAGGGTTGAAGTCAGCATGAATCCATCGTCGATTTTGATCTAACCTGATCGCTACTCCAAGACATCACATCACGCGAGGACACATTCATGCCCCAGATCCTACACATCGACAGCAGTCTCTTTTCCGGTGAAGGCGTCTCTTCGACCCTGGCCGCGCGTCTCATCGCCCGCTGGCGTGCTGAGCAACCCGGCCTCCAGGTCACACATCGCGACCTGGGTCGCGAGCCGATCCCGCATCTCGACGCGGTACGTCTGACGGCGATCCAGACTCCGGCCGAGCAGCGCACGCCCGAGCAACAGGCCATCGCCGAGTCCGCCGATACCCTGATCCGGGAACTCCAGGCCGCTGATGGACTGGTGCTTGGCGTGCCCATGTACAACTTCGGCATCCCGAGTCCGCTCAAGGCGTGGTTCGATCATGTCGCACGCGCGGGTGTCACCTTCCGCTACACCGAGCAGGGTCCGCAAGGGCTGCTGACCGGCAAGCGCGCCGTCATCCTCGCCAGTCGGGGCGGAAAGCATCGCGGTCAGCCGACCGACACCCAGAGCAGCTATCTGCGCACCATGCTCGGGTTCCTCGGGATCACCGACGTCGAATTCGTCTATGCCGAGGCGCTCAATCTGGGCGAGGAACCGCGCCGCGTGAGTCTGGCGGCGGCCGAGGCCGACCTCGAACGTCTGCCACTGGCCAGGGGAGGTGTCTCATGACCCCGATGTCGATTGAACGAATCCTGACGGCACAGCCGGCCGCCGATGGCGGCGGCGTCCGACTCCATCGCCTCGTCGGGCCGGACGGGATGCGCGGTTTCGATCCCTTCCTGCTGTTCGACGAGTTCGGCTCGGACGAACCGGACGACTACATCGCCGGCTTCCCGCCCCATCCGCATCGCGGCTTCGAGACCGTCACCTACATGCTCGAAGGGGAGATGGTGCATGAGGATCATCTGGAGCATACGGGGATTCTGGCCGCCGGCGGGGTGCAATGGATGACGGCCGGACGGGGCGTGATCCATTCCGAGATGCCGCGTCAGACCTCGGGCCGGATGCGCGGCTTTCAGCTCTGGATCAACCTACCGGCGCGCGACAAGCTGACCGACCCGGCTTACCGCCACTTTCCGGCTGAGGCGATCCCGGTGGTTACGCGCGCCGATGGCGTCGCGGTGCGGGTGATCGCCGGGTGTTTCAGTCAGGGTGAGTCCGTGGTCCAGGGCGCCGTGCGCGGGATCGTCACCGAGCCGACCTATCTGGATGCGCGCCTGCCGGCCCGGACCCGGCTGGAGGTGCCCATTCCATCAGGCCAGCGCGCGCTGGTTTATGGGGTCTCGGGACGGATCCAGGTCGCCGGACACTGGATCGAACCACGCCAAATGGCGGTGCTGGCCAGCGGTGAGACGATAGAACTCCAGACCGACGACCAGAACGCTCAGGTCTTGATCCTGGCCGGACGTCCGCTGAACGAACCCATCGTCCAGTACGGCCCTTTCGTTATGAACACACGCGCCGAGATCCGGCAGGCCATCGCGGACTATGAGCAGGGACGACTGGTGACATCGCCTTAGCCCGGACGACCGCCACGCACTGAGTCGATGCCTTCCGCATCTCCAGCCAGCTTCTTCCCGCTTTCCGGTGTGCTTCAGAATCGAACACTAATCGATGGAAATTTGCCTGACAACCTGAGTCCGTAAGTCAAAGTAAGTCACTTTGACTTAAAGTGACTTAAGTTAAGTCATTTCAACTTAAGTCAAGTCAAGTCAGATTAACTTAAGTCACTGTGACTTATTACAGAATAGACTCAGAATATCAGGCGCTTGGCGCCACCTGCCCCCGCCTCTTGCAAGCCGTCGATCGCCTTCAGGAATCGGGTTCGTGCCGCCTTGTCGGTCAGTCCAAGGGTGTAGAGCACCTGTCCGACCTCAGTCGCCAGATACCCGCCGCCCGGTTGTACCTGGCACTGCGCACGCACCTGAGCAAGCAGCTTCGTGTGCGATGGAGTCGGCTGAACGGCGGGAGCTGCCGCCGTGGGCTTGGCCGTTGGAGCCGCCGGCGTGGATGGGACTGTGGACGTGGACACTGTCGGCAGTGTGCGTTCGGTTGGCGTCTTGACGCCGGCGGTCGCCGCTCTGACCTGGGCCTGAGCGCGATTGATCGCCGGCAGCAACAGCGTCGGCAACGGAGTCTGAGCCGGCACCGCGTCGTTCTCTGCATAGGCAACCCACACCCGACAGCCGCGCGCCCGCACCGCCTCAGCCGCTCCGATCAGCCACTCATCGCGCGAGACGATCACCACCAGATCCGGTCCCTGACGATGCCGCTCCATGGCCGCTCCCAGCTCCAGGATCAAGGCCAGATCCGCCGCCTCCGGTTTTTTGGGCACGCACAGCGCCACGATCCGATCTTCGGACAGCGCCTCCTTGGCCAGCGCCGCCTGCCAGCGCGGCACGGTGTGACCGTGATCATTGCCAGCCAGCACCACGCGCGAGACCTCCAGCCCCAAATCCTGCCGAACGCTCGCCAGCAGATCGCGCGCAATGGCCGGGGACTGGTTGTCGCCGTCGATGTAGAGGGCGACGGAACGGGGAGGTTGGAGCGGGATAATGCGCTTGGCGACCGGGGAACGCTCCTCGGGTCGCTCGACGATCTCGTCTGCCGGCACAGACTCGCCGGCCACGACAGGCGCGGATGATGCGCGCTCATCCGTGGGCGATCCCTCGTCTTTGACGCCGGGCAAAGGCTCGGCCTCAACCTTGATCGCCTCAGCCGACCACAGCGCACTCTCCATCGATGTCTCCGTCATGCATCAAACTCCTCGAACTGATCCCGCGCCGCCCGCCACACCAGCGGCACGCCCAACAGCCCACTGAGCGCCGCCGTCTCCGGTGTCTGCTCCAGCCGGATCAGATGCGCCGGACAGTCGCAGTCGCTCGCCCCGAAGCGGGCCAGTGGCCAGGAGGTGCCCGGCATGGTGCCGAGTGCGCGCGCCCAGACATGCTCGCGCCGCTCCAGTCCGCGTGCGACCCAACAGCCCCCCACCCGACAGTGCGGACGCAGATAATCCAGATGCCAATGCGGACGTGCGGACACTCGCCCGTGATGACGACAGCGCGCCGCCAGTCCGCCCGGACCCAGGGCACTGCCGACATAGAGCAGTTCCCCACCGGCAAGTGTGAGGGTGCCGAGCCGCCCGATGCGCACCGGCCCTGAGTGCTCGGGGATCAGCCGCACCAGATAGGTGCCCCGGTCATTGCTCATGCGGATGGATGTGCACGGCCAGCCACAGACAGGGCGGCTCGCGTGAGGTGTTCAGCACCCGATGCGGCGTGTGAGCCGGGATCAGGACGTGATCGCCCGCCCGCAGTTCGACGTCATCCCCCGCGATCCACAGCCGCGCCTCACCCTGAAGTAGGCAGACCCACTCGTCCTGCGCCTGATCGTAGAGCACGGACTCGGGCTGGTCGCTACTCAGAATGCGCTCGATGCGCACGCCCCGACAGACGGCCAGTTCCTCGAAGCACTCACCGCTGGTGAGTGTCGGAAGATCGGCGAAGAGATTACGCACGGTTAGTACCGGGTCATGGGGATCGCTGGGCGTAGCCATAGCGCATGTCTCCAGAACAGATTCATGAGGCGATCGAGGCCCGCCACTCCTGCTCTAACTTGCCGCGCAAGCGTTCGGTGGCCTCTTCCCAGCTCTCTCCTGGATAGGCGTGCTGTTCAATGTAGGCGCGCGTGAGCTTGGGCTTAGCCGGCTTAGGCTTGGCCGGGGAGGCCGATTGGTTCTCGGGCTTCTTCTCGGCCTTGGGGCCGAAGGTGAAGGTCAGGGCATGGACCACGCGACCGCGTTTGTGCTGCTCCCACTTTACCCAGAGGTCGCTGTGGGTGTTGATCTGGTCGACGGCAATCTGGAGAACGTACCGCTTGAAATCGCGAATGCTGGCGTATTTCTGACCCAGAAGAAACCGCTCGCGCAGCCAATCCAGCTCGACGCGACGGGTACCGGCATCGCGCCACTGGATCAAAAGCTCATAAAGCCGCACGGCATAGACCGAAGACATCGGCGCGATATTGGCCAGATGGTACCGACAGAAGCGGGCCTTCAGTTGGCTGATGAAGGGCATGATGGGTTGCGCGAAGAACAGTTCGATTGCGCCTGTGCCCGGTTTGTAGTTGACGGCAGCGACCCAGCGCGTAACCAGTCGATCTGACTTGGGTTGGGTTGGCGGGGGTCGGGCTCATGGATCGTCACTGATCGAGCGTAGAGCCGCTCGGCGGCCTCTTCCAGGATCTGGTAAGCGCGTGACTCACCGACCTGAAAGACCGTCATCACCTCGGCGGCGGTGATTGTGTGAGGAATCCTGGAATCCAGTTCAACGCGACTATCCAGCCTGGAGATGACCAGGAGAAGCAGGCGCTGCTCGGCCAAAGTGAGGTGATAAGTAGCCTCCACAAGGGAGTTCGCCTTCGTCACTGTGAGTTGGCGGCTAGACATTTGTGGAATCTCTTTGGAGGAATTCACATTATACCCAGGATTGCTCCGCTTTTGTTCCAGGATTCCTCCCACAAAGTCCAGGATTCCTCCGCTTCAGTTCCAGGATTCCTCCCCACAAAATCCAGGATTCCTCCGCTTCAGCTCCAGGATTCCTCCCTAAATATGCTTGTATACATTTGATTTTTAAGTGATTTAGTCGCTCTAAAACTCTTAAAAGTTGAAATATATAAAAAAAGCTGCGCCCCTCGCTATACAAGCCCGGCACCTCTCGACCAGACGAGAAAAAGCAGAAAACCCGGATCACCGACACCGACCAGGGTGACTGAACACCCGTCCAGCAGTCCCCTCAAGGCGTGCGGCGAAGCTGACCTTGGCGGTAGCCCGTAGTCGAGAACAGGATGGTCGCGATCCCCCTCTGCCTGATCGTGCCAATCAGCATGAACCAGCGGATAGCCACATCAGGGCCGGTGGCGATCAGCCTGCACCCGCTCCAGGCGCAACGTCCCGCGTGTCTCGGGCCGTCCGCGTACATGGCGCTGCGGCAGCGAGTCGAGAAAGGCGCGCGACGGACGGCGGTGATAGTGCCGGATCACCTGCTCCTGCCCATCGACGAGGGCTACCAGCACATAGCGCGCCGGCAGGGGTTCGGCCTCGGGTGAGGCGGCGCGCGAGCCGGCAATATGCGTGCAGCCGATCTGCTCGGCCCAAGCCCGCCATTGCGGTCCATGCCCTGCGCGGGGACCGGCGAGCGCATGGGCGATCTCATAGCGAATGGTGTTGAGGATGAGCGCCTGATCCGGCTCGCGCGCTGTCAGCAGGGCTGAGAGCTCGATGCGGCACCGATCGTAACGGCACAGCCCATGCGCCCGGCGGCGACGGTTCCAGCCGAAGGACCAGTCAGCCAGTTCGGGGAAACGACGCAGTTCGCGTTGGGCCAGGGCTTCGGCGGCGTGTAGCTCCATCGGCGACTCAAGCGGTCACCGGACGTGCCAATCCCGTCCGCCAGTCCTCGACGAAGGCCTCGATGGATTCGATGAAGTCGGGGTCATGCTCGGTGCGATTGATGGTGGCGTGGATCAGGACACCCGCCCCCGACGCGGCCGACTCCTCCTGAGCCGTCAGTGTCCAGGCCAAGGCATTGGGGCAGGTCGGCAACGTGAAGCGCACCCCGTCCCGGATGCACTCGCGACGCACCTGGAACTGTCCCCAAAGACAATAGATCTCGCCCTGATCGCCGGTGTCATCCCAGTGCAGCACGCGATCGATGGAGGCGCAAAGCTCGCTCAGACGCGGTCCGGTCAGGTGCTGATGAAGTGACGCGGCGGTCCAGTCAGCGGCCGCTGTGGCGAAGAATTCCATGGGCGTTCCAGGGTGGTCGAGGGCGGAAATCGTTGATGATAGCCCGAAACCGCTGGCTCTAAAGCGCCTGGACGACACGGTTGCGCCCGTCGAGTTTCGCGCGATACAAGGCGGCATCGACCCGCGCGATCAGATCGTCAAGCGACTCACCGACGCGATAGCTCGCTACTCCCAGGCTGGCTGTTTGCGGCTGTTCCAGACCTGCCAAGGCCTGCGCACGCACCGCCGCGCACAGCTGCTCAGCGCGTTCGACGGCCGCGTCCAGTGTCATACCGGGGCAGATGACGATAAACTCCTCGCCGCCCCAACGGCCCAGCAGATCCGTGGGGCGGATCGTCGCCGACAGGAGAGCGGATAATTCGATCAGGACACGATCGCCCTGGAGATGACCATAGGTGTCGTTGATGTGCTTGAAGTGATCGAGATCCAGCAGGATCAGCGAGAGCGAATAGGCGGCGTCCTGAGCCCGCTGGATGGCGGCGTCCAGATATTCATCGATCCTGAGCCGATTGGACAGCCCCGTGAGCGGGTCGGTCGTGGCGATGCGGGCGATTTCGGAGAGGGCTTGCTGAAGCTCCTGGGTCTTTTTGTTGACGAGGCGTTCGAGCACCTGGTTACGGGCTTCGAGTTCCTTGAGTGGATAGGCTTCATCCTCGCCATGCACCTGAGTCGGCAGTGAAAGGTGCATGTGCTCGATCAGCCAGTCACTGTCCTGTCGGATGAAGACCAGGCTCAAGCGCAGGTGGTAGAAGCTGACGGCCTGATCGAGCACCATCGTATGCAAATCGAGTTCGGCGTTGACCAGACCCCTATTCGGGAATAGGAACTGAATGTGCGGCGGATGCCGCAGGTGGTAGGCAATGGGATTCGGGGCCTGTTCAATGTCGCGCCGATAGAGTTGTGACACCATGGCGAAGGTCATGGCCGTTTCGTCGCGACCGGTTCCGAACCCCGTGATCGCCGGGCTGAGCAGGGCTAGGGTTGCAGCCAGATCCCGTTGCGTGAAATACACGTCAAGATAGCGCTGGAACGCCTGTTCAATGGCTTTGGTTTCCGTGGCGGTGGCGTTCGTGGGTGTGATCGGCGACATGGCCAGGGCCTCTCAGCAACCTGAAGAGGCATCGTGAGTGTGCCTGATCGCGGGCCGCTCGATCACCGCGACGACTGTCCGTCGAAGCAGACTAGTCCCGTACCCGTGGCGAAGGCCTCGCATGCGCTCATGTAGGAGACGCTGTTGTCGGTGTGGATGGCGACCACATGACGCCCGCCCCTGGTGCAGGCCACAGCCACCAGGGCATCCGTGTTCGAGCCTGCGCCAAGTGCGCGTGTGCGCTCGATGCCCTGACAGTCGTGCCCGGCGCGGGTGATGACGACCTGGAAGGCTTGCTGGGCCAGTTGGGCAGCCGCTGGCGATGCGGCGACGGTGAGGACCAGCGCCAGAAGCCAACCGCGCCCCTGTGACAGCGATGTATCGATCATTGAATAATCTCCTTGGCTTGCAGTGCCTCGCGCGTCAGGCGCTGACGCCATGACAGCGCCTGTTTGTCGGTCTGCAACGATGACAGAACCAGCGTACCGGTGAGGCCGCGTTCGACGAAGAGGCGCGCGATGTCCGGGTCTTCAGCGACAGCCGAACGCGACACCAGCAGCAGAGCCAACATCCAGAGGATGAACATGCGCCGAGCGATGCAGAATTCCATGAGCGTTCCAGGGTGGTCGGGGACAGAGATCATGGATGATAGCCTGAACCCGATCCCGCTCGTTATCCGTCAGGAGATCCGTCATGTCTATCGATCAGGAGGCTCTCGAACGCGCCCGCGCCGGCGAGACGGTCCGCGCGCAAGCCGGCGGCTACTATGGTGGCTGGATCACCTCAGAGGTCGTGGGGCCGTTCAAGGGCGAATCGGGCACGGGGCATTGGTGACAGACCGCCACGGCGCCGTCAGGTCACAGCCGGGGCTTGATGCAGAAAGCTGTCCTCACTGAGCTGCCGCAACACGAAGTCAGCCACATCGGCGCGACTGACACGCCCGGCCTTGAGCGTCGGATCGGTCCCGAACCGATAGGCGCCGGTGCGTGGGCCATCGGTCAGACCACCGGGGCGCACGATGATCCAGTCCAGACCGCTGGCCTTCACCAGCCGTTCCTGCTCGGCCTTGGCCTCCAGGATCGCCTTGAGCGTCAGGTCCATGATCAGCCGCCAGGGCCAGGCCAACTGGGCGCGACTCTCGCCGACCCCGAGCGAGGTCACGACCACCAGGCGGCGCACGCCCAACTCCTGCATCGCCGTGAGAATCCGTTCGGTCCCCCGGGCCTCGATCGGGGTCTTGGACCCATGCGAGCCGAGCACGCAGACCACGGCGTCCGTTCCGGCGAGACAGCGTGCGACTGCCGCCGGGTCGAGCACATCGCCTGTGACGAGCGTCAGATCGGGGTGCGGGGTGAGTTTGGACGGATCGCGGACCAGGGCCGTGATCCGGTGGCCTTGCTCCAGGGCTTGCGCCAGTACCTGACGGCCGGTGCCGCCGGTGGCGCCAAACAGCGCGATGTGCATCGATGTGTCCTCGGTGTCGTTTGAACCTGGATCCAATCTGGGGGACTCGTGGGCCGCTTCCAGTCTTGGTAGGCTCGTGGCCTCAATCATGACCGCGATGGTGTTGGCCATGCAGGCCCAGAAACTCACCCTGCTGTTACGTATCGACGCCGCCTTTGGTACGGTGCCACGGCCTGAGCACTTTACCAACTATCTGCATTGCGAGGAATGCGCGGAGCATGACGGCCTGTTGCGGGCCCGTGATCGGCAGACCCTGTCACTGGCCGATGTCGGCAACCCCGGCTGGGATCCGCTGTGCTTCATCACGCCAGAGGGTCTGGCTTACTACTTCCCCACGCTGGCCCGCCTGGCCCTCGCCGAGCCGGACACGCTCTATGGCTGGTATGCCGATCAGTTCCTGTTCCATCTGTATTGGGGCTATCGCGACAATGTCTTCTGCCATATCTTCTACCATGCTTGTCAGTCGACCGTGACTTCCTCGCGTCGCCTCTTGCCTGAGAGTAAACGTATTAAGCGATTGCAGATCAGAAAATCGATCACTGAGGATAACAGAAAAGACACGACGAAAACGACCCCGCTTATTATGATGGAATATATGATGATATTTTCTTTGTATGGCTGGAAATTGATTCGCGCGCCAAGCTCGAACAATACGAGAACGTGGATCAGAAATATTCCATACGTGCCCTTTGAAACGAGAATAACAACTTTCTCCATCAGGCTGGGCAACTTGATTTGCAACGATAGAAAAATCAAGCATGCGCTCATCGAAAAGGCATACATATTCAAGCCGCAATCGAATGGCCTAAGGTTCAGACCAATCAGAGCGTGTGCCTGCATGTAAGCTACGAGGCATGTCACCATCCATGACGCCAATAAGTACTTTCATTAAAAAAATTAAACAGATGAAAACGCAATTTTATATTCAGATCCATAACCATCAATAATTTCAC